>DAOTUA010000253.1:0-16086 GCA_034437355.1 Anaerolineae bacterium | reverse complement strand
GGCATATCAGCGCGTAGCAGGCGGCAACCAGGGCGAGATAAGCGAGAATAAGCGCCCAATAGCCCAGCGCGAGTCCGTCCAGGCGGAGCCATGCGCCAAGCGCGAGTAGGTAGGGATATAATAAGCTGGTCGCGCCGGATGACGGCGGCAAACCGGGGTTATACTCATAAAATCTGCCGCGTGCAAGCTGGGAGGCGTATTGAAAGTGGATGTAAACATCGTCTAGCGGCAGCACAAGTTCGCGCCCGACCAGCCAGGCCGGGATCACAAATGCGAGTAGGACGACTAACGGTAGGCCCAGGCACCATAAAAACAGTGAGCGTCCGCACCAGACGCCCACTGTAAGGTCATGAGTGGGGTGAGGTTGTGGGGTCAAAGGGCTATCCCCTGGTTATACGGCCCTGTGATGTGGGCCGAAGTCTATCACAGGGCGGCGGTTCGGTTTAGGACGAATAGCCGTCCGCGAAGATGTCGATCATGTATCTGACATCCGGCCCAAGCGGGTACAAGATCGGGCAGGTGGCCCCGGCGCTGACGTACTCACGGACCTTGGCTTTCACTTCTTCTGGGGTGCCGCTAGCGGTGATGAGTTGTACCACGTCGTCGGGGACAAGGTGCATCGCTTTTTCGATCTCTTCTTCGCTGGCAGGCCATGTTAAGACCTGGTTGATCTCGTCGAGTAGCTCTTGGCTGACGCCGCTAGCTTTCATGATGTGGGGCTGCTGGCCCAGGTATTGGGTGACGAGCTTGCGTGCGCCGTCCAGGGCTTTTTTGCGGTCTTGATCGACGGAGCAGACGACCAACTGCGGGCGGTCGATGTCGTCAATGGTTTTACCGGCTTTCTTCGCGCCATCTGCTAGGCGTTGGATGGCGGTTTCGTTGTAGGCCGGGGAAACAAGATAGTTCAAAACCACGCCGTCGGCAATTTCGCCGGTGAGTTCGAGCATTTTCGGGCCGGTGGCACCGATGTAAAGCGGGACGTTGCGCGGTTCTTTGCGCCCATGTACCACGTCAAGCTCGACGCCGTTCATGTGGACAAATTCGCCGTCGAAGGTAACGCGCTCACGGTTGAGTAGGCGGCGCATCACGTCGATATGTTCGCGCATGGCGGTTAGCGGTTTGCGGCGGTCGATGCCGACGTTCTTGGCGAGGGGGTCCCACCAGGCCCCGACGCCGTACAGAATCCGGTCTTGTGCGAGGTCGTCTAGCGTTAGGAAGGTGGCGGCCATCACAGCGGTGTTGCGTGTCCAGTTGTTGACAACGCCGGACCCGATTTTAATCTTGCTGGTGGTGGCGGCAAAGGCGGCCATCGGCACGATAGCATCGCGGACAAGGCGACTTTCTGCTTGCCAGACGGCATCGAAGCCTTTGGCTTCGGCATATTGCACATACTCGATTGCATCGCGTAGGTCGTGTGCATCTTGTAAATAGAGGGCAACGCTGTCTGCCATAGGGAGAACCTCCAGGGATTGTCGATATGAGATAAATGATTATAGATTACCGTTAACACAGAGAAATCACAAACCCTAGAACGGTAATCGCCAAGATATTTAAGGGGCCCCTTCCTCTGTTAGTAGCGGGGCCGTTTCGCCATCGGAGACATACGCTTGAAAACGGGCGTAGTCCTGCGGGGTGTCGATGTCTAGCATGAGCCGGGGCGATTCGTAGATTTTCACGTCCATTTTTGCCAGCCGTGCGAGTTGCTGATGGCGTTGGAAGCTCTGCGGCCCGTAGGCATAGCTGAAAGCGGCGGGCGGCCTGGAGAGTAATACGTTGGTACCGTCGGATCGGCTATCGGTGGTGAGGACAACGGTTTTTGCACGTTGGCCGAAACTGATCACGTCGTTGAGGTCGTCTTGATTGATCAGCGGAATATCTGCTGGGAGGACCAACACCGCCCCGGCCCGCCAGCCGGATAAAACCTGGGTGGCCCGCATCAGGGCGCTGTTGAGTTCCGGTGTGCCGCTTTCTTGCACGGTGTTGGCCCCCAGTTCGCGGCTAATGGCTAGCACATAGCTATCGCGGCTGATGACAAGTGTCCCCGCGATACGCGGCATCGCCCCGACTACTTGAAGTGTACGCCGCAGCATTTCCTCTGCGAGTTGTTCGCGCTGTTTGGGGGTTAGCACATCGGCTAGCCGGCTTTTAGCGCGTAGTAGTGGTTTGACGGGGATGAGTACCCAAACACCCATAATGTTTTATCTCCAACTTGTTATCCATGTCATCAACGCTTCGGCCAGTGCGATCTTGTCGCGGTCGGTTCGCATGACGGTTTGGCAGCTGGTCAAGCGTAAGCTGTCTATTGTCAGGGGTTGGTCGGACTGATCGTATAGGAAGCCGTTGATCACGTTCTTATAGTATAACGCAACTTCTTGAGCAGAGGGGGCGATCCCTAATTCTTGCATGATTTTAGCGGTGGGGCCTTTGATGGCCTGCCCGCTAACAATCGGGGTGACGGCGACACGCGGCACTTCACGGGCGACGAGCGCCGCCTGTAACGCGGGGATGGCTAAGATCGGGGCGATGGATAACCACGGGTTGCTGGGGCCAAGCACAATGGCGTCGGCAGTGGCGATGGCTTTGGCGGCAGCTGGGGATAGGGCCGCCTGTGCTGCGCCACGGTAGGTCAGTTGGCGGACGGTCGGCTGCCAGCGATGGCGGACAAAGTAGGTTTGAAAGGCCATTTCGCCGTGTTCTTCGGTGTCGATGATGGTGGCGACTTCATCATCCGTCATCGGTAGGATGGTGTGTTGGATGCCCAGGCTTTGTTTGAGTTCGGCGGTGACCTGGGTCAATGTCGCGCCGTGACGGAGGCGGTCGGTGCGTAGGATGTGGGTTGCCAGGTCGGTATCGCCCAGACGGAACCAGGTATCTTCGCCGTAGGTGGCCAGGGCCTTTAGCATCTGGGTGGTATCGTTGGCGATGCCCCAGCCCTGTTGTTTGTCTACGCGGCCCGCCAGCGTATACATGATCGTGTCAATATCTGGGCAGATGCGTAAGCCGTAGTGCCAGAAATCATCGGCAGTGTTGACGATGATCGTTAAGTTTTGCGGGGCGAGAGTTTGGCTCAGCCCGTAGGCGAGTTTGGCTCCCCCGACCCCGCCGACCAGTAGCACAACATTGGGATGCGTCATCGCCACACCACCCGGCTGGTGAGGGGGTGACGTGGGCGGCTGCGTTGTTGGTCCGGGTAGCCCATGGTGATCATCCCCTGAGCTTCCCAGGTGGGCGAAAGGTCGAGCGCGTGACGGACGACATCGGGGCAAAAGAGGGGGGCGCACATCCAGCAGGCCCCCAACCCGGCGCTGTGGGCGGCGAGTAGCAGATTTTGCCCGGCCATGGCAACGCTTTGAACCGCCATGATGCGCTCGGCGTGTTGGCGGTCGTGATCGGGGTAGGTGTCCATGTCGGCCATAGTGAGGCACAACACGATCAGCACCGGGGCCAGCGTGATTCGTTCGTAGCTGCGGTTTACGTCCTGGTCGATGACAGCCTGCGGGACGTGATCGGCTTGGAGGTCGGCGCGGAGGCGTGCGCCCATCGACCGGGCCAGGTGGTGTTTTTGATCGTCAGATTGGACGACCGCAAAGCGCCAGGGTTGGCGGTTATGGGCGGAGGGAGCCCAGGCCCCGGCGGTTAGTACCTGTTGGATGAGGCCGGGCGGGACGGGGTGCGGGGTATAGCGGCGCAGGCTACGGCGGGATTGCGCCAGGGCCACAAAGGAATCAATCGCTATCATGATGGGGCTTTCTTCTTCATTTATCGGTAGAGATCGTTAGCTGGGTTTCGGTTAAGGTCGGTGGCGTATCCGTCGGTGGAGGGATAGCTTAGCCCGCGCACAAGCACGACTGGGCGGCCCTCTGCGCCTTCGCCGGTAGCGAGTTGGGCGGCGGAGGCGACGAGATCGGCATAGCCCTGGATGGTTATCCGCAGATCACGCCCGTATAAGTCCAGCTCGCCGCGCAGGTCCAGGATAGCGGGCATCCCGGCAACGCCAATGGCGACGCCGATATTGCCCATGCGAAAGGGGCGTCCGTGCGAGTCGCTGATGATGATCCCGACATTGACGCCATAGGTCGCTCGGATCGACGCTCGGATGCGGCGGGCGTCGGCGTCCGGGTCGTGTGGCAGCAGCAGCGCGGCGGTATCGCCCGTTTTCAGGTTAGACTGGTCGATACCGGCGTTGGCACAGACAAAGCCCAGGCGATGTTCGACCACCAGCACACCCGGCGCGGCCCTAGAAACGCGGGTGCTTTCTTGCAGGACAAGTTCGACCAGGCGCGGGTCTTTTCCGGTGAGGTCGGCGTAGTGATGGGCCTGCGGTGAAGGCGTTACGTCGATCAGGTGGACGATGCGCCCGGCCGCCTTCGATAGAATTTTTGAGGTGACAACCAGCACATCCCGATCTTGTGGGGTGATGTTGGCCTCGGTTAAGGCGGTGCGGATCAGTAACGGGATGTCGTCACCGGGTTCAACAAACGGGATACCGGGCAGGGCCGTTACATTTAGGGAGGCGGACAATTAGACCCCCGAAATGCGAATACCTGCACCGCGCACCTTATAGGTCCGGTTGATGTGATACAACACAGCGGTTAGGGCTTCGGCAGCGACAGCGTTTGCTAGCGGGCCAGCATCCAGGCCGCGCATTCCGGCGGCTTCGACCAGGGCGATCACATCTTTTTTGGCGTCGTCGTCATCGCCGGTAACCAGCACATCGGTATCAACTGGCTCACCGAGTTGCTTGAGCTTACTTGCGCTGACGTTCTGGAAGGCGGATACCACGCGCACATCGTCACCAAGTAGAGCTTGGGCTTCTAAGGCGGCAGCCTTGCCGTCTGGCACATGAACAGTCTGCGGGAAGGGGGTTGGGACGGTGACATCAACCAGAATTTTCCCGCTTAAGTCGTCTTTGACGGCCTCCAGGGTGGCGGCGTGGGCGCTGTAGGGCACGCTCAGCACCACCAGGTCGGCAACTTTGGCGGCGGCGCTGTTTTCCAGGCCGGTGAGGTACTCGCCGCCGAGTTCGTCGTTAAGCTGCTGGGCGGCGGCAGTGGCACGTTCGGCGCTGCGCGAGCCGATGACGACTGCGTAGCCGTTCACGGCCCAGCGCCGGGCCAACCCGGAGCCTTCTTTGCCGGTACCGCCCAAGACGGCGATTTTCATGAGAATGGCCCTATCTTGTTGTTCTGTCATCGTGGTGAACTCCCTCTATAGTGTGTGGTATGTTAAATGGATTGGGCGTAGGTGGTGTAGCGGTCCCAGACGTGCGGCGCAAGTGCGAGTGCCTCGGCGACGACCGCTTCTTCGTCGATGGTGGTTAGTTGGCGGTCTCGCATGAGGACATCGCCGCCAACAATGGTGGTGGTGATCATGGAGGCTTCGACGCCAAAAATGATGTGCCAGGGCGCGTTCCCGCCGGATGCGGGGGTAAAGGGCTTATAATCGACAAAGATGAGGTCGGCAGCGGCCCCCTTGCTAACGACACCGATTTTCAGGCCGGGGAAGAAACGGGAGGCGAGCAACGCGCTGTTAACGGTGGCGATGTGTGCGATGTCTGCGCCGTTGGCCTGGCGGGGGTCGCGATTGGCGAGTTTGTGTAACAGATAGGCGGTTTTCCACTCCGCGAACATATTACAACTGAACCCGTCATTACCAAGTACCACGGGCACCCCAGCCGCTAGCATCGCGTGCAGGTTCATCGCGCCGACACCGTTATTCATGTTGGAGCGTGGCTGATGGCTAACCCAGGTATCGGTTGCGGCGAGCAGGGCGCGTTCGGCGTCGTCAATATGGACGCAGTGGGCGGCGATGGTGTGCGCCCCTAACAGGCCGTAGTCGTGCAGGCGTTGGATCACCCGTTTATGGGTGCGGCGCAGGCTATTTTCTTGATCGACTTCGTGTTCTGCGACGTGGATATGCACCCCAGCGGTATCGGGTAGCACGTTGGCGACGGCTTGCAGCGTGTCGTCGTCTAGCGTGAGGCTGGCGTGTAAGCCGAAGGTCGCGGCGATGCGTTGGTGGCGCTCGGCGGCTTGCATGAAGCGCAGGTTTTCATTGATGCCGGCTCGCATTTCGGCTTTGCCGTTACGGTCGGTCACCTCGTAGCACAGCACCGCCCGTAACCCGGCGGCCTGGACCACATCGGCGATCACATCCAGGCTGCCGTCGATGAAGTTTGGGCTGGCGTGATGGTCGATCAGAGTGGTGGTGCCGTGCCGGATGGCGTCGATCATAAACATCTGGGCGCTAGCGCGGACGCTATCCGCATCCAGGGCTTTATCGAGTTGCCACCACAGTTTATTGAGGACCTCCGGGAAATCTTTAGGGGCATCGCCGGGGATGGCCATCCCACGAGCGTAGGCCCCGTAGAAATGGGTATGGGCGCAGATATTGCCCGGCATAACCCATTGTCCGGCGGCATCTAGGGTGTGGGCATCTGGGTATTGCGCGGTGAGTGTGGCAGATGGCCCGATGTCGGTAATGATACCATTTTCGATGTAGAGGGCATGGCCCGGTAAGACCTGGCAGTCGTCCCCCCAGGTTAACAGGGTGGCATTAGTGATCAGCATGATTTAAGTTCCTCCCAAGCTGCCCATAACGGGGCCGTCGATACGGTCAATTTCTGCGCGAAGTTGGGCGATGAGCGCGTCCTCGCCTCGGTCCAGGTCTAAGAAAAGCGTGCCGGGGGTGCGCGTGGTCCCGGCGGTGAATTGACCGTTTTGGCAGATAACGCGCACGCCGGCCCCGAAGTCGTAACCGGCAGCGTAGGCGTCAGTCTCCCAGATAGGGTCTACGCGCACGGCCTTATCGCGTAGGGCGTGGTAGATACGGTCTACGTAGTAGTCGGCGCGGCTGTAGAGGTCGGTGATGGTGGTGGCGCGGACAAAGCGATCCCAGGTGGTATGAATGAAGTGAACGTTGTAGTTTGAGGTGTTTTCGATGGGGGGTATTTTGGGTTGTAGGCCTACCAGGGATACGCGGTAGTAGAGATGATCGGCGCGGCGGTGGTCCGCTTCGGATGGGATGAGATCGCGGCGGGTGGCGAGTTCGACCCCACCGACCCGCGCAAAATACATGACCGCGCCGCGTTTTTCTTTGCGGAGGCGACCACTCATAAAGAGGCCGATGTACTCTTGGTAGATACCGTGAGCCATGCGCGGCTGTGGGATGCGGTACCAGCCATCGTCCAGCGCGAAACGCAGGTCTTTTTTACGGTTGATCACACCGATGAGTACGCGCTGCTCCGGTAACATGGTTAGACGTTCACCCCACTGGGGCTTTGTTTGCGTGCCATCAGCAGGCGCTCGTCAATTTCGGTAACGAGATTCTGGTGCTTTTCCCACCAGGCCGGGTCGCGTTGGGCGTCGAGTTGTTGAACGGTTTTGCCCTGTTGTTCGACCCAGGTGTAATACTTTAGGTTGTGCCAACGTTGGTGAATGTTGGGGGTGGCATGTTGCACGTAGTCGGTGGAGACGGCGTGAAAGACGCCTTCGATGCGGGCGGCGGCGGCGGCTTCGTCTAGCTGACCGTATTCGTCCTGCATCCGATTGATAATCGAGTGATAACGGTCGAGGCTATCGGCGGCAGCAGTGACGATGACATCGTTAGAGCCGAGGTCGTAGGTTTTGGCGGTTTTGATCGAGCCGAGGATGTGGCAGACCCCACTAATGCCGAATAGCCCGGCGAGTTTATCGACCAGGGCTTCATCGGCCCCATAGCGACGCACCAGCGTATCGCGCCCGGTCTGTTCGGATAAGAGTTGTAGCCCTTTGAGACAGGCGGCGTCGTCGATGCACATGAGCGCATCCATGTTAAAGGTATTGTGAATCCAGGTGACGTGCTTATCGCCAATGCCCTGGATTTCGTGGGCACCGTAGCCATTGTTGTACAGCGTGGGGCACTGGACGGGTTCGAGGCCGACGACTTTACAATCTGGGTAGACTTGTTTGAGGCGATCCCCGGCGGCCATGGTGCCGGCGCTGCCCATGGCCCACACAAAGGCGGCGGGGCGTCCGTCACCGATACCCTGTTCTTTGAGTTGGTCCAGCAGTTCGACAATGGTATTGCCGGTGACGTGGTAGTGAAAGCGATAGTTACCCATCTCTTCAAATTGGTTCATGATGCGGATGTCGGGTTGCTGGCGTAGGCGGTGGGTTTCGTCGTAGATTTCTTTGACGTTACTTTCGGAGCCGACCGTTTTGATGATTTTTGCGCCGTAGCGTTCGATCTTGTCGAAGCGTTCTTGGCTCATTTCCTCTGGTAGCACGACGATGCTATCGCAGCCCATCCGCCCACCGACCCACGCGCCGCCGATACCGTAGTTACCGGTGGAGGGCCATACCAGCCGATGTTTCGCGGGGTCTACCTCCCCAAACATTTCTTTTTCTAGTAGCACGGAGTAGGCCGGGCCGACTTTGTGGCTACCGGATGGGAAGTCTCGGCCATAGAGAACGACAATCGGGGCTTTGACGCCGGTTAGCTCTGGGGGTAGGACGACATGATAAATGGCGTTGTTGGCGTCGCGCCAGGTGATGTTAAAGAGATTGATAGGCGCGAGTGGGTCTTGGGTGCGGGCGGCAGTGGCCTGTTGGCGCGTATCGGGGTCGATCATGCTGGGGTGTAACATTTCCTCGAAAGTGGGTCCTGTAATCACGGTTCTTGCTCCAAACGTAAACTATACATACAAAGAAAGCCCCCCACGCCATCACTAGCTAGTCATCGTCAAAAAGATATTCCTCCAGAATACGCATATCGTTTCGCAGGTTGCTGCGCCGTCGGGCCATTTTGCGATAGGTGGTTAGCACATCGCTTGGCATATTCTTGGAGGCCCCGCTGTAGCGCATGATCAGCGCGTCAATTTCTTTATCAAGCGCCTCATAGTCTTGCACAAGCTGCCGGTAGAGCTGTACACGCGCCTGCGTGTCATTCTGCTGTGGGTTGCTCATCACTCATCGTTTGCTCGTCATCGATCTTACTTGTTGCATGGTTGCCGACCCGCACCATGCCCCGCTTGGCAGCCACAGTTTTATTATCGTTAAAACCATGAGCTTTTGCCACCACGTATAGCGGGCGTCCGCGTACTTCATCGTATATACGAGAAACGTACTGCCCCATCATAAACAGGAAAAACAACTGAAACGAGCTAAGCAACAACAGCAGCACAATTGTTGTCGCCTGGCCGCCGAAGAACTCCGGGCTGATCAAACGCATAATGGTGATCACCGGGATCGTCAGCAGGGCGAGTATCCCCAATATTAGGCTCACGTAGATCATGATCTGAAGCGGGAAATACGAGAAGCTGGTGATGGCATCGAAGGCGAAGCGGATCATTTTGGGTAGCGGGTATTTTGTTTTTCCCCAGTGGCGTTCCTGACGGACGTATTCGACGCCGGTTTGCCGGAAACCGATCCAACTTGTCATGCCTCGGATGAAGCGGTTATGTTCAGGCATGGTGTTGAGTACATCCACAACGGCGCGGTCCATCAGCCGGAAGTCACCGGTATCGAGGGGGATATCAACTTCGGTGATGCGGTAGATCACGCGGTAGAACAGTTTGGCGGTGATGAGCTTAAACCAACTTTCGCCTTTACGCTCTACCCGGACAGCATACACCACTTCATAGCCCGCCTGCCATTTGTCGATCATCTCGTGGATGAGTTCGGGCGGGTCTTGCAGGTCGGCATCGATCATAACGATGGCATCGCCGGAGGCATAATGCAACCCGGCAGTGACGGCGAACTGGTGACCGAAGTTGCGAGCAAAGCTGACCACGCGCACGCGCTCATCTTGTGCGGCGAGTTCGGTTAGTAGCTCGTAGGAGCCGTCGCTGCTTCCGTCGTTAACGGTGATCAGTTCCCAGGGGGCGTCGGTCGCGTCCATCACATCACGGATGCGGCGGTATAGTTCATGGATGTTGCCGACTTCGTTGTAGATGGGGGCGACAACAGAATAGCGTGGTTTATCCGGTTGTGATGACGAATTAATTTTGGTCATAAATCCAATGCTTTACGAACAGCGTCTAAAGTTGGTGCGACCCGCATCCCATCGCCGACGGCAGTTTGCGCTCGCGGGACATCCTTCAGCCCGTTACCGGTACTGAGGAACACCACCCGGTCATTTGGCTGGATGTACCCCAATTCTACCGCACGCCGCGCCCCGGCGTAAATGGCAGCGCAGGACGGTTCCGCGAAGACCCCAGTTAGGCGGGCAAAGGTGGGAATAGCGGCGACAATGGCGGCATCCGGCACGGCGACGAACGCGCCGTTTGTCTGGCGGACGGCGCGAAGGGCCTTGGCACGGTCGCGGGGGAGGCCGGCACTGATGCTATCGGCGATAGTGTGAACGGCTTCCGGCTGCATGTCTAGCGGGTCGGTAGCGTTTTGCCAGGCTTTAACCAGGGGCGAACTCCCCTCTGCTTGTACACCGATCAGGCGCGGAATCCTTTCTATCCAGCCCAATTCGTAGAGATCGACAAAGCCCTTGTGGGTGCCGCCGATGATGCTGCCATCGCCCACGCTGACGACGACGACATCGGGGACATCCCAGTTAAGCTGCTCTGCGATTTCGTAGGCGGCGGTCTTTTTGCCCTCGGTGGTGTAGGGGTTGATCCCGGTGTTGCGGCAGTACCAGCCTTCGCGCTCACAGGTTTGTAGACATAGGTCGAAGGCGGTATCGTAGGTATCCTCGATGAGTAGCACGTCGGCCCCATAGACTAGCAATTGCGCGATCTTGGCTGGGGGGGCGGTGGCGGGGACGAAGATCACGATCCGCATTTTGTCTGCGCCCAGTGAGGCCCCGACCCCCGCGAGCGCGGCGGCAGCGTTGCCGGTGCTGGCGGTACTGACGACCTGTATCCCCATTTCTAGGGCACGGGTGACGACCATCATACTAGCGCGGTCCTTTAATGATCCGGTGGGGTTTGCGCCGTCGTCTTTGACCCAGGCGGCCCGCAAGCCGAGATCGTCGGCCAGGCGGGGCGTGTGGTAAAGTGGGGTCCAGCCGACGGCCAGCGGCGGCACGCGGGTTTGCTCGGAGACGGGGAGCAGATCGCGGTAGCGCCACATGGTCGGCTGGTGGGAGGCGCTGAGGCGGTCGCGGTCGAGCGTGTGACGGAGGGCGTCATAATCGTATAGCACGTCTAGTGTGGCGACTTCCCCGACCGCCGGGTTGAAGTAGCGCAGGGCATCGGGTTGGAAGTGTTCCCCAGTGATTGTATCGCGCAGGGCGATCACATCAGCCATAGTCTGTTCCTCCTTTTGTGTGCTTAGCCGGGTAAGATGCGCGTGCCGGATTCACCGTGCAGCGCCTCAACAAGATTTTCTGGGTTGGTGATGATAGCCGCCGGGCCGCCGTTCTGCACGAAACGGGCGGCGGCTTCGACTTTGGGCCGCATACTGCCGACGGCGAAGTGGCCTTCGTCTAAATACTGATACGCTTCGCTGAGTGTCATGGTAGCAAGGGCTTGCTGGTCCGGTTGGTTCCAGTTGAGATAGACCTGTTCTACCCCGGTGGAGATCATGAACATATCGGCGCGGAGTTGTTCGGCGAGCAGGCTGCTAGCGCGGTCCTTGTCGATGACGGCGGGGACCCCGCGCAGGCTACCGTGTTGGTTGCGAATCACGGGGACGCCACCGCCGCCACAGGTGATCAGCACATAGTTATTCATCATCAGGGCTTTGATCGCGTTAACCTCCTGGATGGCCTCCGGCATGGGAGAAGCGACCACGCGCCGCCATCCGCGCCCGGCGTCCTCCATCACGTTGTAGCCCTGGGCTTCGTAGGCCCTGGCTTCTTGTTCGGTCATGAAGCCACCGACGGGTTTGGTGGGGTTGTGGAAGGCGGGGTCGTTGGGATCAACGCGCACCTGGGTTATGACGCTCATGACGGTGCGGCTGATGCCGAGCCGCCGCAGCGAGTTATCCATTGCCTGCTGGAGCATGTAGCCGATGCTGCCTTGTGTGTCGGCGACGACCAGATCAAGCGGCACGTCGTGGATACCGTGTTTTTTGGCGATCTCGCCGCGTTGCAGGATGTAACCGACTTGGGGCCCGTTGCCGTGTGTGATGACGACCTGGTAACCGGCAGCGATAATCTCCGCGATGCGGTCGGTGGTCTGGCGAACGGCGCTCCATTGGCGGGCGATGCCAGGATTGGCGGGGTCTTTAATGATCGAATTGCCACCGATAGCGATGACAACCAGTTTACTATCTAGCATGAAGGCTCTTTTCTGGGCTAAGTGATATCAAAATAATGGGCGGTTATGATGTGCTTTTGCAAGATCATTCTTTATCTTTGGGAATATCGTAGCCGAACCGACGCATAGCTTGTTGGTCGCTACGCCAGTTCTTATGGACTTTGACGTGCAAGAACAACTGGACATCATGATGGAAAACGCGCTGCATTTCGTGGCGGGCGTCAATGCCAAGTTGTTTGATCATGCTGCCCTGTTTGCCGATGATGATCCCCTTTTGTGACGCTTTTTCCACGTAGATCACAGCGTGAATGACGTAATCGCCGCTGCGCCGTTCCTCGAAGCTCTCGATCTCGATGGCGACGGCGTGCGGCACTTCCTCAAACGTGTTTAATAGCACTTGTTCGCGCACGATCTCGGCGGCGATGAAACGTAGATTTACCTCGCTGAGTTGGTTTTTCGGGTAGTAGCGTGGGCCAAGCGGCAGGGCTTGGGCGATCTGGTCGATCAGGGGTTTGACGCCGATCCCGGCTTTGGCGCTGACGATGTGATAATCTGCGCCGGGGACGGTGCCAGTAAACAGGCTTTTCTGGTGGGCGATGGCGTCGTCGGTGTCGAGTAGGTCGCACTTGTTAAGGGCGACGAGGCTGGGCGTTTGCGTCTGTTGGAGTAGGCCGGCGATATGGTGATCTTCGTTTTGGGGGGCGCTAGCTAAATCGGCTACCCACAGAACCAGGTCGGCATCACGGAAAGCGGATTGTGCTACGGCTACCATGAACTCCCCCAGTTTGTGATGCGGATCATGGATGCCGGGGGTATCGACAAATAAGATTTGTGCGTTATCGCGGGTATAGATGCCAAGTTGCCGCCGTCGGGTGGTTTGCGGGATGGGGGTGACGATAGCGATCTTCTGGCCTAGAATCTGGTTGATCAGTGTGGATTTACCTACATTGGGCCGCCCGACTACGGCGACCACGCCGGAACGGTGATCTTCCCCCCAATCATCGCTGAAAATGCTATCAAGTTCACTCACGGTTGATCCAATCTGCTAGGGCTTGGTAGGTGGGAAGGGCGTCGGTTAGCCGGGCGGGGACGGTTTGGTCGGTGGGGATAATCAGCGCGTGGGCGGGGGCAATCGGGACGGTTGCCTGTGGTGTCTGGTAGATTAGCACGTCCAACGGTTGGGCGAAATCCAGTTTTTTGAGGGGGATCATCTCGTCTTGCCCGTCGTTACGATAGCCGAGAACGTCGGCGCGGGGGTACTGGTTATAATGGCTGGTCATGAAGTCCCACATTTTATCCCCGGTTAGCATCTCGCCATAGTCTAGCGCCAACAGCCCCGGTACGATAGACAGGTTCGGTTTATCGACAAAACGCACACCATAACGCACGGTAAAATCTCCGGCGGCGATGCGTTCGGTATCGTGCAGGGTGTGGGGAGCCAGTAGCCGGGCGGTGGCGTAACGCAAGAGAACCCCGCTAAATTGATCGGCTATCGGGTTCTGGGGGGGTATCGGTGGCATCACAAACGGACGGACACTGGGCCAACCCTAGTGTTCGTCGTGGTGCCCGGTGTATTGCGGTTCGTTGATGTCATCGAAATGTTTATGCGGCTGCGACACGCCAAACCAGCCGATAGAGGCCCCGATTAGCAGCAACAACCCACCGAAGAACAGCCCATTAAACAGGCTCATCGGTGCGTTTTCCGCACCAATCACGCCGATCCCTAGCGCGAATGACATCATCATAAGGCCGATGCCCCCGATCACTGCTAACAACACATTCAAGGGGCTTTTAGGGTTTGTATTGTCCATGCAGCATCCTTTCCGATTTCAAAGAAAACTATGTATCAGAGCAATTATGCTAGGTAGTATACTGCAAGTCGGACTAGAATTCACGGGAAAGCATGGCAATGACAAAAAAACAGGTGTGGTTACTGCGGCATGGGCAAACGGATTACAACGTCGAACACCGCTGGCAGGGTCATCTGCCAACGGAATTGAACGCTTATGGGCATGACGAGGCTCGCCGCCTGGCGGAGCATCTGAAGCGCGAACCGATCACGTCCATTTACACCAGCGACCAGACCCGCGCCCAACAGACGGCGGCTCCGTTGGCGGCGGCGCTGGGGCTGGTGGCCGTGCCGGATGAGCGCCTGCGCGAGATTAAGCTGGGGGTGTTTGAGGGTTTGACGTCGGACGAGATAGAAGTGCAATACCCGGAGGCGTACCGGCAGTGGCAGGGGGATGACGACGACTATGTGTTGCCGGAGGGCGAATCTCGGCGGGAGGTGATGCGGCGGGCACTGGCGGCATTCCGGGCGATGACCACGCCGGCGAAGCATACACATATAGCAATATTTACGCATGGCGGGACGATCCGGTTGTTGCTGCGGGAGTTATTCCCGGCAGATGCGACGGTGCAGCAGAAGTTGCGCGTCCCGAACACGTCGATCACCCACTTGCAAGGGAGCATGGCGGACGGATGGGCGATCAGCGAACTGGCGCAAACCCCGCACCTATCGGATTCGTGATGTTCGTCATAGTATTCGGTGAAGAAAAGCGTCTTAAACTTTGTTAAAGTATAATTTGTAAAGATGTGCTTTTTTGCACAAACTTTGAGTTCAATGAGATATAGCAAAGAGAGGTAGTGTATACGTATGGCTGGACGTTATAAAGTAACCGTTATTGGTGCGGGTAATGTCGGTGCGACCTGTGCCACCTGGATTGCAGTCAAGGAATTGGCGGATGTTGTGCTGGTTGATATTGTCGAGGGGACAGCCAAGGGCAAGGCGCTAGACCTGGCAGAAGCCGGCCCGGTATTGAACTTTGATATTGAGCTGGTCGGCAGTAGCGACTACGCAGCGACGGCGGGGTCCGATGTGATTGTGATTACGGCGGGTGTGCCGCGCAAGAAAGACCCAGAGACGGGCGAGTTCCCATCGCGAGATGAGTTGGTCAAGACGAATCAGCAGATCGTCGGGGAAGTGGCAAAGAAGGCGGCGGAGCAATCGCCGGATGCGGTGATTGTGATCGTGTCTAACCCGTTGGATGCGATGTGTCATGTTGCGCTGGAGGAATCCGGTTTTGATTCTAAGCGCGTGATCGGGCAGGCGGGCGCGTTGGATACGGCGCGGTACAAGACGTTCTTGTCGATGGAGTTGGGCGTTTCCGTGCGGGATATTCACGGGATGGTGCTAGGGGGCCACGGCGATACAATGGTGCCGTTGCCGCGCCATACGTCCGTCGCCGGGATTCCGATCCGCGAGTTAATTGATGAGGACAAGCTGCAAGCGATCATCCAGCGCACGCGCAAAGGCGGCGGGGAGATCGTCGGGTTGTTGGGCTACAGTGGGTATTATGCCCCGGCAGCTGGGACGGTGGATATGGTCGAGGCGATCTTGAAGGATCAGAAGCGTGTGATCCCGTCGGCGGTATATTTGCAGGGCGAATACGGTTACGAGAAGCTGTATATTGGCGTGCCGGCCGTACTCGGTGCGGGCGGCGTGGAGCGCGTGATCGAGATGGAGTTGAACGACGAAGAAAAGAAGATGCTAGATCACTCGGCAGAAGCGGTTAGGACCGTAGTCGATATTCTCGGCTATTAAGCCGTGGTCTGGTTGTTATTACGGGGTGGGCCGCTTGGCTCGCCCGACTTCCCCGTTTAATCGGCACAACTGAAAGTAACTTTATATGCCTGATATGCAATAGCAGTTTTTTCTTAACGACTCAGCCTGCCCCTCACCCCGGCGCTAAAGTGCCACCCCTCCCCCACTATCGCGGCTTTAGCGGCGGGAGGGAGGGGTTTTACCACCTTCGGCCATGTTCACCTTGCTCTGATCGGGGTGTGTTCAAGCGAAAGAACCGAGTTGTAACAACTATTTTTTGCGAAAACCG
>DAOTUA010000252.1:0-2780 GCA_034437355.1 Anaerolineae bacterium | reverse complement strand
TGGTCACCATATCGCTTTGCCCAGCGTTGAAGGCTCGCGTAACCAATTCCTAATTCACGAGCGGTTTGGCTCATATTACCACTGGCCTGGGCTTTGGCGACGGCTTCTTGCTTGTAGGCTTCTGTGTATCCCATGGTTTTGCTCTCCTGACTGATTAGTGACATTCTACTTCTGTTTGGTCAGTCACTCTCCATCTTATCGGGGGAATACCATGGATCGATCTCGAACGAACCCACGACATTTCGAGTTGCTTGAGCAATTATCGGCTTAACTTGACACGTATGGGACGGGAAAAATCCCGTCCGCCGTCTAAATCCGATCACCACGTTATTCTGTGGTCGTACCCTGTACCGTCCTCCCCCCACATAAGTTAGCCCTGGTCTTGCCCGGCTGCGATGGGCGGCATCGGCTGCGGACGTTCGCCGTTGACCAATGCCCGGATAGTATCTTCCAAGTTGGCCTTGCGTTGTGCGGCGCGTTCGTCAATGGCGGTTTCGCCTAACGTGACGGCTTCGGCTACGAACGCATCCACGCTAGCGCCATTAGCTTCGATAAGCTCTGCCATAGTCGCCCCGTCCCGGATGGCGCTCAGGGCTTCGGCGGCGGGTAACCCGGTATAGGTTTGGATCAAGTCCGTATCCAGAATATCGGCGATGAGTCCATTGCCCCGACGCATATTGGGCAGACGTCCGTTTTCGAGCATGTTCGTCAGGCGGTCGGTTACACGGGTTTGTAATTCTGCGGCCTGTTCTTCGGTCAGATTGCCTTCGGCAACCGCCTCATCAATGCGTTGGAAAGCGGGGGCGGCAGCTTCACTCATAAAGTCCTCGACGCTAGCGCCGTTGGCCTCGATCAATTCGCGGAGCGTGGCCCCATCGCGCATCGCGTCACGCAGTTCATCTTGGCTGAGGCCAGTGTATGTTTCGACCAATGCGCGGATTTCTTGCGCGTCAATGTTGAGCCGGTCTATCCGATTACCCAAACGCGGGCCGCGCCCATCACGCCCATCAAAGAAGGGACGCGCCTGATCGGATGTTGCCGGGTCCGGCGGGGTGGGGTCATCCTGGGCACCAACGGCGATGATCCCCGTCAGCATGAGGGCGGTAGCAAGGCTAAGCGTCAGTAGTTTCTTAAACATGGTGTTATCTCCAATTCACTAGGTTGATTTGACTCTATCTTGCCGCATTTGTGTAACCACGCTTTAGCGAAGGTGTAAACTGTGTGTAAAATGTGGAGACCAGCACATCACAACCCAGGAGACATTATGACAACATCTGAGGCGATTACGCGGCGGGCGGCAATTTATGCCCAGCGATACACACCGCCGCGTATCCATGGCGACTTCGCCAGTAAGCACGTTATCACCGTCGAACAATTTGAACGCCCGGACCTGGATCAGCTTTTTGACGTGGCGCACCAACTCCGGCGGCGGGTGGTTGGTGGCGACCGAACGGTGCATCAACTGGCGGCGGGCCGGGTGATGGCGTCGTTGTTCTTTGAGGCCAGCACCCGCACCGATATTTCTTTCCAGGCGGCGATGCGTCGGCTGGGCGGGGATGTAGTCGCGCCCAGCGGAGGGGTCAAGTTTTCATCCGTCTACAAGGGCGAAAACCTGGCGGATACCGTTCGGGCGGCAGGGTGCTATGCCGATGTCGTGATCATCCGCCACCCGGTACGCGGGTCGTCCTACGAGGCGGCCTATTACATCGAGCGCCTGCACGGGCAGATCACACGTAAGCCGGTTGTGATTAGCGGGGGCGATGGCATCGGGGAACACCCCACCCAGGCCCTACTAGACCTATTTACGATCTTGGATCAGAAGAAAACACTGGATGGGCTAACCGTTACTATGGTGGGGGACCTGAAAAACGGGCGCACCGTTCACAGCCTCGCCAAGCTGATCGCGCTCTACGACGACCAGCACACACGGATCAACTTAGTCGCACCGGACGAGCTGCGGATGCCGCGTGAGATCGTGCAATACCTTAACGTGCGTAAGACGGCAACGGTCGAAACCGGCGAGTTATCAGATGTGCTGGCGGGGTCGGATGTCATCTACTGGACAAGGGTTCAGGAAGAACGGTTCGAGAACCCCCACGACTACTACGAGATCGCAGAGGCGTTTATCATGACGCCAGAACTATTGAACCAGGCAAAAGAGGATGCCATCCTGATGCACCCACTCCCCCGCAAGCACGAGATGGGCACCCCCGATGATCATGATCGACTGGATGAGGACCGGCGCTCGGTGTACTTTACTCAGATGGAAAACGGTATGTTCGTCCGTATGGCGTTGCTGGCGTTGGTGATGGGGATCGATGTGGGATGAGCAACTGGACGCTTTACGGGATGCTGGACCCCCACACCCACCTACGCGATCTGGACTGGGCGCATAAAGCCACATTTACTAGCGAAACCCGCGCCGCTATCGCCGGGGGTTATACGGCGGTATTCGATATGCCCAACACGCCCCCGGCTACCACCGACCCCGCCGCGTTGCGGGCCAAACTGGATCAGATCGACCGGACGGCGCTATGTGATTACGGCGTATACTTCGGCGCATCGCAAGCGGATAACACCGATCACTATACCGGGTTAACCGGCGTGTGCGGCCTCAAAATCTTCAACAACGCCACCACCGGCGATCTATTGATCGACAACCAACCGGACCGCGACAAACACTATGCCGCCTGGCAGACCGGGCGTGTGATTGCGGTCCATGCTGAGGGCGAAACCGTGCTAGACCTACTAGAGATCGTCCGTAAATACCGCCGCCCGAC
>DAOTUA010000251.1:0-4170 GCA_034437355.1 Anaerolineae bacterium | reverse complement strand
GGGTGGATGGGGAGCGCGTGAGCCTCCTCCATAAAGACCTCGCCGCCGTCTAATTGGTCGGATAGGCGCTCTTTTAGGTTCTGGATATACCGGCGCATGTCCTTTGTTTTGCCCGGCCCGGCCCCGGCCCCCACCGCTACATGGTCCGACTTGGGGAATACCCACGAATATAAATCCGGGCTGGTATCCTCACCCAGGTAAAGCGATGCGGTATCCTCCCAGTAAGCCATCTTATGATCGGGTAGGTAGATGCGCTCTTGGATCGCAACACAGTAGGGCGGGCGCTCTAAGCCAAGTAACCGAGCTGTTGTAGAGTAAGCGCCATCTGCGCCGATGACCACCTCCACATGAAGCGTCTCGCGCTGGTTTGTGCCGGCAGGGGTATAAGTGACCAATACGCCGTCGTCTTGCACATCCAAGTCAACGAGTTTCCCCTCGATCAACTGTGCCCCGTTATCAACCGCCCGTTGGCGTAGCCACGGGTCCAGTTCTTCCCGCTTGCACATCGCCACGAACGAATTATCGGGGGCGTCGTCTAAACCAGCAACTTTGATGTTGGTCTGCCGTCCAGTAGGGGAATTGATCTCGGCATGATGGACCTTGCGCGAGATTAACGATTCCGGGATGTCAAACTCGCTGAACGCGACCGGTGGCAAAGCACCGCCACACGGTTTTATAAAACTCAAGTCACGCTCTAGCATGATCGTCGGTATACCGGCCTTTGCCAGTGTGTTGGCTGCCGCCGACCCCCCGACAGATGCGCCTACAACAAGTATCGGTTTCATGGTGATTTTCCCCTTACTTTACTAAATACATTAAAATGCCCGCAATCCCAGCGCCGCGACCAACATCCCCCACACAAAGAAATTTACGCCAATAGCACTAAATTTCAGGTAATTCTCATTGGGTTGATCTAAGAAGCTACGTTGAGTTGGAACCTGAGCCAGCAGGATAGCCCCGATAATCGCAGCGGTGATCCACTGCCCACGTAGCGCAAACAGAGTTAAAACACCAATCTGCGCTAGGTTCATCGTAATTAGAATGAGGACAGCCGCTTGCTTCGGCCCATACATCACCGGGATGGTGTTGATGTTCTTCTGGCGGTCACCCTCGACGCTCTTGTAATCGTTAATTGACATGATGCCGTGTGTCCCGAAGGAGTACAGTAGCGCGATAATAACACTAGCCGGTGTGAGGCTGGCAAATGCCAGATGGCCCGCCATCCACGCAAACCCCTCATAAGAAAGCGCAACCAGGGTATTCCCCGCCCAACCGTTCCGTTTTGCCCGGATAGGCGGGGCACTATAGGCGATAGCCAACAAGAACCCCAACCCGGCCAGATGGAACACACCCGTCCCCAGGTAAAGCGAAGTGATCACGCCCATGGTTGTCAGTAGTACCGTCATCAAAGCAACCTGTTTGAGCGTCACCTTACCGGATGGGATAGGGCGTTGTGGCTCATTGATCGCATCCACATCGCGGTCGAAATAGTCGTTGATCACCTGTGAAAACCCCGTCAAAAGCGGGCCTGCCATCAATAACCCGATACTAATCCGGGCCATATCGGTCAGGCTCCAGGTTGTGGCCCCACTCGCAACCGCACCACACATGAACGCCCAGGTTGCCCCGAACCAGGTGATCGGCTTCATGAGTTTGAGCATGTACCCCAACTGCGCTTGGAGCGCAGCCGGGGTCTTTTCTGAAGGGGCTGAGAGAGGTTTTTCTAACGTCATAAGATTTACCGATTCCAACTTTGCAAACAATACGGTCCGGTAGCCTGTTGGCTATTCGCTATCGGTAGACGAGGCGTTTTCCTCGGTGGTCTCCGCGTCTGGATCGTAACCGGTCATGACCGGGTCGGTGGGGTCGTAGCCGTAGCCTTCACCCTCAGCAACATTTCCGTTTCGCAGCCGGTCTAAGCTGGCAGCGTCTATCCAGTCACCGGTGTCACCCTGGAACTGGCCCCAAGCTGCATTATCCGACTGAGACCCTTCGGGTACTAAAGCCGGGCCTAACACATCCACATTCTTAGCCGCCCCTGGCGGGATGACCGCTTCATGGTGACACATCAAACAAGATGCCTCGCCCGGTGTATCGTCATCTGGCGATACGATCATGACATCGCTCCACTCATTATGGATGTGTTGCGTCATCTGTAGCATCTGCATCGAGTAATATTTAGCTGGGACTTCATAGCTGGGGAAGTAGCGCGAGTTATGGCAGTGGGTGCAACCCACATTCATACTATAATTCATGTGATACATCACATACTGATTAAACTGCGTCGCATCTAATGAGACATCCGTCCGCGCATTGACGTTCAGGTAGCCCTGTTCTTCAACGCTATAAACAACGTTCTCATCTAGCGGCAAACGGAAATCTGCCGGCAATGTCCGCCGTTGCTCAGTGTAAGTATTAAATTGCGCTTGCCCTAAGTGACAAGTGGAGCAGGTGATTTGTACACCAGAAGGTTGTTTATCTTCGGTTAGGTCTGGCAGCATGGTTAGCCAGTTTTGATTCAAATCTTGAGACATGAGCAGGTGCTGACGAGCGACCCAACGGTTATGTTCCGCTGCGTTGGCTTCTTCGGTATCGCCCCACTCTTCTAGCGCGAAGTTCTCTAAGCTATGGCAGTAGGTACAGTTGACCCCCAACCCGGCAACAAAATGATTGAGCATGTAGCCGTTAATTTCGTGAGTGGTCATCCCGGTTAAGACCTGTACGTTTTGCGGGACGGGATTCTCTTGGGCATAGCTACCCATCGCCAGGTATGAATCCCCACTTACAATAGATTCTACGTCCAGATAGTGATTGACGTAGATTGGCGAGAGTTCGTTCACTTCTGGAACGACCGATACTTCATCCAGCCGGACCTGCGAGTTGATAAAGACCAACAGCGACCATGCCCCTCCCGCCAAGACTGCTGTAATCAGTAAGAAGACGATAGCAAAGATCGTAGCCTTGTTGTTTGGTCCAGTTTTAGATTGTTGTCCCATCGGTTTCCTTCCCCGATACAGTTAGTGTTCAAACACGTATGTGTCCATCATGGGCACACACATAGGCAAATGTGACGACGGTGAGGGGCCAGCCGCCCCTGTCAGGTCCCGAAGGCCCCTAGCACATGGCCTTAAACCAAGCTGAGGGTGTAGCCCTCATGGGTTGCGCTGGCAGTTGCAACGAGTGTGATCTCGTTAACCGGGGCATAGGCCCCATCAATGTCGTTAGTTTGTGTTGCTGAGTTGACGAAAAGGACAATAGCGATTGCGCCACCAACCAGAAGGATGGTGATCACCGCAAAGATAATCCAGAAGAATTGTCTGCGTTGATATTGGTCCATGTTCATAGGTCATCTTTCCTTTCTACGTCATTTGCTGACTTAAATAGGGTGGTAGGCCGGGGATGTTCCCCCGGCATTTACCATAACGGATGCTGCGTATTTATTAGGGCAGCGATTGAGACACGATTCCGATTGTCTCGGCCCAGGCGTACCAGTCTTTAATCAGTGTGCCGGATAGCAGAATACCGATCCCGCCTGTGATACCGACGCCAGCACCAAACCAGTAGCACCACTCGTGGATGGTCCGCGAATTGACGTTCCAACCCATGCACCAGCGCCAGAACAACTGCGCACGGTGTGTGCCGCTACCCTCAACCATCATCTCATCCACCTCGCGGTGTGCGCCCCACTTGGAGGCCCCGACAATCGTTGCACCGTGCATTGCCAGCACAACAGCAGAGCCGAACAAAAAGAAGATAGATAGCATATGGAACGGGTTGTAATAGAAGTTACCATACATCACGCTAACGTTGTTGGTCCAGTCCAGCACTGCACCGAAGCCCTGCCCAGGTGCCTGCCGCCAATTGCCCATTAATACGGGGCGGAACAGGTAAATCGCAAAGTACAGGAACAGCGCGGCCAAGAACCCCCACACAATGCGGTAGCCGATGCTCGCAGCGCGGGCACGGTTGTAAATGCGCACCGTCCAGGCAATCACCGAAACATGCAGCATCGTGGTTGCAAATACCCATGCGCCGTTCGCCTCGTGCCAGGGGGCTGTCCAACTTAGCCCATACTCAACGGGCGGCGGGTCCAAAGACAGGACAAGGAAATCGCGGGCAAAGGCGAATATATCGTAATTCACCTGCCATAAGAAATGCTCGACGATAACC
>DAOTUA010000250.1:0-11908 GCA_034437355.1 Anaerolineae bacterium | reverse complement strand
ATCAAAAGCGGGTTGGGGCATCAACCCACGACTTAGAGGTTGTAAGACCTGGGAACGCTTCGGCATAATCGGGCAACCTTGCTTGAGGTCAAGAATCCCCCGGATTTATCCGTGGGGAGTATGTCAAATGTACATATCGTTCTTATGTGTAAGCAGTTCTAACCACGTTAGCATCTAAAAACCCAAGATTTAGGGTGCAACCGGGTTGCACAAATATTGCTTATAATCACCACCTGCTCGGTTACATCAACGCAGGTGGTTACATTTTAGGGTAAATATGGCTGCCTACTTAATTGTAGATGTCGATGATTTAGTTGTTCAATTTGCGAACAAAGGTATCACGCTAGACCTACAAGAACTCGCGGTTGGTCTGCGTGGTGGTGCTGCGTTGGCTGCGGGCCTGGCTAGTGCGGATAAACTCCGGGCCGTTGCTGTGGCCCATTGGGGGCAGTACGACCGAGACGATAACGTCCAGGGGATGGACCCCAAAGTCCTGTTCCGCACCGCTGGTTACGATGTCTTTGATGTGCCGGACCGCGATAGCCTGGCAGATGCGCTCATCGTCCACTACTTCGCGTTCGACCCGGACCCGGTTAACGAACTCATTATCGCCACCACCAGCACCGACCTGATTCCGTTGGTTCGCCGTGTTAAAACCACGGCTAGCGCCCGTGTGCGCGTCTGGGGTACATGGGATGTGCTGGAAGGGACCGAATTCGCCGACGATGTGATCTTCCAACCGTTTGAATCGCTGCTTGGCATCCAAACAAAAAACGTCGCCGTCTATATCGACTTTGAAAACATCGCGATCAGCCTTAACGAACAGGGCTTCACCGTCAACCTCGACCACCTGATCGACCGCTTCGTCAAACAGGCCAAGGCCCACGGTAACGTCGTTCAGATGGCGGCCTATGCCCCCTGGGGCCAACGTGGTACCTTGCCGCCGCTGGTCGATAGTACCGGGCACGAGGTCGCAGAAGAAGCCCCTAGCCGCTTGATGATCGCCAATATCGAACCCGTTTTTAACCTACCCGGTAAAAACAGCGCCGATATTCGCATCGCCCGCGATGTGATGACTCACTCCGGCTACGAAGGGGCCGATGTCTATATCCTCGCCAGTGGCGACCGAGACTTCAACGATGTGCTAAACTCACTCGTCACACGCGGTAAGCAGGTTATCGTTTGGGGCGTGCGTGGCAGCACCTCTCGGCAGCTTGCCCAAAACCCTGGCGTCACGGTCGAATATATTGAGGACTTTACCAAACTACAAACGCACGCCTCGTTTGGGACCGCTGTCTCCGAAGCGCCCCCCACTACCGAAAACTTTACCCCCTCGCAATGGTCCAGCCTTGTCACCCAGTTCGACCGCCTCGCAGACGAACGCGAAGTGAACGTGCTATCGACCGATAACCTGACCGCACAACTCCGGCGGGTGGGGGCGGTCGTCTCCGATGCTCGCGGCGAAGACCTAATTTCGCAGGCGATGTCGCTCGGTATTCTCAAACCCGTTTCGGCTAACGGGCGCATCCGTTTAAATTCGACCCATCCCATTGTCGAGAAAACCCGCATCGTGCGTGACCGCATCGTGGTGCGGGTCAAAAATACTTTACGGGTACGCGGTTGGGAGTACGTCAACTACGGTTTTCTACTCAAGGGGCTGGCTATGGACCACGAACTTGACGGCCCCGGCCTGAATGTCAACGACCAATGGCGCTCTCACTGGATCGACGCGCTTGTCCGTGAACAGATACTCTCGCGGGAGTTGGTCCCGCATCGGCAAAACCCAGACGATCTGGTCCCGGTCATCAAAATGCGTGCCGACTACGAACCGCAAATTGTCAGCGAAATTGGCAACGACCCCCTCGAACAAGAGGATCGTACCTGGTCAACCTACTCGCTAAACGATCTGATCGAAGAAGAACCCACCACCGCCGAGATGGTCTACCGGGTTGTCGTCAGTGTGGAACAATTTACCAGCTTCCGTGGCTTCGACTGGTGCCCATTAGGTAGCCTGCACCGCCGCCTGCGCGATTTTGACCAGTCCATGTCGTTCCAACGGGCGGTTGAATATCTAATGGAACACAACGCCGCCACCGTTGACGAATACGACAACCCACAAAGCGAATACCAAACAAAAGGCATTTCGATCAATGAGGATACCCCCATCAGCGAGCATATCCTACGCGAGCGTGACGACTTTATAAAAATCCTGCTTAACCTGTATGAACAAAATATGCTCATTAGCCAGCAGAACCTACAGCGTATTGTGGGGGAGGGGGCCTGGAACCTTTCGTTGTGGTTCTCCATTATGGAAACCGAAAACATCCTTAACTCCATCCCCGCACGGCAAGGGCAATTCAGCCTGTTTCGCACACATCACACCGTTAATCTTGTCGCAGAAGCCACTGGCCGCACCAACGACCCCGGCCAATAACTCCCGGCTTCCGTCTGGCTGTTTCGTCTGTTATACTGCCAATCGAATAAACGATACCTTTGGTCGGCCCTCATCGGGCGGGCTTCATGGTGAAAAGAGAGTGAATATCAAATGGCATTAGAACCCACTACCAAAACAGAAATCATCGAGAAGTATGCTCGTCATGAAGGCGATACCGGCTCCCCAGAAGTGCAAATCGCACTGTTGACGACCCGTATCCAGCAGCTAACGCGCCACATGCAAGAACATAAACAAGATCAGGCCTCCCGGCGTGGGCTGCTAAAATTGGTCGGGCAACGGCGGCGGCAGTTGAAGTACCTCAGCCGTAAAGACCCAGATAGCTACCGCGATCTGATTAAATCTCTGGGCTTACGTCGCTAGGCCAGGCTGGGGGAAGATGATGACTATCGCCCCCCGCCACCCACACAAGTAGAAGCTATCACGCGCTCGGTATGGCAGGTATTGGTGAATGCTGCTGATGAAATTGTTTGAGTCGTATTCACCAGTTGCTGGCTGCAAGCGCGTATTTATATTTATCTAATTAGGAGTAAAAAGTATCTATGGCACCTCAAAGTCACCGTTACACCGCAAAACTTGGTGGTGACGATATTATCATCGAAACCGGTCATCTGGCAGAACAAGCTGGCGGTGCTGTGACCGTCCAGCATGGCGATACCGTCTTGTTTGCCACTGCGACTATGAACCACAGCCCACGGGACCTCCCGTTCTTCCCACTGAGTGTAGATTACGAAGAGAAAATGTACGCCGCTGGTCGCATTCCAGGGAGTTTCTTCCGGCGCGAAGGCCGCCCAAGCGAGGGCGCTATCCTCATCGCCCGCGTGACCGACCGAACCATCCGCCCACTTTTCCCAGATCGGATGCGCAACGAGGTTCAGATCGTGCTGAACGCCTTCAGCCACGACCAGGAACATCACCTGGATATTTTGGGGATCACCGCCGCCAGCGCCGCCCTGTCTATCTCCGACATTCCATGGCATGGCCCGGTGGCTGGTGTCCGCATCGGTTACGTTGACGGCGAATTGGTTGTTAACCCGACCATCGCCCAAATGGAAAACAGCACGCTCGACCTACGGGTTGCTGGCACCGAGGACGCGATCAATATGGTCGAATGTTCCGCCAATGAGGTCGATGAAGAACTCATGGTCCAGGCCCTAGACGTTGGGCATGAGGCCATCCAACATCTGATCGAAATTCAAAAGCAAATGGCGGCGGAGGTCGGCAAAGAAAAGAGTGAGTACCTGACCTTCGAGTACGACGAAGCCCTAAATAACGAAATTGCCGATAAGGTCCGTGATCGCATCTACCAGATCATCAAAGATACCTCCGACCGTGACGAGCGCCGCATCGCCATTGATGAAGTCGAAAACGACATCCACCGAGAATACGAGCAGAGAAACGCCAGCCTCCCTGCCGATCAACAGGTGTCGATGAGGTTAGTGATCGATGCTGTGCAAGCCGTTGCTAAAGATGTCATTCGTTCACAGATCGTCAACGAAGGCGTTCGCCCAGACGGGCGCGGCCCAGCAGACATCCGTGATCTTTCGGCGGATGTTGCGCTGATCCCCCGCGTACACGGCTCCGGCCTGTTTCAGCGTGGGCAAACCCAGGTGTTGACGATTGCCACACTTGGCACCCCCCGCGATTCACAAAGCCTGGATGGGCTTTACCCGGAGGATTCTAAACGCTACCTACATCACTATAACTTCCCGCCGTATAGCGTTGGGGAAACCGGGCGCATCGGTAGCCCCAAGCGCCGCGAGATCGGGCATGGGGCACTAGCAGAAAATGCACTGATCCCCACACTCCCGGACGAAAAAGACTTCCCCTACACCGTCCGTTTGGTCAGCGAAGTCATGAGTTCTAATGGTAGTACCTCCATGGCGAGCGTGTGCGGCTCTACGTTGGCGTTAATGGATGCCGGCGTGCCCATCACCCGCCCGGTTGCCGGGATTGCGATGGGCCTCATCAAAGAGGGGGATAACGTCGCCGTTCTAACAGATATCCAGGGCCTAGAGGACCATATTGGGGATATGGACTTCAAAGTCGCTGGGACATCGGAAGGCATCACCGCGCTGCAAATGGATATCAAGATCGCCGGGGTAACGGGCGATGTGTTGCGACAGGCCCTCCAACAAGCACGCGACGCCCGGATGCAAATCCTGGATGTGATGCAGGAGGCCCTACCTGCCCCCCGTGAGAAATTGAGCGAATACGCCCCGCGCATGGTCACTATTAAGATCGACCCAGAGAAGATCGGTATGGTGATTGGCCCCGGCGGTAAGACCATCCGCGCCATCCAAGAACGCTGCGATGTGAAGATTGAAATCGAAAACGAGGGGGATGTGTTCATTGCGGGGGCCAATGCCATCGCCGTGCGCAAGGCCGTTGAAGAAATCCAGACGATGACAGAAGAAGCACAGATCGGACGTATCTATACGGGGGTCGTTAAACGAGTCGAAAGCTACGGCGTATTTGTAGAGTTTTTGCCCGGCCAAGATGGGATGGTCCATATCTCACAGCTTTCCGACCAGCATGTCGCCTCTACCGCCGATGAAGTTAGCATCGGGGACGAGATCATGGTGATGGTTACGGATGTCAACGGCGGTAAAATTCGCTTGAGCCGCCAGGCCGTACTAGAAGGCTGGACTGCCGAAGAAGCCCGCGACCGAGATCGCAAGCCAAGTGGCGGCGGCGGTGGCGATCGCAATAGTGGCGGCGGCGGCGGTGGTCGCAGCAGTGGCGGCGGTGGTCGCAGCGGCGGTGGCGGTCGCAGCAGCGGCGGCGGTGGTCGCAGCAGCGGCGGCGGTGGTCGCAGCAGTGGCGGGGATAGCCGTAGCAGCGGCGGGGATAGCCGTAGCAGCGGGCGCAGCCGGGGAACCCGTTACTAGCGTCTGCATCGTAAAATCTGCTAAAATAAGAGGGTGTGTGCCAACGCATACCCTCTTTTTGGTTAATAGACCAGGGGTACCTAACGAATGACTCAAACCGATAGCTCGCAATCTCCACAGTGGAACAACGAAACCAAGCGGATCATCGGTGTAATCGGTTTTGTTGTACTCGCGTTGATGGTCGTGCAGTTCCGGGCAATCTTACCGCTTATTTTTACCGCAATTGTCCTATCCTATCTGTTTCACCCGGTGGTAGGTTTCTTCCAGCACCAACTTCTAGGCGACCGCTTACGACCGGTGGCGGTGGTCTTTACTTTTTTGCTGATTATCTCCATCCTGTTGGTGTCGCTACTGTTTATCATCCCCGCTCTAATTGACCAGGCTCAATCCCTGATTACTAGCGCACCCGCTTTCCTCCAAACCATACAAGACGCCGTTTTAAGTGTGCTGGAACGGGAATTCGACCTGCGCAATACCCCACTCGAACGGCTCTACCCCGACCCCATTCTAATGTCGGACGTGCTCGGCGTGAATATGGGCGAAGTTGGCGTGCTAGAAACCTTCGATGTGCTAGAATCGCAGTTGACAAATATTGATGTGCTGGGCGTCACACGCCAGCTTGCTGGCTCCCTCACCGAAATTACCGGGTCCGCCTTTACATTTTTTGGGGGGGCTGTCAGCATCGGGTTAAACATGATCTTCTTGCTTACGATGATGTTCTACCTGTTGATCGACGGCAAGAATATGATTAACGCACTCATTAAAACCGCCCCAGACGGCTATCAGTCCGACACGCGCCGAATGCTGCAAGAGTTGGGCGAAGTCTGGAATGCGTATCTGCGCGGGCAGGTCATCCTTAGTTTGATTATGGGTACGGCGATGTACCTGATGGCCTCGATCCTGGGTATCCCTAACGCCGTTTTCCTGGCGATCTTTGCCGGCCTGATGGAATTTATACCCAATATCGGCCCGGCCTTAGCGATGGTCCCTGCCGCTGTGATCGCCCTGTTCACCTCATCCACCACCATTGAACCCCTATCCGGGGTTACGTTTGCTGTCGTGGTCGTGCTGGTATGGACGGTCCTACAGCAGACAGAAGCGGTTGTTTTAATCCCGCGTATCGTCGGGGATAGCCTCAACCTGCATCCGTTTGTGGTGCTGGTGGCCGTCATCGGCGGGATTAGCGTTGGTGGTATCTTCGCCGTGCTGATCGCTGCCCCGGTTGTGGCTAGTGCGCGGCTGGTCGCTCAATACATCTACGGCAAACTCACGGGCCGCGAACCGTTCCCCGTTCAACGCAAGACCGCCCGCCAAGCTCGCCGTGAGCGTCGCCCGGTGCTGGTGCGCTTCGGGGATTATTGCGCTCGGTGGGTGCGTGGCCTGCTTAGCAGCCGCACCGTCACTAAACACCGTAACTGAGGCTGGGCAATCGAATATGGAAACAATAGCCAAAACATATCGTTGGGGTCCCACCCCTAAACCCCATCACGTTTGTCAAAAAAAGTAGACCAAAAGCAATCATTTTGATTGAAAATAGTACTCCGCAATCATACTAAGGAAACCTCACATCATGAATGACAATAATATGCACCCCAATGAAGATACGCTGGCAGAAACCGAAAGCTACGAGGCCTGGGTTTCCGTTGAGGACGACGGCGAAACGATCTATCACCTGGACTTGGGCCGTGCGACCCTGCACTTTTTCAAAGAAGAATGGGACGAACTGGTCGATCTGTTTGGTAAATTGGAAAATAAGTAATGTGCCACACGCAACAGGGGCCATGCTGTGAGTGACCTGAAGCCCTTCACGCAGCGCGTATTGGTCGATACTATCGCCAAACACCTACCGCCTAGCGGTTCACAGTTGCGTCTGTGGGACATCGGCGGCAAGGTAGCAGGTCTTATTACCCAGGGCCGTGCTGACCTGACCGTTACCACGATGGATACGCTCCCCCCCGACGGGGAAAATCTGGTCGATAGCGTCGTCGCCCTCAATTACCCTGATGCCCTCTCCGCGTCGTTTTTAGCCGCTGCTTGGCGTGTGCTGCGCCCTGGCGGACGTCTGATTATGATCGATACTGACGCTCAACCCGACGCCGCCATCGTGCAACAGCTAGAGGCCGCCGGGCATACCCGCATCCTGGTTGAACCGGCGGCAGAACGCCCCAAGCCGCTAGGCGTTCTTATGCGTGGCGAAAAACCACACACCACCAACAGCACCTTTGCCCGCATCAAAGTTGCAACCGATGCCCCTGCCGCAAATCTCACGCTGGCGACCTTCGATGGCCCCTACGTGTACGCCCTCATCTACCAGGCCCCAAATAAACCGGTTTGGGCGCTGCGTCCAGATGAAACGCTCACCTGGGATGCCGTGCTTGCCACCACCGACCAACCCTATATCGTCGCCTTCTCTAGCTTGCCCAACGCCGTTAGCCTCATGCAAACTGCCGTCATGAACAACCGCATCAGCGGGATCAACAAAGTCGGTAAGTTCCGCCGGGTGATAGCCGCCGCCTGGGATCACCCGCTATGGCTCAACCCAACGCTTAACGAGTTGCGATCCGCCGAGCTGGGCCGCTACCCGCTAGACCCATCTACCGCCGAAATCCCCGACGAGGCATGAGCTTAGCATTTTCTCTGGCAGATGTCGCCTTTCTCACATCGGCGCGGGGGGAGTCGCTGTTAGCCCAGCTTGCCACCGCCGATCTATCCGATAGTAACCTGCTCCGGCTTATTCCCCGCATCCGGCAAACGCACACGCCAGACGAAACCAGCTCCGCTATCGAAACTGCCCGGCTGCGCCGACGCGCTACCGATAAGTTCGGCCCAGATGCCGCCCACATGCTGCTGACGGAACCCGCCCTGCAACAGGCCAGCCATCCGGCGGTGCGGGCCTGGCGGGTACGCGGGTGGCCCGGCTCTACGTTGGATGTGTGTTGTAGCATCGGCTCGGATACACTGGCGTTTGCGCGGGCGGGGCACGAAGTCATCGGCCTGGATAACGACCCGGTGCGCGTGGCTATGGCCCAGCATAACGCGACGGCACTAGGCGTAACGGCTGCTTTTGATGTGCGTGATGTCACACAGGGCACACTGCCACCCGCCGATACCCTGTTCTACGACCCGGCCCGCCGCGATGACCACGGTAACCGCATCCACAACGTAGCCGACTACATCCCGCCGCTATCGCTGATCGATGCCTGGCGACCGAACTATAACCGGTTGGCTGTCAAGCTCTCGCCGGGTGTCGATCTCACGCAGGTACCGTACCCGACGGCTACCCTCACCTTTATATCGGTTAATGGTGACCTGAAAGAAGCTCAACTGACCTTCGGCGGGGCACAAATACCGGGGTTACATGCGCTCTTGCTAACCCCGGATGGCGACTACATCTATACCCCTCACGATGCCCATCTATCCGATCTCCCGCCGCCCGCCGCCCCCCGACGTTGGTTATGCGAACCCGACCCATCGATCATCCGGGCCGGGTACGTCGCGCACCTTGCTGCCGCGCTCGGTGGTGCCCAACTCGATCACCAGATCGCCTACTTCACAACCGATACCGCCCCGGTCTCCCCCTGGGTGCGATCCTGGGAAATCCTGGACTGGATGCCGTTCCAACTCAAGCGATTGCGGGCCTACCTGCGCCAGCACCACGTCGGGCGCGTCACCGTCAAGAAGCGCGGTAGCCCCCTCACACCGGAAATCCTCACGCGCAAACTCAAGCTCAAAGGCGACCACGCCCGGACGCTTATCCTCACCCGCTTGAACGATGACCCCATTGTGTTGATCTGCCACGAAATGCCCCAAAAAGGGTAGATTTCAATCAATCTTTTTCAGTAACTACTCAGATAGAGATTAGAATATCGTGGGGTTTCACCCCACACCGCACCACTTTTTCCAGAAAAAGTGGACAAAAAGCGTCCCTTTTGTCAGCCCGGATAAAGGTTTAGACGATTTTCATAGTTAAAGTTTTGGTCAATCTTTTGCAAAAAATTGACAGGGTTCGGGATGCAATCTCACGCTATGCCATTAGGTTGTGTTGACATTTACGCAAAAAAACGGTGATTGTAGGGGTTCAGCACGCTGAACCCAGGGCATAGTACGCTATGCCCTTACGTTTTGAACCGTTGTGGTCTTTAACGAGATCGAAATTTCAAACGTCAACATCGCCTAGAAAAATTTGATGCGATTACCCTGAATACGCCCTCGGAATATGTGACCAATCGCAGCATTTCTGTTACACTTATCCACTGTGCCAGCGCCTTCTAGGGCGCTTTGTTCATGATGTGGATGAGGACGGATAAATTATGGTAGACAACCCAATGGGGTTCCCCCGAAACGAAATCTTAACCTGGGACGATGTGGATGTGCTGGTCGATAAACTCGTGCCCCAATTGCAGGCTGTCGGCCCCTTCGAGGCGATGGTGATGATCACACGCGGCGGGGTGATCCCCGGCGGTATCCTGGCGGAAATTCTGAATATCAAACATATGTTAACCGCCGCTGTCGATTTTCCGAGTTCAACCAAGGGGCTGGCGACATGGCCATCCTTCCTGCAATTCCCGGATACATCCCTGCTCCAGGGACGGCAGACGCTTATTGTCGATGATGTGTGGGGGAGTGGGCGCACCAGTACCGCCGTGCGCGGACGTGTACAGGCGGCGGGGGCTATCCCCTATACGTGTGTGTTCCACTATAACCCGTATCGGTCGCTGTTTAGTAAGGCCGAACCCGACTTCTACGGCATGGTGACGGATGCCTATATCGTTTATCCGTGGGAATTAGACCGAGGGATGCGCGGGCTTCCGTTGGGTAATCCCGAAGCAAATTAAATTCCGCTGCTGTAATCCGAGCGTGCATTTTGCTTTTCTGCTATAATCCTAAAAAATTGTTCATACAGAGTACACAACACCAAAGCTGTTGTGACAGCCTGCCGCATACTTGCCGTAAAACAAGATGAGGTAAGGCTGGCGACCTCGAACACGAAAGGAGAAAAGCGCACCCGGTTGCCCCCCCAGATAGGGTCAACTTGCGCTGATGGCGTATGGCGGACATCAACTCTATCAACCCGGAAAATAACGAACATTTCGAGGACTTGTTAGAATCCTCTTTTTCTTACAATTTCTCTCCACCCCATCGCGGTGAAATTCGGACCGCCACAATTCTACAGGTCGAGTCTCGCGAAATCATCGTAGACCTGGGCGCAAAGCGGGATGGCATTGTTCCTTCCCAAGACTTAGAGCGCCTCGATGATGACTTCCGAGCTAGCCTGGAAATTGGGAAAGAGGTTCCCGTTTACGTCATGAACCCCAGGGACGGCGACGATAACTTAGTCGTGTCTATCAATATGGGGCTACAACGCTATGACTGGGAAAAGGCTCGTCAGCTTTTAACATCCGAAGAACCAGTAGATGTTCGTGTCAATGGACATAACCGGGGTGGGGTTTTGGTTCGTTGGAACCGTTTGGAAGGGTTTATCCCTAGCTCACATCTGGTTTCTGCTGGTTATTCGCGCGATCGTCGTGATGCCTGGAATGAGTTGATCGGCGCGGATTTACAGGTCAAAGTGATCGAGGTGGACCAAGACCGCCGCCGCCTGATATTCAGTGAACGCGAGGCCCAACGCGAATGGCGGGCCAAGCAAAAAGAACGCCTGCTAGACGAACTACAAGAAGGCGATGTCGTCCCCGGCGTGGTAACCGGCCTGCGCGACTTCGGCGCATTTGTCAACCTGGGCGGGGCCGATGGCCTCATCCATGTGAGCGAACTGGCCTGGCACCGCGTCGATCACCCACGCGACATTCTCACCGAGGGCGATAAGATCGAAGTCTATATCCTCAGCTTAGACCGTAAAACCAATCGAATCGCCCTCAGCCGCAAACGTCTACTCCAAGACCCGTGGGATACCGTTTCCCAACGTTACCACGAGGGGCAATTGGTCGATGGCGTCGTGACGAACGTCGTCGATTTTGGCGCGTTTGTCGCACTAGATGATGGCTTAGAGGGGTTATTGCACCTCAGCGAAATGGGTGATGGCACCCTCAAGGAACCCCATTCCTACGTTAAAAAAAGCGATCAACTCACCCTGCGCATTAGCCACTTAGAACCAGAACGCCGCCGCGTCGGGTTTACCCAACGCTGGGGTACGGACCCGCAAGAGACCGACGAAGCCAACGATGATCCCCCACCGGAAGCGTGACAAATTCCCCCGCCGTTGCGGTGATGATCCCGCAATCTGCCCCAGGGCAACTGCGTCAAAACTGAATCGACGTAAAAAAGCATTTTGTATTGTTAAAAAGTATAGCGGGGGCTTTGCCCCCACACCCCCACAAGGATTTAGCAATCCTTGACTAGCGCCTTTTGCCGCAAAGCGCCAAAAATGTAAAGTTTTGGTCAAGCTTTTTCAAAAGATTGGCAGGGTTTGGGATGCAATCCCAATAAATGACACCAGAAAATTTTAAGGCGATTGCCCTGGCTGTGTTGGGTGCATTTCAATCTCGTGCGGAAATGAGATAAGCTAAAGCTATCGAAGGACAGCGATGAGTGAGATGTACATGACCAG
>DAOTUA010000249.1:0-8042 GCA_034437355.1 Anaerolineae bacterium | reverse complement strand
CCAAACGTGCCTTTGGCACTGGGAGAGGGGCTAAATCACGCGATGAGAAGTCCCCCTCTCCCCGCGAAGCTGTGGGAGAGGGGGATTTAGGGGGTGAGGGCGGGTGCGATACCGTAAGATGTGTTTAGTTTTTGGCGGACGGGGCAGGCCCCGTCCCTACGAAAAACCATGCTTTTGTAGGGACAACGCTTGCGTTGTCCGCGACTGCTATTCCTAAGACGCCTCAAAGACACCCATAAAAGGTCATTTTTGCGTTTTGCACCAGCCGTATTTAATAACAGAGATATTACTTTAGGTTAAATAACCTTCTTTCAGACCAAACTTATCCATTTCTCCCTTTCTCCCGACTTATGGGTAATGATTAGCCCCTTGTGGACCGAGGGTGAGGGCCAAACGTCACGCACTTGCCTTAACTCGATGCCTATGGGGTGAAGCCCCATTACATCATACAGCGCCCAGATCGGGCTATTGTGGGGGTATACCGTCGTTCAAACGGATAACCATCAACAGCATAAAACCGTTGTTGGCGTAGTCGGTTACTGTACCGCAGGCGGCGGCCCACTCGCGCATGAACGTTTCGGCCTGGGGCGCGGGCGTTTGACGGAGGTAGGCGGCATCCACCAGTGTAAAGGCGGCGTGTGTGTATGGCGCGGGGTAGATCAGATCATCGCACGCGAACGCCTCATATGCGCCGATGGTGCCAAACGTGCGCACGGGCACATCACGCCCCAACAGCATCGACAAATGCGAGGTGTACTGCGTATGCACCAGCGTAGCCGGTGGCAGCCGATCATCCAGGCTGTGCAGCAGCGGGTCGGTGCGCCAATCTGGACGGTTATAGTACAACCCCGCCGCCGGGATGCGCATCGCCACCGCCCCACTCATAAGATATAGCGCCAGCACCCCACCCAGTAGCCATCGGTTCGCGGGGATACGATGCACAACCGAGACGATCAGGACCATGATCACCGGGTAGACGGCGATATAATGGCGGGCGGTTTCTTCGGTGATGATGGCGGAACGCGCCCCAAGTGCCCAGAACACACCCGTATAAGCCAACACATACGCTACATACAGCGCATGGGTGCCGTTGACCAAACCGCGCAAACGATGTCCATGCCGGGCCGCCCACCATCCGAACAGGCCGACCAGGGCCAACGCCGCGACCAACCCCCACAAGTTCGACCGCAACCCGACCAGCCGAAACGCAAAGCTCAGGCCGTGTAGTGTCTCGGTGGTGATAGTCGCCAGGCCACGCGGCACCCCCGCCAGCGTGAGCGCGTCTGCGGTGGTTTGCGTCCCCGTAAATGACCCGGTAACCCGGCGCAAGTAAAGCGCATAAAGGCCAATCGGTACAAACGACACCCCAAACGCGCCCACCGGTAGCCACTGTCGCCAGCTGCCCTTGGATCGCCAAGCCCAGCCGAGCATCCAGGCCCCGCCCAACACGCCAAACGCGACCCCCACATAGCGCGTCATCGTCAGCAGGGCCGCTACCAGCGCCGCCCACAGCGCCCACCGGATGCCCATCGCCCTATCCCCCGACGTATAATGCGTGAGCAACAACAAGAAGCCCAACGCCCCGGTTGTAAATAATGTCTCCGAACGGGCAAAGGAAAACCCATCGTAGCTCATCGCGGGGACGGATAACGCCAGCAGTGCCGCCGCGGTCGCTGCCGTGCGGCTGGCGTCGGTAACGCGCAATGCGAGCGCATAAGTTAGCACAATCGCCCCAACCAAAGACGCCACCGTCACCAGCCGCGCCCAGGCGTGTAAATCCCACCAGGCCCCGGCTGCCAATACCAACGGATAAAACGGGGGCCACTGGTTGATCGTGTTGGTCGTGGTGGGCATGTTGTAACTGCTGATCGGCACCATGAAGCCGTCCCCCGCCGCCACCCCCCGCGCATAGACCAGATACCAGGCCGCGTCGTAGTGTTGGTTGATGCCGTTCCAGGTGATGAAAACCCCGGCAGCCGTTGCCGCTAGTACGAGCAATAAAACGGGGGGGAGGTGGTAGCGCATCGGGTTATCTATGCGTTGAGTGGTCATCTATTCGATGGGCTGTTCTTGGCGCGGTTTGCCGAGGAACTCCCGTTCCATCTCGATAATATCCGGTTCTAGCTTGGTGAATAATGGGGATGGCTTGCGCAACGGTTGCCCTGGCTGGAGTTTTGACGGTTCCCATTGGCCGATGGCGTTGTCGGCATCGTACACAAGCACCTGATGGCTGCGCGTCTGCTCATCGATCTGCTGGATGTTGAGGTCGCCAAACAGTTGTCCATCGTACCCCAAAAACGTATGCACTTGCTGGGACGACTCCGGCAGCCAGGGGGCAAGCAGCGTTTTCAGGTTGTCGATGCAGCGCAGCACGGTATAAACCGCGCGGGCGGCATCATCGGGGTCGGTTTTGTAAGTTTTCCAGGGGGCGCGGCGGTCTAAGTATTGATTGGTTTCGCGAGCTAGCCCCATCGCCACACCGAGCGCCTCGCGGAGTTTGACTGCTTCGATTAGCTGCCCCACGTCATCGAACCCGGCTTCGAGCTTGGTGATAATCGCCTCATCCGCCTCGGTCAGATGGTCGTAGGTAGGCACTTGTCCATCAAAGCGTTTATAGGCAAAGCCGACCATCCGGTTGACAAGGTTCCCCCAGGCGGCAACCAATTCGTTATTGACACGGCTCAGGAAGCTCTCCCAGGCATAATCGGTGTCTTTTGTCTCCGGCATGACCGCCGCAATATAATAGCGGATCGCGTCCGTTTGGTAGCGGTTGAGAATATCCGGCAGCCAGATGGCCCAGTTACGGCTTTTAGAGAACTGCTTGCTTTCGATATTCATAAACTCATTGGCGGGGACATCGTGCGGCAGGTTAAGCGATTCGCTGCCGTCGGTGTGATAAATCCCGTCGATACCGAGGAGTTCCGCCGGCCAGATGATGGTATGGAACGGCACATTATCTTTGCCCAGGAAGTTGTAAATTTTAGCGTCCGGGTTATACCACCATTTTTTCCAGGCGGTTGGGTCTTGGGCAATATACTTGGCCCACTCGATACTCGCCGTAAAATACCCCATCACTGCCTCGAACCAAACATATAGCCGCTTGTCGTCCCAACCCTCCAACGGAACACCAATTCCCCAGCCAATATCACGGGTGACGGCACGCGGGCGCAGGCCATCTTGAATGAAGTTGCGGGTAAAGTTGACCGCGTTCGCTCGCCAGTGTGGTTCGTGTTTTTCGATGTAGGCCAACAACTGATCGGTGAAAGCCGGCAGGTCGAAGAAGTAGTGATCGCTTTCCTTTGTCACCAGTTTATCCGACGGATTATTACGGTTGCGCGGGTCGATCAACTTGGTCACGTCCATCAGATTACCGCAGTTGTCGCATTGATCGCCGCGTGCGCTCTCGTAGCCGCAGATATAACACGTCCCCTCGACATAGCGATCCGGCAAAAAGCGATCCTCGGTGGGCGAATACATCAGGTCTTGCGTTTGCAACACCAGGTAACCGCGCTCTTTGAGCAGCAAGAAAATATCCTGCGCGATCTGATGGTGATTTTCCGTATCGGTGTGGGTAAATAGATCGTAGCTGATGCCGATCTTCTGCTGTGTCTGCACGAAACGCTCGTGATAATGCTCAAACACATCACGCGGGCTGATGCCGCGCTGCTCCGCCTCAACGGTGATCGGCGTGCCGTGGCTGTCGCTGCCACTGACCATCAACACATGGTTACCCTTCAACCGATGATATCGGGCAAAAATATCTGCCGGGAGGTAGGCCCCTGCCAGGTGGCCTATGTGCATATCGCCATTGGCATAAGGCCACGCGACCGAAACATGAATATATTGACGCTTCATAAGGGTTGCTTCCATCCTTTTGAACTACAAGGGCCGTTGACAGCGGCATTGTGACAAATTAAAAAACCGCCTGCAATGGCAGACGGTCGATTGTTTGCGAACTCAAGCAACGATTACCGCACGCAAATCAACCCCACCTAACCGCCGGGAAGATGCGGACCATTCGCATTTGAATTGAGTATGCTCTTACTTGTGCCATGCTTTATACTATAGATGTCGTTTCTAATTTGGTCAAGCAACAGGAGGTTTCATCATGGCCGATGGCACAATCCGCAAACACATTAAGCCGGGTTTGAAGGTGGCGGTCGTCCTGAAACAGGACCAGCGCACCAACAAACTCACACACGGGGTCGTGAAGGATATTCTCACTAATTCCGCACAGCACCCGCGTGGGATCAAGGTCCGCTTGCAAGATGGGCAAGTCGGGCGCGTGCAAGTGATTGAGGGCTAGCACGCTTAAATCGCCCGGACGATTTTGATATGATCGACAGGACAACGATTATCCGATTGCTGAAATATCAACGCGCATCACCTGATCACTGTATAGGGGCATCTTCATGACTGTTTCACCTAAAGTATTTCGCTATTTTTTCTATGGTTTGATGGCTGCCGGGGGGTTGTCGTTGTGTGGGTTGCTGGCGCTCAACTCGTTTGAATCTGCTGCCGACCGTACCGGACTCAATTCGTTGTGGTTGGTGGGCTTATGCTGTGTGATCCCGTTTGTGCTAGCCGGGATCGCGCTGGCAAATGAGAGCCGTTAGCATCCCGCAACCCATGTCCGCTTTATGTGAAATTCAAAACCGGAAAGCGATTGATACTTTCACAACAGGCGTCATGTGTGCCTGTACAATGGGGGGCGCTTGCGACACCAACGAAATGAGACAGCATGGCGAATGATAACCTGATCGGCAAAACCGTTGGCGGCTACGAGATCATCGGGATCATCGGGCGCGGCGGTATGGCGACCGTTTATAAAGCCCATCAGATCAGCATGAACCGCACAGTGGCGCTGAAGGTGTTACCGCATCAGTACGTAGACGACGATACCTATATGCAGCGGTTCCAACGTGAAGTGCGGATTGTCTCGCAGTTGGAGCATCGCGCTATCGTCCCCGTCTACGATTATGGCGAACAGGATCGCCAGCCGTTTATTGTCATGCGCTATATGCCGGCTGGTTCGGTCGATTCGCTGCTGATCGACGGCCCCGTCCCAATGGAGCGCATCATCGAAATAATCCAGCAGATCGCCCCGGCCCTGGACTACGCCCACAGTAAAAACGTCCTCCACCGCGACCTCAAGCCGTCTAACGTGTTGCTAGACGACGGCGGCGGGGCCTACCTGACCGATTTTGGCATCGCTCGTATTTTGGGCGAGGCCAGCGGCAATACCATCACCACACAGGGGGTTGTTGGCACGCCGGCTTATATGTCCCCGGAGCAAGCGCAGGGCAAGCCGCTAGACGGGCGCAGCGATGTATACGCGCTCGGTGTGATGGTGTTCGAGATGGCAACCGGGCGGCGTCCGTTTGAGAGTGACACACCCTACGGGGTGGCGGTTATGCAGGTGATGACCCCGCCGCCGCCGCCGCGCAGCATCAACCCCGCCCTGCCGCCCGCCGTCGAAAACGTGATTTATCGGGCGATGGATAAAAACGCGAATAAACGTTACCAGACGGCGCTCGCCTTATCCGACGCGCTCGAAAAAGCGTGGTACACCCCCCAAGACCCGCACGATACCCAAAAGCGTACTGCCGGGGGCAGCCCCCCGCCCGCCGTTAACCATCCGCCGCCGCCATCACAAATGCGACCACCGCACAATATCACCCCGCCCTACGCGCCCCCGTCCCCGGCTGGACCGCGAGATTCGGCCTGGATACCGCAGGTGCAAGCCAGCCGCCCCCGTCGCAAACGTGGCCCCAACATGCTGATGAGCCTGCTGATCGGGGCCGGGATCGGTTGCTTGATGTTAACTGCCCTGATGGGCGCGGCGGTGTACTTTTTCGGGACAAATTTCGATGATATTTTCGCGGAACAGACGATCCCCGCTGGCACACCGTCGGTTACTCCCGGCGGGATCAATATCATTGGTTCGCCCCAGCCGACACGCACGCCGTTTGATGATGCGAATGTGACCGATGTCCGGGTGATTCCATCCAATACGCCGGCCCCCACATCCATACCCCCCCCTACCACCACCCCAGGCCCGACGAATACCCCCACCACCGCCCCTATCGGCGTGCGGCCCGGCTCCGATGGGGCTGCCGTACCCGGAGGTTAGGTGGTCTACGTTCGTAACGGGGCCGGGGCTTTGCTCCCGAACCCCAACAATCTTTACTTTAGCTGTGAAAATCGTCTAAACCTTCACCTTGGATGACAAAAAGCGAAACCGCCATCCCCTGAACAGAAAATGGCGGTTTGCCGGCCAAGTGACCAATGTTTTACCGAGTTCGTGCTAGGCCTCGGTGTCGTCATCCGGGGCTTTGATGTCGTCGGTTTCCTCGCGGATGATGCGAATCTTGACTTTTGCCAAGAACGCCGCCACCGCGCCAACGGCTGCTAACGGTGCGGATAACATCACGGTACCGACGCCAATGACGACGCCAACCGTCAACGGGATTTCTAGCAGCACCCGTTCTTCTTCGGTCATGATGATCACCCGGCGGACGTTACCCTCTTGAATCAGGTCTTGTACGCGCCCGACTGCATCACGCCCGGCCACCTCAATATCTTCGACCCAGGTTTTCTTGTCGTTTTCGGTGGTTTCGGTCTTGGGCTTTTCGGTGTTAGGTTGCTCTGTCATCGTGTGTGACCTCCTTAGTGGATATGATGTTGTTTGACTTTCTACTTGCTATACGCAATTCGTCGCGGCGGGTTGTGCCATAGCGCCCGCTTTTACCGAATCTTTACAGCCGATCTTCGGGGGGGAGTTGCCGTTTACGTTTTTGTTTATAATCTGCCGATTCAATGGAAACGGAAAAACGGAAGATGATCGCTAGCAACGCCGATACCAACAGCAACCAGGGGGCTACAAACGCGATCACCACCCCCAGCACAGCCGCAACGGACAACCGCAGCGCAAACCAACGCACACCCTGCCGCCGTAGCACCAGCAGGCGTTGGTTGCCCGCTTCGGTGAACTCGCGCAGCCGTTCGATGCGTTCGCGGGTAGAAGTTTCAAATAGAATTTTGACTTGTTTGGCATTATCGGTAAATGCTTCGGTGGCGTCATCGCGGGCCTGTGTGAGCCGGGCGGCGGCTTCATCGCTGGCAGCCGCTAATTGCTGCTCGGCGGTTTGAAGTGGGTCGTGGTTGGTTGGCATAAGCATCACCTCGATCTATACCAGTTTTGATTCCATTATACCCCATCAAGTGTTAAGTTTTTGCAAATTTAGGGCATGTTGTCGAAGCTGCGTTGCGCTTCCAGGTGTAGCGTATGACTGAGGATTTCTGGCGAGCGACCATCCAGGCCGATGGGCAGTACCGCTAGCCGGACGGGTAAGCGCCCGCCGGCTGGTAGCGGTCCGTCCGGTTCCCACACACGGTAGCCATAGATGTTACCGCGCTCATCCAACACGGTAAGAACCAACCGGGGCGGGCCGACAGTGTTTTCGGTCGGGTTCAGCACCTCGGCGCTGACGACGTACTGTTGCCCGTCAATCGACGTTTCTATATTTTCGAGCATCACCGGGGCGAAGCGTTCGGCCAGGGTATCTGTCAGGCTTCCGGTTTCTAAACCCGCGACAAGCCCACCTACTTCACTCTCGGACAAACCTTCTAATAGCACTCGATACGGCGCTTGTTCGCCCGGCAAAACGAAACTATGTTCGGTCGTCACCGTTCGTTGTGAAAGAACTTCGCCATTTAGACCGATAACCTGAACCGCTACGCGAATCCCTTCTACTGCTTGATTCTGGTTGTTCGTAAGCGTACCTAAACAGACCAAACTTTCGGTTGATGTCTGGTAACACGTTGGGGAAGTGACGGGTAAAGGTGGGGGTGGCAAGAGCTGTAAGGGATCAATCGAACGGGTGTTTGTATTGACCGGAATCGTCAATGCCTGGCCTATTTGTAGCGTTAGCGGGTCTATGCCAGGGTTAGCCAGTTGCAGGTCCTCTACCGTTAGCCCGAACTGAAAAGCAATATCCAGTAGGGTGTCATTTTCTTGCACGGTGTAAACAATCGGGGTG
>DAOTUA010000248.1:0-3538 GCA_034437355.1 Anaerolineae bacterium | reverse complement strand
CTTTTCGAGTGTTTTCCCTGTGTTCCGACGTCGGAACACGCTAACGTATTCGCATCATGTCGAGGTTGCCCATTTACCAGAACAAACGCAAGAACGCCTGCTGGATAACGCCGAGCCAACCAACAATCGCAAGCGTCTATCTGTGCGTGACTTGCGCGAAATGGTCAAACAAGAAATGGGTGTCCTGCCGGAGCCAAACCCCAAATCGCGACCGTCTGCCATTTACCAAAGTTTAGCTCGCATCCAACAAGAGCTAACCCCGGCAAGCTGGAACAAACTAAGCCCCGCAGAACGCCGACAGATTCATAACGATCTGAAAGTCACGCTCGCCCAGATTGAAGAATTAGGCATCGATTGATCGCGAGAATTGCTTCAAACCATATTCGCAAAACTAAGCGCCCAGAACGGGCGTTTTTTGTCGTGTTCCGACGTCGGAACACAGACCTTGTTCCGACAAAATTGCTTTCCCTACCACCGCCTCATTTAGCCCTGTCATGTGTCACATGGTAGATAGGGTATACGAACGCGCAGAAAACGCCGGAAAACGGCCCTGAGCGCGATTATGGACCATAAAAACGAGCATGGTGCTTGCGTTTCGCCTCAGAGCGTAATACCGTGATCACGAACCCAGCCGGGTTTCGTACCTGTTGGCGGCTTTGCAGAATATGTAACGCTTCCATCACCGCACCAATACCATATTCCCGCACCAGCTCCCGCGCTTTAGTTTGTGATAGCGCCCGATCCGGGTTGTATTTACGCACAGCCTCAAACAAACGCTGTGTGGCCTCTTTTTTCGTCTTTACGCTGGTAGGCTGTGATGGATGATGGTTGCGCCGTAAGCTGTGTATCACATAACCAACCGGATTCCGAATATCCGATTCTGCACGCATCTGGCGCAAAACTCGATTGACAGCTTCCGTCCCGTATTGCTCAACGAGCGCCTGCGCCTTTTCCCATCGGATACCAGCCTGCCCCTCCGCAGTATGCAACGCCAGGAATAAGCCTTCCATCGTGACTGTTGCGTTAATGTCATGCCCGTATCGCGTTTGCAGCAAGTTGACGACAAACCCGGCAGGCGAATGTACCCTGTCCCCACGCCGAGCCAGCGTATCCAACACATCCTCCACCGCAAACTGCCCGTATTGACGCACACAATCTGCTGCACGCTGCGCGGACATCGCGCCGGCTAATGTTTCGTACAACCGAATTGCCATTGCTTCGCCAGATGGGGTCATCGGTCGTTTATCCGGCACTGAACTCATAACAGGTTCGGATAAGCCTGTGGGGGGATCAACTCCGGCTAGCTCGTATATTGACGGCAACTTGTGGTCATAATCTGGCGCTGGCGATTGGGTGGATAATGGTTGTTGTTGATCATGTGGGGTGACAGCTTCCGGTTGGCTGGATTTTTTCGGCAAACTAGCTAGGTTCGGCTGGCGGCACGCTTCCGATGGTGCATTTACCGCGGATAGACTGTAATGATTTTGTAGCTGCTGCTTGAATGTCACCCGGTAATTTTTGCCCAACAAATAACGCGCAATTGGCAGGAAGGGCGGATATCGCTTCCCGTTATGATCCTCTAAAAATACGCCGTAATGCGACACAAGGCGATGGTCGCTATCACGCTGGATGACATGATCAAGATTCTTCCAGAACACCCGCTGCTCAAAGTAACGCGGCGAAACGCAAATAGCCGGGTCCGTATTGTAACGGCGTATTGTCCGCATCGACACGCCAAGCCGATCTGCCAACCACCCGCGATCATATTGCCCTGGCCGACGCGCAAGCAGCCCCTTATGGAGTGCCAAACGATAATCCCGCACACTACCCAGAACATCCCCAGCCAGCTTATCCCCAGCCAAATGTGTGATACCGTAGCGCCCACACAAAGACCGCAAAGACGGCACACGGTAAAACTGCGCAGGGCGGCCTGGCCGGTTTTTTGTTGGTTTTGTCCCCCTTAACTCAATTGCATTGAGTTGTGGTGTCTTAACACCACCATTTCCAGCAGCGATAGCCGCATTTGCAACCGCCGGGTCCACAGTCTCAAAAAAGGCCATCTCATCCGGGGTTTTGGCTGATAAAGCCTTACGCACAGACCAATCTCCAATTCCGTGAGATTGCGTTAGTGCCAGTAATGTTTCCCGCGTGAAAATGTCACCTGGTTGCCACTCCGATGCAGTTAGGGCTTCTAGCACTCGCAGCACAGGCATGAGTTTAGCCTGTAGCAATTGCTCACGTAGTTGATTTGGAATCACCGCTAATGATGTTTTTTTAGGTTGACGGGCAGAACGACGAAACGCACTTCGGATCGTCTTATGGGCTTCTTGGCGTCGGCCCTCCAATGTTTCTAAGGGATGGTCTGGGGGAGTAGCTTGGACAGCGTGAAGCTCAATTAATGGCAGGGCATCCTCAAGCGTACCGCCCTGGTCACGCAGCCAACAACACGTTCTAAAAAGCGCATTATTACGCCCTTCAGGCAGATGATCACGATAAACCCGGCTGAGGTGTTGCAAATCAAACGATAAACTCTGATGAGAAACGGCTAGTTTGGGCTCAGAAAAGCCCGTAGCCGCGTTTTGAGACGTTGTTTGATAGGTTGTATCCAGAAAGTGCATTAGCCGGCTTAAATCGGCTTCTGTGAGGGTTTTGGGTGGTAGCGAGGTTTGAAGCTGCCAGGCTGCATCCGATGTTGATGTGGGAGGAGCCACAACATAAGCCCCATTAAACTGCCAATCCACACCGCTTGCGTGGCGAGTAGCTGTACTCAAATGATCCGGAACATGAAAGTACAAATGCGGCAAGCCACGTCCGCCAGATGTAACGGTATATGTCTGCACAAGGTCGGGGTGGTCTAGCCGGAATTTTGCGAAAACAGCCGGGTCATCAAAGTCCATCACACCAAGACGAGAGACCTCTCCACAGACAATTGCCACGCCCTCAAATTGGCGCTCGGTAAACCAGTAGGTGAGTTCATTGTGATTGGCAAATCGGGTTTGATAGGGCTTCCAACTTATGGCTGCCGCTTTGAAGCGATCTGGCCGTAAGCCGCCCCAAATGGGGATTACAGACCATCCAGACTCAAGATATTTCTGTGCCATATTGTATAACTTGTTTGACGATTTCATTGCAAAATTCACCCCGAAACTAGGGTTTCGGGTTGTCAAACAAGTCTGAGTCGGTTAGACTGTCTTACACAAGATGGTTACGCCATTTGCGAGACAGACAACTCTCAGCATTGCAGTGGCTGACCACCCGAAACTAGGCCCATTTGAGGATCGTGGTAGATGCATACAAATGGGCTTAACTTTTTTAAACAGCTATGTATGTATGATTTAACATATCAGCCTAAAATATCCTAAAATATTACATTTAACGTTACGCACAGAAACGCATGATAACGTTTACAGCCGCATAATTTGCACCGATTAAAGCGTTATTAAATTGTATGCGAAAACTCAGAATTTTGCAATATCTTTTTAGATCAAATGATCCCAAACAAATATTTGTTTTAAACAGTATAAAAGCTAAATACCTA
>DAOTUA010000247.1:0-8662 GCA_034437355.1 Anaerolineae bacterium | reverse complement strand
TCGCCTGTTTGCGGCGGGCTTCAACCACACTGGGGATACTGGTGACTTTCGTTAAGACGCGAGTAAGCTGTTGGAGATGTTTTAGCTCCATTGTGACTTGAAACGTGGCGATGTCCTGGCGGGTGGAGACATTCACGGTGGACATATTAATATTTTCGCCGGCGATGGTGGTGCTGATGTCCGCCATGAGGCCTTCGCGGTCGTAGGCGATGATTTCGACTTCGACCGCGTAACATTCCTTTTGATCGTTGACAGCCCATGTGACTTCAACCAGGCGTTCTGGTTCTGGTGTCGAGATGACGTTGGGGCAATCGTTACGGTGGACGGTGACGCCGCGCCCACGTGTGATAAAGCCGGTAATGTTATCTCCGACGACGGGCGTACAACAGCGAGCCAGGTTGACCAGGAATCCGCCGGCACCCATAACGCGGATGCCATCGACGCCGGTTTGTGGGGTGATGCGCATGGCGGGTTTTGGCTTGCTGACGACTTTTTGACGCTGTAGCGTCTGGGTTCGCTCTAGGATGCGCCCATCGACTTGGGCGGCGTTAATATCGCCTGCGCCGATAGCTGCGAGGAAGTCGTCCAGGTTATCGTAGTCAAACATTTTGGCAATAGACTCGAACGTCATAGAGTCGATCACGCCCATCTTTTTCATTTCTTGGTCGAGCAGGGCACGCCCGGAGGTGATGTTGCTTTCTCGGTTCTGTTTACGGAACCATTGGCGAATTTTAGTGCGGGCGCGGTTGGTTTTGATGTAGCCGTGATCTGGGTTGAGCCAATCGAGGCTAGGGCCACCGCGCCGGGCAGTGACAATTTCCACTTGTTCCCCGGTCTTCAATTGGTGGTTGAGGCTCACAAGCCGCCCATTGACTTTTGCGCCCCGGCAGCGGTGCCCGATTTCGGTGTGGACGTGATAGGCAAAATCGACGGGGGTAGCACCAACGGGCAGGTCGATAATGTCGCCTTTGGGGGAAAAGGCGTAAACGCGGTCCTCGAATACCTGGGACTTCATGTGTTCCATGAAGGTTTTCGCGTCTTCGTTGCCGTCTAGCCCCATATCCATAAGGCGGCGGAAGTAGCTTATGCGGTCGTTGAAGTTGTTATCTTTGACATTGACCTTACCTTCTTTGTAGCGCCAGTGGGCGGCGACGCCATATTCGGCGTGTTCGTGCATGTCCCAGGTACGGATTTGGACTTCGACGGTACGCCCTTTGGCGTCTAGTACGGCAGTGTGAAGGCTCTGGTAAAAGTTATCTTTGGGGGAGGCGATGTAGTCGTCAAATTCGTTGGGGATGGGCCGCCATAGGTTGTGGACGACGCCTAAGACAAGATAGCATTGGGGGATGGTATCGACAATGACGCGGACGGCGCGAACGTCGTAGACTTGTTGGATGGGAACGTCTTTGCGTTCCATTTTGCGATAGATGCTGTGGATATGCTTGGGACGCCCGCTGATGTCAACATGGGTGATGCCGTTGTCGGCGAGTTCGGCGCGTAACTGGTCGATCACCGCTTTGAGATAGGCTTCGCGGTCGGTGCGGCGTTCATCCAGGCTGTTGGCAATGGCGCGGTAGGCTTCTGGTTTAAGATAGCGGAAAGCGAGGTCTTCTAGCTCCCATTTGACCTGCCAGATGCCGAGCCGGTTGGCAAGCGGCGCGAAAATCTCGATGGTTTCTTCGGCCTTCTGGCGCTGCTTGTGGGGTGGCATGTGCCCTAGCGTGCGCATATTGTGCAGGCGATCTGCCAGTTTGATGAGGACAACGCGCACATCATCGCCGACGGTGAGCAGCATCCGACGGAAATATTCGAGTTCAAGCTGGCGTTTCTCTTCGTCGCGGCTGCGGCGGGGCATATTCTCATCCGGGTTGACACGAAGCGGTAGGGCGTCTAGTTTGGTGACGCCATCAACCAGGGTAGCAACTGCTGGGTTAAATTCCTGGCAAATTTCATCGTAGGTGACGAGGGTATCTTCGATGAGATCGTGCATGAGGGCGGCGGCAATGGCTTCGGCGTCGATCACGCGGATTTCGGTTAGGATGTGAGCGACGGCAACACAATGGGTAAAGTAGGGTTCACCGGATAGGCGGTATTGATCGGCGTGTTTTTTTTCAGCTTTGCGGTATGCACGTTCGACCAGTTGGTAATCGACTGGCGAAAGATTGGGCAGGGCGTCGAGGAGCGATTGTAAATCCATTAGAAAACCTGTTTATTGGATGACCAGAGCATTTATATTTTACACCAAAACGAATACAACATTCTATGAATCGGCTAAAATTCGTTGGAATCACTTGCATAACTTTAGGGATCGCTGTTAGATTTCGGGTAGATTGTACGGGAATGAACATCCTATGAAAGATTTATTGAGTGTAGACGTAGCACAAGCTCGCATTTTGGCGGCGATGCCACTGCCCCAGACGGAGGCGATCCAAACAGAAGCGAGCCAGGGGCGTGTGTTGGCGGCGGCGGTCGAAGCGCCGATAGATTTACCGCCTTTTGCAAACTCTTCGATGGATGGGTTTGCTGTCCGAACGGCGGATGTATTAGAAGCGGGGGTCCGTTTACAGGTGGTGATGGACATCCCGGCGGGTGTGGCCCCTAGCGGCACGCTAGCCCCTGGTGAAGCGGCTCGGATTATGACGGGTGCGCCGGTACCACCGGGGGCAGATGCGGTGATCCCGGTTGAGCAGACAGACGCAACCTGGGAGCCGGAAAGCCAGATCAGGCCGGGTGAAATGGTCGAAATACGGGCGCAGGCAACACCGGGCCAGAATATCCGGCAGGTGGGGGAAAATATCCGGATGGGGGCGCAGGTGCTAACCGAGCATACTCGCTTACGCCCCCAGGATATTGGGATGTTATTGGGGTTAGGTGTGATTGAGGTGACGGTGTATCAACAGCCGAGGGTAGCTATTTTGAGTACGGGGGATGAACTGATCGCGCCGTGGGAACCGCTAACACCGGGTAAAATCCGAGATACGAATAGTTACACGATCGCCGGGATGGTCTGGCAAGCAGGCGGGGAGCCAGTACGCTTGCTGCCGGCTAAGGATACCATCGCGGATGTGCGCCGGTTGTTTAACGAGGCGCTAGCACAAGAGCCGGACATCGTGATTAGCACGGCGGGGGTTTCGGTTGGCAGCTTTGATGTGGTGCGCACGGTGTTGGATGAGTTGGGCGAGATCGGGTTCTGGCGGGTGAATGTGCGGCCCGGTAAGCCCTTGGCGTTTGGGAAGATAGCGGGGGTGCCGTTCTTTGGCCTACCGGGGAACCCGGTTTCTGCAATGGTGACGTTCGATTTGTTTGTGCGCCCGGCGTTACAATATTTACAGGGGTTACCGCAGGGGATGCCGACGATCCGCGCAGAAACGGGCGAGGTTTTCACGTCGGATGGGCGGCGCACATATGCCCGGGTGAGGTTGCACACCGAACATGATCGGGTGATAGCAACCGCGACGGGGACGCAAAGTTCGGGGGCGCTTATGTCGATGGTGCTTGCGGATGGCCTGATGATTATCCCGGAAGGGGAAAAAACGGTACCGAAAGGCACCCGTCTTGAAGTTCGATTGTTACGCGATCTGAATTTTGCGCTATAGTAATAACAGTCTAGACCATCAGAAGGAGCTAAAGTAACTCATGGCATTTAAATTGAAGTGGCCAGTACCATCCGACAAAATTATTGAGCAGTTCTTGCAAAACCCGGAATATTGGGGGGATTTTGAATATACCGGGGCAGACGGTAGCCCCCATGCGTACCCCGGTAACGATGGGATCAGCATCGAAGCGTTGTTTAAGGGCGATGTCATGGCCTGCGCGGACGGCGTGGTGAAGGAGGTGCAAACGCCGGGTGATGTGCGCCCGAATGGGAATACCATCGTGATTGCACACGAGGACGGCGGGACGACTTACCAGACGATCTACTGCCACCTGTTCGATGTGGGGGTTGAGGTGGGGCAATCTGTTGAGGTGGGGGACGTGATCGGCAAGTCTGATAGTACCGGGAGCGTGGTTGGGTCGCAGTTGCGCTTGATCGTGCGTAAGATCGGGGCGACCGCGGCCGGAGAAACCGAATATGAGACCCCGGACGGGCGCACAATCAGGCTGATGAACGACACAGTAGACCCGGCAGAGTACCTGCACCCGGCCCCGGATGAGCGTTTCGCACAGCGGCCCCGTCATACCACAGTATTTACGGCTAACGTGAATGTCCGGCGCGGGCCAGGGACAAACTTTGGGGTGATGTACACGGCTCGTAAGGGGGATGAGCCGGAAGTGATCGGTATTAACAAGGATGGCGATTGGTATCAGATTCAGCACAATAACCGGGAGGGGTGGGCTTACACAGAATTTGTGGATTATGTGGGGGACAAAAGCAGCCTGGAGGTTGTCGAGTATAAGGTGACGATCCCGGTTTATAAGCCGGATCATCCGCTGCGCGGGATGCACGACGGCGAACCGCGCTACCCGGATCGGCATGGGGCGGCGGAGTGGATGGTTGCAAATAATCAGCGCGGTTGGGCGGTTGATATGATTTACTGTATGGGGCCGGATAACCTGAGCAAGACGTATCCGAATGATCATGGTCACTTTCATAATACGGATTACACGTATGCGGCACGGGCGGGGGTGCGGGTGATCTTGCGCTGGAACTACTCTTGGGCGAAGTCTGAGGGGGGTGGCGGCACGTTTGGGGACCCGGTGAATGATGACCGGCTGATTGAGTGGATCGCGCGTGGGATTAAGAATACCAAGGGGGTTTGGGGGCATATCATCGGGAACGAGCCGAACCGCGCCGGGGAGAATCACGACTACCGAGGGCTGGGCAACATTGGTACGCCGATCACGCCGGCACGGATCGCGAAGTTGGTGAAGGGGGTGAAGGCGCTGGTCGGGCCAGAGCATCGCATTTCGACGCCGGCTTTAGACGGGACAAATACCGAGGCGTTTATGGCATATCGGAAACCGATAGATGTTCCTGATAACTACTGGAGCGCGATTTTAGATCATCTGGATGTGGGGGATATTGATTGGGTGGCGTTGCATGGGTATTCTCGTGGCAGCTTGGATGATCCATCGAACGATGCGAAGTTCGGTAATTATCCGTTAGAGTGGCAGTTTTTCGGGTTTCGTATGTGGGAGCCATTCGCGAAAATCTTGCGGGAGAAAGGCCCGGATTGGGAACATCTGCCGATTGTGATCACGGAGACGAATCACTTAAAGGTGGGGGGTGCGTGGAACGCGGCCCAGCATAATGGTTGGGATCATAATCAGAACGCCGCCAACTGGATTGGCAAGGCTTACGAGTATATCCGGCAGTGGAATAACCAGCCGACGGAACAGTATGTCCATGGGTTGGTGTTGTATCGGTTGTCTATGGACGAGTGGGAATTAGAAGATAAGGGGCTGCTGCTAAACGCGCTGAAGAACTCTGGTGAGAATCCGCTATAGGTCGCGTTGAGCATCGCTCAAAAAAGCCCGTTTTGCATATTGCAGCGGGCTTTTTTATCGCGGGGACGCTGCCCCTGCCCTTCTGCAAAGGGGTTCAGCGTGCTGAAACCGGGGCATAGCGTGCTATGCCCCTACGTTTTTGAAGGCTTGTGGCCTTTAATGTCAACACAACCTAATTTTCTTGGTTGAGGGTGCGTTGCAAGGCGTCGTTGAGTGCGTTTTTCTTCTTGACGCTGTTACGTTTTTTCTTGTCTGCTTGGCTGGCAGAGCTACCGCCCTCATCATCGGATTCTTTCATGGCGCGGCGCAGGGCTAGTTCCATCGCGGTTGGTACGTCTTCTTCGTTATCTGTATCGGAGATTTCTTGCATGACTTCGCGCTGCTGCTGTTCTTCGAGTGCTTTGATGCTGAGGTCAATTTGACGGCGTTTGCGGTTGACTTTGATCACTTTGACGCGGACTTCATCGCCAATGCTCACCTTGTCTTCTGGCGAGTTGATGTACTCGGTTGCTAGTTCGGAGACATGGACCATGCCGGGGCGCTCTGCGCCGACTTCGACAAATGCGCCGTAGTTTTCTATGCGGATGACTTTACCGGTGACGACATCCCCGACTTTAAGGTCGTGGATCGGGTTTTCTGGGGGTTTCTCTAAGGAGAGTGCGATTCGGCCTGCGGATGGGTCTACCTTGAGGATATAAACGGTGATCCCTTCGCCGACCTGAACCACGTCTTCGACATTGCGGACGTTCTGCTTACCGAGTTGTGACACATGCAACAGCGCATCTTTACCGACACCAACATCAACAAATGCGCCGTACAATTCGATGTTTTTGACCTTGCCCTGAAGTTCCATCCCGACTTTAAGCTCATTGATGTCACGTTGTGGGATGGTAACTTCTTCGGCGGGAGTGGCTTCGGCTTCCGCTTCGGCGGGGGTGGCTTCGGCTTCCGCTTCGGCTGTTATTATATCTTGTTTGGTGGTCTCGTCAGTCATGTTACCCTCTACCTTTCGGCGTTATACGAATAGGAAAATGCGATTTTATGCGCCTAGTAAAATTATAGTTTGTCGTCTACAACCCCTGGAAAGCCGTAGCACGATGAATCTCAATATGATGCCTGCCACATATACGCGATAGTTGAGGGGCCGTCGGTGAGATGCCCGCTAGCGCGAAATAGTGACCCGTGCAGTGTTGACGGGGGCAGGTTGTTGTGGTTAGCTGTGCGTTTTGGTTTGGTGATGCTGTTCATTCTGCGACTAACCCGGTGTGAGTATCGGATGGTAGGTGTGATCCGGTTTGGTGTTGCCCCTGATATAACCGATCCCGTGTGAGGGATGGCAGGTTGTTGAGGGAATTGTGGGTTAGTGTTTATGGTTGGGAATGAGAAGGTCATCAGGTACACAGTATTCTACAAAAGGGGCCGTCCTTTTATGGGACAGCCCTTGTATTGTATCGGGTTTTAGGGTGTATTCAAGCGGGAGAATTGCAACGTATAAGCTCCGTTGGTCCCACCATAGATGGTGCCGTAATGTGTTGCTAAGACGATATACTGCCCGGTTTGGGGCAAAGTAAACTCGGTGATGGCGGAGTCGGTGGTTTCGTTGGGGATGGCGTCGTCGTTGGTTGCGAGTTCGATCCCGGTGGGGCCGATGAGGAACAGCAACGTATCGAGCGTGCCGGCGGTGGCGTTCATACGTAGGTTGATGGTGTCGTTAGCGGTCCCATCGAAGGTATAGACATCGAAGCGGTTATCGTCGGTGATCGTCCCTTGTATGGGGACATCGGATGTAAGCGCAGGGGCGTTTGGCAGGTCTGGGAGGTATTCAATCGTCTCGGAGCCAGCAGCAATCCCGCCGGGGCCGCGCCGGACGGAGCCGTCTAACCCGATGGTAAAGGTGGTGATGTAGTGATCGCGGAGGCGAGGCGTGAAGGTATCGGAGATAATGACCTGCCCGCCGATCTCGACGGTCAGGGTGGGATTAACGGGGGTGGTATCGCCGCAGTCGTTTTGGTACCAGACATCGATTTCGTAGGTACCGGGGCGCAATTGGAGGCCAGCCGGCCAGTAGGTGTAGTAGTAAGGTGTGCCTTCGGCAACGGTACAGCCGACATTACCATCAGCAGCGAGCGTGCCACCGCTGGGGATTAGCGGTTGGTCATCAAAGACGGCATCGCCAAGTGGGTCGCGGATGAGTAATTGCAGGTCGGCGTTGGTGTCCCAGATCAGGCTCGTTTCGATTAGCCCGTCTGGTAAGTCTACACCGAGCAGGGCTTCCGATGTGCTAGCGCCGACGGCATTTGCTCCGATGACAAGCAGGGTATAGTTGCCCTCGGTGCCGCCGATGCGCTGCCCGTAGCGGGTAGCAACGAGTGTATAGGTGTCAGTTTCGTTGATGAGTACCCCATTGAGGGCGGCGTTGCGTGTTGCTGCGTTGGCGTCGTCGTTTTGGGCGACGATGTTGCCGCTACTGTTGATAAGAAATAGGAATCCATCCAGGTTGCCGGAGGTGGCGTCCATACTAACGGAAAGCACATCTCCGGCATCGGCCTGCAAGGTGAAGGCCTGGAAGGGTTGCTCGGCGGTGATGATGCCTTCGGTGGGGGTGTCACGGGTGATGGATTGGGCGGCGGCGGTGATTTCGGCGGCTGGGGCAGGGAGCAAGCCCTGGTCTACGCCACTTTCACGGATGGCAACTGTGCCGTCATCTGCCAGGCTAAAGCTAGCGATAAAGACCTGGTTGGGTAGGGTGGTCCCGCTGATGGGGTCTAGCGGTTCGCCATCGACCACGATATTGATCGTAAAGGGAACGGCCCCGTTGGTTTCGCAGTCTTGCACGTAGAACACGAGAATTTCGTAACTGCCGGTGGGGACGGCCCCAGGGGGCCAGGCTACGGTTTCGGTGGGGGTATCGGCGGTGAAGGTTTCACATGCGCCATTGACGTTGAACCCCTGGAAAGCGCCGCCGCTTTCGGTGGTGGGGTTATCCCAGAAAACTGTGCCACCGTTGGGGCCACGGACTTCCAGGTTGAGGTCTACGGTGGCGTTCCATGTGAGGGAGACTTCGATCCCGGCGCTGGTGAGGATTTGCGATGGGGCGACGGCATCCACGACGCTGGCTTCGGTGCTTGGCGTGGGGGTGATAACGACGGTTTCATCCACGGCTTGATCGGGTGTGTTTGTGGGGGTGGCTTCGTCGTCGGGGTTGGGGGTTGGT
>DAOTUA010000246.1:0-2099 GCA_034437355.1 Anaerolineae bacterium | reverse complement strand
ATTAATCTGCTCCGTCATCGGGGCCACCCCCGCCGCAAACGTGACCGTATCCTGCCCCACCTGATACGAACTCGGACACAAAATATTCCGAAACCCCTGTTTATCCGCCGTCAACAAAATATCCGATGTATGCTCGAATGTACTTTTTAAATTGTCATCCGGCACACCCAAAAACTCATAATCACCACTACACAACGGCGCAAACCAACTGATCTCCGCGCCCGTCAAATGAGATGAACGTATATTAATCATAATCTACTCAGTAACCTTCTCTTCTTCTAATAAATCAAGATTGCGATAACCACGATTCCAATATAAAAGGGGCCGATCCTCCGGTTTAGCAATACTCGTCGCCTGCACTTCCCCCACATAAATGCTATGATCCCCCGCCCCGAACCGGCTATACACCGTACAATCCAACCACGCCAACGCATCCGCCAAAACCGGAGCGCCCGTCTGCGCTGTTGTCCACGTCCCCACCCCAAACCGATCCTCTTTCGTAAACGCGAACCGATCCGCGATCTCCTCGTGCCCCTCCCGCAGAAAATTCACCGCGAACACCGCATCCGCCCGCTGCAACAACGGATACGCCCGCCCACGCTGGTTCACGAAAATAGAAATCAGCGGCGGATCAGCCGAAACCGACGCAAACGCCGTCGCCGTCAGCCCGTGTACCTCCTCACCGGCGCGTACCGTCACTACCGTCACCCCCGCCGGGAACTGACTTAGCGTATTGCGAAAATCTTCCGACGTTATCGGCATAGCATTGTGCCCCTTCAATGTGGCAAAACAAGTATATCTTATGCCGCCCAATTACTCCGGCAGCCCCGAACGAACAAAACCGTTCGATGTTCGTTCGATATTGACTACTAAACCGTATCTTGTTATCTTTGTCAAGGATTCAGTTAACCAATTGCCAAAACTCATGCCTACAGTACGCGAAATAGCCAATCTCGCCGGGGTTTCTAAAAGCACCGTCTCCCTGGTTTTAAACAACAAACCCGGCGTCTCCGAAGAGAAACGCCAGGTTATCCTTGCCGCCAAACGACGCCTCGAACAACAGGCCGGCCAGTACCCCGTGCTAATCAACGAAGCCACCATGACCCCCAACCATCACCCCACCCCCTCCGATACCCTCACCATCCTCGTATTACACCCCCCCGTCTTAAACGCTAGCTACGTCTTTACCGAAGTCCTACGCGGTATCCAGAGCGCCGCCATCACCTACAACATCCAATTGCACCTCGTCGCCAACGACCCCCACGCCCCCGAACAACACGTCTCCCGCCTGTTCTTTGCGGACCCCGCCCTGCGCCCCAACGGTGTCCTGCTCTTTGGTGCCCAACAATACGAACCCGTCCTCGAAGAAGTCCACCGCCTCGGCCTGCCCTGCGTCGTTCTCGGTCGCGATGCCGATAAATACGATGTCTCCGGCATCGGGCGCGATGAATATCGCTACGGCTACGAAGCCACCCACCACCTGATCTCACTTGGCCACCAGGCCATCGCCTTTGTCGGCGGGCAAGCCGGTTACGACTACGTTCACAACCGCGTCGAAGGCTACAAACAAGCCCTCCAAGACGCCGATCTTACCGTCCAAACTCACCGCGTTCACTTTGGCGATGGCGATACCGCCACCACCCACGCCCTACACACCACCCCCACCCCGACCGCCATCATCTACGTCAACGACGCCAGCGCCGCCGCCGGACTTCCCATCGTCCAATCCGCCGGCCTCACCATCCCCGATGATCTCTCCGTCATCTCCTTCGACGACACCGAAATCGCCCGCAACCACCACCCCCCGCTAACCTCCATCTCCTATCGCCGCTACGAAGAAGGGCAGTGGGCCGTCCGTATGCTCGTCGATCAAGTCCGCTACCCCTACTTAGAGCGCCTCCAGGTCATGTTCAAAGCCGACCTCATCGAACGCGACTCCTGCGCCGCCCCCACCATCACCCAACAACCTAACCCCGCAAAAGACTGATCGCTAACCCCACCACACCAAACAACCCCAACCCCAAAATTGTGACAATCGGCGGCAATCCACCCTCAGACGCCACCTCAGCCCCCGTATTTGGCTGCTGTACCACCCCCGC
>DAOTUA010000245.1:0-3981 GCA_034437355.1 Anaerolineae bacterium | reverse complement strand
CCTTCGACCATGTTCACCCTGCTCTGAGCTGGGTGTGTTCAAGCGAAGGAACTCAGTTGTGACAACTATTTTTGTGAAAATCGAAGATTTTCACAGTTAAAGTTTTGGTCAAGCTTTGTAACTACTCAGCCCTCACCCCAACCCCTCTCCCAAACGTGCCTTTGGCACTGGGAGAGGGGCTAAATCGTGCGATAAGAAGTCCCCCTCTCCCACAGCTTCGCGGGGAGAGGGGGATTTAGGGGGTGAGGGCGGGTGCGATACCGTAAGATGTGTTTAGTACCTGAGTAGTTACGAAGAAAAGCGGTGCGGGGACAGCATCCCCGCGATGTGAAAACACGACATTGCAGTAGCTCTGGGTTCGGGTTCAACACGCTGGACCGTTACAGCAGCGGGGCCTGGGTGGGGTGATCGGCCAACACATCCCGGAACGCCCCAACAACCTGTTGCACCACACGCTCACGGGCGGCGGTGTCCTCTACGATGTTGACACTATTGGTATCGATCACCAGCACCGGGGCATTGGTGTACGCCTCAAAAAATGTGTCGTACTGCTGGATCAAATTTGACATATAATCTTGCATGTCCTCGCGCTGTTCGTACTCGCGCCCGCGCTTATGAATCCGGCTCATCAGCACGTCTAAATCCGCTTTGAGCAAGACCACCAGCGACGGCACCACCAACTGCGACGCCAACGCGCCGCTAATTTTCTGGTAGAGCGCGTGTTCGTCGCCGTTTAATGTGAAGGACGCAAACAGATCGTTTTTGGCAAAGATATAGTCGCTGACCAATAACGTGGGCACCTGTTGCTTGAGCGCGATATGCTGTCGATAACGGCTCATCAGGAAGAATAGCTGTGTTTGGAGCGCGTAGCAGTCTCGGTTTTGATAGAACTTTTCCAGGAAGGGATTTTCTTCAAAGACTTCTAGCATCGCTTCGGCCTGTAGGTGCGCTTTCAGGTAGTTTGCCAGGGTTGTTTTGCCAACACCAATCGGGCCTTCGATGCCAAGGTAAGGTCGCATAATGGGGGATGTTCCTTTTCTTTTGTGATAACCGGGCAATTCCGATTCTATTTTACCCCAAGATGCAGAAGATGCGCGGTCAAACAGCGTGGGATTTAGTCGTTTTTTTCGTAGCTACTCAGGTCGAGATAGGACATCGTGGGGTTTCACCCCCCACCCCTTTTTCCAGAAAAAGTGGACAAAAAGCGTCGATTTTATCATCCAAGATGAAGGTTTAGACAATTTTCACAGCTAAAGTTTGAGGCGGTTCGGGGACAAATCCCCTCAGTCGTTACTTTTTCCCCATGTGATGTGGGAAAACGACGCGACCGTTTTGCTAAAGCCGGGCTACTCGGCTAAATACTCGGACTTGAGCGCCCCATACCACGCGATATCGCGGTAACGCCCATCAGCCCGCACCGACTGGCGCATGGTCGCCTCGTGCATCATCCCGATGCGGTCCAACACGCGACGGCTAGCCGTATTTTCAGCGAAACTGCGTGCATACACCCGATGCACCCGCCCACCCCGGAAGGCGTACCCTAGCACGGCTCCGGCGGCCTCACTCATCCACCCCTGGCCCCACAGCGCCGCATCCAGCCAATAGCTGAGTTCCGCCAGAGAGGTTCGCCACTCGTAACGTAAGGTGAGCGTGCCGCGTAGGGTATCGGTGCCGCAACGGGTTACGGCCCACGTCTGGCGGGCGTCTTGTTGCATCAATGCTAAATGCTGCGTCACCCACCGGTTACCCTCATCTGCTGGTGGCGGGTGCGGGTATCCGATCATCTGCGTGACGACAGCGGACTGCCCCAGAATACGCTGGACCTGTGGCGCATCGTGGGGTTGCAGCGGGCGCAAGCAGAGCCGCTTGGTACTAAGGTGCATAGTCATTAACCGGAGGCGGCCCGCACAGCACCGCACAAATGCCAACACTCATGTAATCATCTCCCTTACGGAAATGCTCTCGCAACACGCCTTCATACTGCATCCCGGCTTTTTCCAGCACGCGGCGGCTGGCGGTATTGTGTGCGAAAAAATACGCCTGGATGCGGTTCAGGCCCAGTTCAGCAAACCCAAACCGGATGATCCGGCGCACGGCCTCGGTAGTATAGCCCTGGCTGCGATACGGTTTGCCCATCCAGTAACCGATTTCGGCAATATTAAATGACCGCTTATCTAAGCTAATCGACCCAATGACGGTAGCCGTTGCGCGTGTTTCTATCACATAGATGTTTTCGGTTTGTGCGCGGGTGGCTTGTTGTGCATAACGGACAAAGGCTTGCGCATTGCTGCGTTGGTACGGATGCGGTAGGTCTAGCATGTTGGCGGCAATACTTGGATCGCTCAAGAGCGTATAGATCGCGTCGATGTCGTTAGCGGTGGGTAGGCGCAGTTGTAACCGTTCCGTGTGTAGTGGGATCATAGCATAACAGGCCCCGTCACGATCTGGGGCCTGCTTTTTATTGCCTTTACCGTTGGCCTAGCGGGTTGACGGTTTCGGACGTCGGTTGTGCTGGTGCGTTCGGTTGGCCGCTTTCGGGTTCCGTCGGAACACTGACCAACGGCAGCGCACCACATGGCCCGTTTAGATCGACAACACCGGAGGATACCCAACCGCCGCCAACTAACCGAATCCAAGCGCCGTCGGTGGCTTCGGCAAAGCGGAACTCCCCGGCGGGGATAGACGCAATCGCCGGGAAGTCGGTATCTGGCCCCTGCCGGATCACAACGCCGTTATTGCCTTCTGGGACGACGTTACAGCGATTGGTCGGGAAGTCGCTACCAACTGTTTCTGCGCCGACCTCCGCTTCGCCGTCGGTGGATGGCGTGTCTGTCTGCGCGTCGGTTTGTGCTTCGCCGTCGGCGGATGGCGTGTCTGTCTGCGCGTCGGTTTGTGCTTCGCCGTCGGCGGTTGTTTCGGTTGTATCAACGGTATCGGTTGGTGGCTCGCTGGGGACGGGGGCTGTTTCGGTATCAGGTGTGTTCGCTTCGGCTTCGGATGGCGCGGCGGCTTGTACCGGGGCCGTCCCACTCGCAAAGTTGATTTCAACATTCCCGGCGGCAGAAGCGTTCCCGGTGCCGATGACCAGCGTATATTCGCCAGTCCCACTTGTGACGGTGGTCGTACCACTTGCGGCTAACCCGCCGTTGTGGATGGCGAGTGTTTGACCATTCGGCCCGTAGATTTCCGCCACATAAGCCAGGCCGGGCGTTGCGCTGGTGACAGATACGCTGGTGCCGGCGGCGCTATCGAAGGTATACGCCTGGGCCGGGACATCCGGCGAGATGCTGGCGGTGGTGATCACACCGACGCTAAGCGGGGTTGTTGGGGGGAGGTCGCGACGTTCTAAACGGAGTAAATATTGACCATCGGTGCCGTTTTCCGCTTCGACCAGCAGGGTATACGATGACGTTGCCGGAATGCGATATGTCAGGCGGGCATCACCGATCCCCGGTTGAAACGGATCGTCACTGTTGACAGCAAGCGTGGTGCTACTGGTATTGAGCAGTGTCACCCGTGGGTCAAGTGAGCCGGAGAGCGCCACAGCTTCGACCGAGATAAAATCGCCCTCGCTGGCATTGAAGTTGAAGAACCCGCCCTGTACGTTTTGGTCTAATGAGGCGATGGTGAACGTTCCGTATTCGATCTGGCGTGTTTGGGCGCTAGCCGTGAGCGTACTCATCAGCAGGCCCACACCAAGCATGATGAGTAACAGTATCCGTCGGGCCATGTGTTGTTTCCTTTCGTTACAGTGTGTAGGTGGCAGTGTACCACGTTTCTATCATAGGTGATTTAGCCCGGTTTTCAAACAGACAGGCACCAAAGGGCACCTTTCAGATTGTGGGCAAGCTAGTGGGGTTTTTGACGTTTGATAAAATAATTGGGTAAGTGGGGTGTACGAACAACCTGTCGGGGGGCTACGAACATTTTGTCATCACCGACATCGTAGGGGAGGGTCGCCGTGCCCTCCCGATACGCGCA
>DAOTUA010000244.1:0-10045 GCA_034437355.1 Anaerolineae bacterium | reverse complement strand
GCCGTTGGATACCTCGTTCTCCCGCAATGGCAGCGGGCATTACTGACCATATCTGGTCAATTCGACAGATACTGATGGCTGTACCTGTACCTACCAACTCTATTTAGGGAGACTACCGACCCCCCACCCCGGCGCTAAAGCGCCACCCCTGCCCCACTATCGCGGGAGGGAGGGGTTTTACCACCTTCGGCCATGTTCACCCTGCTCTGATCGGGGTATGTTCAAACGAAGGAACTGAGTTGTGACAAAATGCACGCTTTTTGTCCACTTTTTCTGGAAAAAGTGGTGGGGTGTGGGGTGAAACCCCACCGTATCCTAATGTCTGCCTGAGTAGTTACGCAAAAACAGCGAAATATCCTTTGCGCTACATCGAAAGCGAACTACACTAGCGCCTTTGCACGATAACGAACTCATCGGAGAGATGCGCTTGAACGGGGATACACTTCTGATCATCGGTGTTTTTGGGGCGGGGTTGCTGCTGAGTGGGGCCGCTATAGACCGCGCCTGGCGTATGCCCTATATTGGCCTGGGGGCCGGGCTAAGCCTTGGGCTGTGGTTGGCGTGTGGGCTGGCCTACGCGACGCCGTTTGGGTGGTCCGTTTGGGTGGGGGATGTGGCGCTGCTGGCGGTCGGTGGGCTGATTGCGCTGGGCGGCTGGCTGCGGCGGGATGCCCCGCGCCCCACGTTGGCGGCTTATGCCCGCTTCGACCTGGCATTGCTAGCGGTCGTGTTGATGGGGCTGGCGGCCCCGGCGCTGGTTTTACCTGTGCCGCTAGATACGGACGCGCAAGGCTTCGGCTACCTGGCGTTGATGGCACGGCTTGGCGGGGACCTTACGGCGCTGGCCCCGTTCCAACCGGAGATCGATTACCTGTATGCGCCGGGCTTTACGGTGACGGTGGCCTACCTCAGCGAACGACTCGCTACACCGTTACACAGTACCCAGTTCGGGGTCGGGGCAATGCTGGCGTGGTGGGTGGTGTTGGTGCCATACGACTTTGGGCACTTGCTGGCGGGGCGTGTGCGAGCGCGGGCGCATCTGCTGGCGGCGTGGGTTGGGTTAGGGTTATTTACGGCTTATATGGATAGCCACTATACCAGCTTGTACGGGCTGGCGTTTGGCGGATGCTTCCTGGCGTGGGTGTATGTTTATCTGTTTGCGGATGCGACCCCGCTTGGGCGGCGGTGGGCGTTCGGCGCGGCGGCGTTGTCGCTGGCGGCGCTGGTTTTGGTCCATCCAGATACAACGATCATCATCGGGTTGGGCTTTGGGGCGTGGTTGTTGCTGATGCCGTTGGGCCATCCGCACCCGACGCGCCGCGCATGGTTGACGGTCACAGGGGGCGTGCCGTTAGCCGCGCTGGTGCTACTGCTCCCGTGGTTGTGGAACGTGCGCGGGTTGCTAGGCAGCGAGATCGCATCCCCTTTTTCACGGGACCCGGTATACTGGCGGGTGGCGCTGTCTTTCCCGCCGGAGTTGCTTTATCACGGTGGGGTCATCGCTTGGGTGGCGTTGCTCGGTGCGGTGATCGGCGTGTGGCGGCGCTCTCAGGCGGCGTTGTTGGCGGTCGGGTGGATGGTGTTGATCCTGGAATTTGCCGCGTTCGGGGCATTGGAGGCCCTCGCGCCCTGGTTGGTTGCGCCGATTGTGCGCTACGATTATCCGTTTAGTATCGCCTGGCACGGGCCGATTATCCCGTATGTGCTGCTGGGTGGAGGGGCGCTGGCGTGGGCGTGGCGGCGGTTGGGTGCGTTGGATGTGCGGCGAGTGGGCTATGGGCTGTTGGGCGTGGTGGCGGTCGGGATTGTGTTGGCGAGTATTTTTCACCAGCCGATCATCGCGGCCAGTAAGGGGCGGGTGACATTTTTCGGGGCGTTTGCGTCGGCGGCGGATGTGCGGGCGATGGGGTGGCTACGCGAGCAGACCGCGCCCGACGCCTACGTTTTGAACTTCCCCGGCCCACAAGAAGGCGACTGGGTGCCCGTCATTGCGGAGCGCCGCAGCGTGTACTATCGCCCGCAGCCGTTTTTCAACCGCCCCGGCGACCCACTAGCGGATACCGAAGAACAGCAGGCGTTACGGGCCTTCTGGAGTAACCCAGCAGACCCGGCCCACGCTGATCTACTGCGAAATATGGGGGTCGATTATGTGATCGTGCCGCAAGTGGTGGGCAACCCGGCGAGCTTCGCGGATCATGTGCGCTGGCGGCGTCCGTTCACCGATCTGATTGCGATGCAAAGTGAGGTGAGCGCCGCGCCCTACCTGAAGCCCGTCTTTGACGCGGACGGCGCGGCGGTCTACCGGGTGGAGTGAGGCGTTACAGCAGCCCGGCGTCTTGCTCGGCTTGCGTTAGCGACAGGTCGAAGCGGCGCAACCCCTCGGCGGCGGTTGCCTGGTCGAGCATCAACGGCGGGCAGAAGCGGATCGAGCTTTTCCCGGCCCCCAGTACCAGCAGGCCATTCTCAATCGCGTGGCGCTCCGTTAGTTGTAAGACCTGTTTAGCGGGCTGGCGGGTTTCGTCTAGCACCAACTCTAGCCCGATCAACAAGCCCTGCCCTTCTAGCCGAGCGTGGCGCATGGTCGGGTGTTTGGTACGCATTTCTTCCAGTACATCCAACATAAACGCGCCCTGCTCGGCGGCATTTGCCATATAGCCGTTTTCGATCAGGTCAAGCGTCGCCAACGCTGCCGCACACGAGACCGGGTTCCCGCCGTAGGTGCTACCGTGAGCGCCGTTATCCCAGTTCATGACATGATCGCGGGCGATGATCGCGCCGAGGGGCATCCCACTGGCGATCCCCTTGGCGGAGGCGATAATATCCGGCTGGACGTTGTGATGCTCAATCGCCCACCACTTGCCGCTACGCCCGATCCCGGTTTGGACCTCATCGGCAATCAACAGAATACCGTGCCGGTCGCACATGTCCCGGAGTTGCTGCACGAACGCGGTATCCGGGAAAACATAACCGCCCTCGCCCTGGACTGGTTCCAGGATGATGGCGGCGACATCGTTCGGCGGCACGGTCCGTTGGAACAAAACATCCTCGATGTAGTCTGCGCAGGTACAATGCGCCCGGCAAGCGGCTTCTTCGCGCATATGAGCGCAGCGGTACGGGTTGTTATAGGGCACATGATGAACGCCCGGCACCAATGGGAAGAATCCGTCACGCTGGACGATCTTACTGGCGGTGAGCGAAAGCGACCCCATCGAGCGCCCATGAAACGCCCCAAAAAACGCGATGATCTGTTTGCGCCCGGTGTGCCAGCGAGCGAGTTTGATCGCGGCCTCAACTGCCTCGGTCCCGGAATTGGTCAGGAAAACCCGCGCCGGGTCATCCCCGAAGGGCGCAATAGCGGCCAGACGTTCGGCGAGTTGGACTTGCACTTCGTAGTAGTAATCTGTGCCGGCAATGTGGATGAACTGCTCGGCCTGATGCTGAATCGCCTTAACGACATCCGGGTGGGCGTGCCCGGTAGAGGCGACCGCGATCCCGGCGGCAAAGTCGATGTACTCGTTACCGTCCACATCCCAGACTTTCGCCCCGCGCCCGCGTTCCATGACAAACGGATAACGCGGCACCATCGACGGAGACATCCGGGCGGTGTCACGTTCGATTATCGCTTGCCCCTTTGGACCGGGGCGCATGTTTGTTTTGGCGACCATAACCTCTCCTTTGTTGAAATGATGGGGCTATACCTGCGCTAGCCCCGCTTTTATTGTGTAAAACCAACAATTTGAACTGTGCAAAAAGTATAGTGTGCCCGGTTGACTCCCGCAATAGACCGCTATGTCCAACGTGGTCACAGGTTCGGGCGCGTGCTATGCTTGTGGCGGGAGGTGACATGGACCAGCAAGCATACAATCGTATGATCCAGGTGTTGCAGCAGTGGTACGAAAGCGCCGGCGTGCCGTTATATCGACGTGGCGCGACCGTCTACCCGTTCCATGTTATCCCGGCCCACAAGCAGCCGCTAGACAGTTTACTCAGCACGGACCCACCCGCTACCCGTCATCAAGACTTTGCGTTCTACGATGCGGGCCATCTGCAAACGTTACGGGCCAGGGGCCAACGTCTATACAACGGCGTGACGTTCGCCTTTGCTCAGCTAGACCGCGCCCCGTTGCGGCTGCACGCCCAGATCGGGCGCTACTTCGATCACGTCGCAACCTGTATGGCGCTGGAAAATGAACTGCTAGCCGGGCCGCCTTTCCCGCTACGTGAGCAGCTCCATCAACAGGTCGCGCCGTCCGCCATCGCAACGACTGGCGCAGGGCGCAGCGCATCACTAGGCGTGAGTGTGCTAACCGTGTTCGGGGATGGGGACGGCTACCGGGCACTATTGGCGCAACGCTCGGCGCAGACGGCCCATATGCCGGGGCGTTACCATGTGTTGCCGGCCTTCATGTTCCAGCCGAGCGCCGCCGAAACCGCCACCCGTGATTGGTCGCTACGCGATCACATTCTGCGCGAATATGCCGAGGAACTGTTCAACGTTACCGAAGCCGAACACGGCGGCGATAGCACCCCACACCCGGCTTATCGTCAGTTACAGGCTATGCTTACGACGGGGGAGGCCGCGCTATACCTGACCGGGATCACCGTCAATTTGCAGACGACACACATTAGCGTGTGTGTGCTGCTGCTGGTCCATCGGACCGAGTGGTACCAGCGGCTCCGGGAGCAGCCGGCGATGATGTGGGAGACACAGCACGTCATCACCCCACCGGTTGCCACCGATGCCGACCTGTTGGCAGCAGTCCCGGCGAATTTCCATAGATTATTGGCCCCGAACGGGGCGGCTGCGTTATGGTTAGGGGTAGATACCGTCCGCGCCATCTTACAGGAGGATGAAAACACATGAAAATTGCACTGATCGGTTTTGGGACTGTCGGGCAGGGGTTTGTAGAAATTTTGCGAGATCGTAGCCAGGCCCTACGCCGTGATGCCGGTCTTGAGATTCAGATCGTTTCGGTTGCGACCCGTTCTAAAGGGGTGTTATCTCACCCGGAAGGGCTGGACCCGCAAATGCTATTGGATGCGGTGGCTAATGGTCACTTGGACACGTACCCGACACACCAGGGGCTAATCCGTGAGTGGTCGGTCGAGCAGATCGTTATGCAGTCGAACGCGGAGGTGGTGATCGAACTCACCCCGTCGAACCTGGCGGACGCCTCCCCCGCGCTAGATTATGTGCGGGCCGCGCTGAGAACGCGCAAGCACGTTATCCTGGCGAATAAAGGCCCGGTGGCGCTGGCGTTTGAAGAATTAACCGCACTCGCCCAGGAAAACGGCGTCCAACTGCGCTACGAGGCCACCGTGATGGCTGGCACGCCGTCGCTGCAATTGGCGTTAGAGGCGCTCCAGGGCACCACGATTAGCCGGGCGCGGGGCATCCTCAACGGGACAACAAACTATATCCTAACCCAGATGGAAAACGGCGCGACTTATGCCGATGCGCTCGCGCAGGCGCAGGCGAAGGGCTATGCCGAAGCGGACCCAACCGCTGATGTCGAGGGTTGGGACGCCGCCGGTAAGGTGTTGATTTTGGCTAACGTGCTTTTCGGTAAACAACTCCGTATGGATGAGCTAACAGTGAGTGGGATCAGCCAACTTACACCGGATGAGATCGGCGCGGCGGGGGCGGCCAATGCGCGTTATAAGCTCGTGGCGGATGTCACCCCGTCCGGCGGATCGGTCGGGTTGGTGCGGCTGCCGCACTCGGACCCGCTGGCGGGGGTCGGTGGGGCTACGAATGCGATCACACTGGTAACGGACCTGCTCGGAGATGTGACACTTGTCGGGCCGGGGGCCGGCCGCCAAGAAACCGGTTTTGCCATTCTCGCGGACTTACTCGCGATCCACAGATACGCATAGTGTTTGCGATTTTACAAGTTCTTTAGGCCCGATTACGGGGTGCGCTTCCGGTTTCCGTTTTATAATGAAATTCGTAAAGGTGTATAGGCCAAATGGGGCCTAGTAATACACCACATACAGCCAATTGGATAGAACATATGCCGAATTCGAGTGGGTTGATCTTAATTGTTGAGGATGATGCAAACCTGCTGGCGGGTATCCGTGACATCTTGGAACTAGAAGGCTACGCGGTCCTCACAGCAAGTAACGGGGTGGACGGTTTAGCGGTATTGCACAAAGCAGACACCCTACCAGACCTGATTGTCTCCGATATTATGATGCCGAAGATGGACGGCATCGCGTTTTTGGAGGAGGTCCGCGAGATTGAACAGTTTATTTCGATTCCGTTCATCTACCTGACAGCCAAGGGCGAAAAAACCGACATCCACCGTGGTAAACAGCTTGGGGTAGACGATTACGTCGTGAAGCCGTTTAATGCCAATGATCTGTTAGTGGCGATCCGATCTCGGCTAAAACGGGCACGCGCCATCGAAAAAGTACAGCAGGGCAAGCAAGATCAACTCAAGCAAACGATTCTGACCATCCTCAACCATGAGTTCCGCACGCCGTTAACATTTGTGGTCGCTTACGCGGATATGCTATCGGACATACCAAACGCTGATGCAACGGGCGCAGCCACCGACGATGCCGAAATGCTCACATTTTTAGAGGGCGTCCGTACCGGGGCGGATCGCCTGCGCCGGTTGGTCGAAAACTTTATCCTGGTGGTAGAAATCCAGACGGGTAGCGCCCGCAAAACGTTTGAGTGGCGCAAACGAGCGATAACGGACCTGAATAGCTTGCTATGGCGGGCGGCACAACAAGCCAACACCATCCCGGATACGCCTCATACTTACGAGATCGAATGTGATCCGAATATTCCTGATTTTGTTGGCGACGAAGAATACATCCACACGGCCATTGTCCACCTGTTAGATAACGCTTTTAAATTCTCTGAGCCAGACCAACCGGTCTTGTTGCGGGCTATGGTAGACGACGATAGGCTGTTGATCGAAGTCGAAGACCGGGGGCGTGGCATCCCGCCGGATGAGATCGATCAGATATGGACGACGTTCTACCAGATCAACCGCCCGCAATACGAGGACCAAGGGGCCGGGTCCGGGTTGGCAATCGTGCGCGGCCTGGTCGATTTGCACGGTGGGCGCGTGGATGTGGAGAGCCAACCGGGGGTGGGTAGCACCTTCCGGCTGTATATCCCGTTAGCGTGAGAATGGGGCATAGGGCAGTCGGACGGGTTCGGTGCATGAATACTCAGCAAAGCTGCAACTTTTGTGATAGATTAGACGTTATAACAAGTAGTGAGTAAGCTATATAAAGACAAAATTAAGGGGAATAGTTTCACATGGCACAGCCTTCATTTTTCGACAAACTCAATACGCTCGTCAGCGCCAACCTGCACAGCCTGGTAGATCGGGCGTTGGAAGCCAACTCGGTTAAAGTGATGGATGAGTACATCCGACAGGTAGAACGCAACTTAGAAGCCCTGGAAGATTCCGCTGCAACCGTTGGCGGGACGGTGCGCACACTCAAGCGTAAGTATGAGGAGTTCGCGGCCCAAGCGGAAAAGCTGGATCGGGATATTGACACGCTCGTGATCAAGGGCAAAAACGACCTGGCGGCGGCAGCCCAGGCCGAACTGAACACCAAGCAGCAACTCGCGCAGGAATACTATGAGCAGTGGCAGACCCAGGAGGAGCAGTATCAGAAGATGCTGCAAATGCGCCTGAAGCTAGAAGCCAAGCTGACCTCTGTTAAGCAGGAACGCGAGCAGGTCCGCGCCCTGATGGAGCTAGCCGAGGCCAAGAAGCAAACGCTCAAGACCGTCAAGAGCCTGGACGACATCGCCAAGATGGGCGACAGCGATGTCAACCGCATCGCCGAGCAGATTCGCTCACGTATCGACCAGGAAGATGCCCGCTTAGAAATGGCAACCATGTCGATGTCGGACCAGATCGACGAGGCGGTAGCGGGTGGCGAGATCGAAAGCCAACTAGAAGAACGCCGTCGCCGCTTGCTCGGCAAAAACGACGAGTCGTAACCAGGTGAGCAGATCGGTAACGATAGGGTAGATCACTAGCGGTCTACCCGCTTTGGATCATGAGGGGGGGCGTGCCTACCCTGCCCTTAGGCGTACACTTGCGCTATTGTTGTAGCGAGATGTGGTCAACAGTCGGAGAGACAGAGCCAAACTTATGTCAGAAAAATTCAGCAAAGAGATTCGACAGCGAGCTGTCGGCGCGGTGTTACGGAATGCGATTTTTAGCTGGCAGACTGCCGTCACGGTTGGTATTACCGGGGGGCTGTATCTGCTAGGGCCAGACGCCATCGCGATTCCGGGCTGGCAGTCGTGGTTCTGGTTGTTGGGTGGGGCGGTGGCGGAGGCGGCCTGGATCGTTTCGTCGTTGACTGACCCGGAAGCCACCCGCGAGGCTATCGCCCGTGAGTTCTCTCGGCAGTACGACCTGTCGAATATCCGTAACCGGGTATCGCGCCAGCGCATGAAAAGCGCCATGGAATATCGCAATAACATGCTGCAACTCGTCAAACGGCATAAGGGGGCCATGCGGATGAGCCTGGACCAGACGGTGCAGGACATTGACGATTGGATCGCGCATATGTACGACTTGGCAAAGCACATCGACGCTTTCGAGGGGAACGAATTGGTCACACGCGACCGGCAGCGTGTGCCGACTGAAATTGATGCGACCAAACGGCGAATTGAGCTTGAAAAAGACCCGAACGTGCGCAAGGATTTAGAGGGCAAGCTCAAACAACTCGAACAGCAGCTTTCCAACCTGGAAGCGACCGTGAATAGCGTCAAACGGGCAGAAATACAACTGGAAAGCACGCTGTCGTCGTTGGGGACGATCTACGCGCAGATGTCGTTACTTGGCACAAAAGAAGTCGATAGCGCCCGCGCCCAACGGCTGCGCTTAGAAATCCAGGATGAGGTTTCCGGGTTGCAAGATACCATTGATGCGATGGACGAAGTTCAGAGCCAGCGCCTATATCTGCGATAAGCGGGCCGGATGAGATCAGCGTGTGCGGGCCGGGTCGCGGTCGCCCCAGATGCGTTTGTCATCTAGCAGGCGCACCGTCATATCTTCATGGATGGCTACCTGGCACGATAAGCGCGGATACCCGAATGCCGTCGCTAAGCGATCATGCCAATGCTCTGGGGCGGGTTCGTTGCTGTCGATCCACACGCCGCACGTCGCACATAAACCACGCCCGCCACAGTTTAGCCGTTTCGTTAGCGCGGCATACGGCGAAAAATCGTTATCTAACAGGGTTTGCCGCAAGTTGGCACCGTCTGTCACGGTCAACACATGCGTTTGCCCATTGGTGATGACGGTTAGCGTATGGCTCATGAGGGTTGCCAGCCTTCGAGGTAGGCGCGTACCGACGTTTCATAATCTGAAGACCAATCTTTTTTTTGTTGACCGTGCTGTGCGATATTGAGCATGGCGTAGCCATGGATCAACGCTAAGAAACCGCGCAGCGCCTTGATCGCGTTCTGTTCGCCATATAAGGCCGCCATCAGATTTTGGTGGGTGGGCAGCAGTAGCGCGTTGACGTTTTTTTCGGGTTGCAGGTTTTCAATCGTGTTGGTGAATAGCATCCCGTAGACGGCGGCGTTTTCGTGTGCAAATTCACGGTAAAGCTGGGCAATTTGTAACGATTGATCAATGGGGGTAGTTTTACCCGGTGTGCTTGGTGTGGGTTGGACAGCAGAGACTAAGCGGGTGATCGTGTCTTGGTTGATGGCCCGTAGTAGCTCGGACTTGCTATTGTAGTAGCGATACAAAGAGGGGGCCTTGACATTCATAGCCTGTGCTAATTTGTTCATAGACAAATTTTCTACGCCGGCCTGCGATATAATATCACAGGCGGTTTGTAGGATGACTTCCGCATTGATTTGCGATGGGTAAGGCATGGTTATTATGGCACCCATATGATCTGACAATTGGATATACATTAAGAATATCCTGTTTTCAGGTCGGTTTTCATCATCACATGGGATACTTTTCCAATGGGTCTTTATGTTGATACCAGTCGTTGACAAACGCATAAGGTAACTACATAAAGACCCATTGGAAAAGTATCC
>DAOTUA010000243.1:0-2134 GCA_034437355.1 Anaerolineae bacterium | reverse complement strand
AAGCAGGTTATCCAGCACGATCATATTGTTGACGGCATCCTGGGCCGGGTAACGGAACGGGCGGTTTTCACGTAGGGCGGCGTTGAAGTCATCGATCATGAGCTTGTACTGGTTGGCAGGCTCAACCGCGATGGCTTCGTGGTCGGCATCGTTGACGCCGCGCCACACATGAACGGTGGTCGGTTCGTCTGGCCTGGTGGTATAGGCCGGATCGACACGGATACGGCCCTGTGTGCCGCGAATATCGTAGAAGTTGGTTTTATGGGCACGAAAGCCGCAATCGAAGTGAGCGACTACCCCGGACGGGAAAGAAAGGGCCGCGCTCAGGGTTTCGTCTACACCGGATACCGCCCCGAAGCGCCCGAAGGCGTGCCCGCCGTCCGGTTCTTCGCCGATGAGGTTGCGCATACTGTTCACGCAGTAACAACCGACATCCCATAAACTACCGCCGCCCCATTCCGGTTTCATGCGGATGTCGTTTTCGTCGCGGATTGTGAAGGTGAAAGAAGCGTTCATCACCTTGAGTTCTCCGATCTGGCCGTCTGCGATCAATTGACGGACGACCTCATGCTGCGGATGGAAACGCCACATGAACGCCTCGGCGAGTAGGATGTCGCGCTCGGCAAAGTAATCGACCAGGGTTTGCGCCTCGGCTGCATCGAGCGTTAGCGGTTTTTCGCACAATGTCGGGATGCCCCGGTCGGCGGCTTGCACACTCAGTGGGGCGTGCAGGTGGTTGGGTAACGGGTTATACACCGCGTCGATCTCGCCGGAGTCGAGCATAGCTTGATAAGACCCGAACGCTTGCGGGATGTTGTTTTTCTGTGCGAAGGCTTCGGCCTTGGCTAATGATCGGCTACTAACGGCGACGACTTCCCCATGTTGGGAGGCTTTGATAGCCGGTATCACGGCGTTTTCACCAATTTTTGCTGTGCTGATAATGCCCCAACGAATTTTATCTGCCATGGTTGTTTTCTCCTAATCTTGTGTGGTTTCGGGTGCATCGCGCTTGACGCGCTTGACGAATTCATCGAATAGATAGAGTGAATCGTGTGGGCCGGGGGCGGCCTCCGGGTGATACTGCACGCTGAACGCGCCGAGTTGTTGGTGGCGCAACCCCTCGACGGTGTTGTCGTTCAGGTTGATGTGTGTGACTTCTGCCCCGCCCAGGTCGCTATCTTCGCTGACGGCGAACCCGTGATTATGCGAGCTAATTTCGACAGTGCCGGTTAGTAGGTTGCGGACGGGTTGGTTGCCGCCCCGGTGACCGAACGGCATTTTCTCGGTTTTGCCACCCAACGAAAGCGCCAATATCTGATGCCCAAGGCATATCCCGAAAATGGGCGTTTTACCGAGTAGGCCTTTGACGTTGTTGATGGCGTAATCGACGGCGGCGGGGTCGCCGGGGCCGTTGCTTAAGAAGATGCCATCCGGGTTCATTGCTAAGATGGTTTCTGGCTTGGTGTGGGCGGGGACGACGCGCACGCGCAAGCCTCGGTCGGTCATCAGGCGTAGGATGTTACGCTTGATGCCGTAGTCGTAGGCGACGACTAACGGGCCGCTCTCGTCAATGTGGTGATCGTGATACCATTGCGGATCGCTGCGTTCGCTCCAGTTGTACGGCTCGGGGGTGGTGACAGCATCGACCAGGTTTGCGCCAGACATATCGAGCGCGTCGCGTGCCATCTGGACGAGTGCGTCGGTATCTTCGGCGGCCTGGCCGGTGGCGATCACGGCCCGCATAGCGCCCTGGGTGCGGATGTGGCGCACAAGCGCACGGGTTGCCACCCCGGTTAGGCCGATCACCCCCTGGGCATTGAGGTATTCATCAAGTGTGGATCGGCTGCGCCAGTTGCTCACCAGTGGGCTGAGTGAGCGCACGACAAAACCGGACACCCATATTTTCTCGGATTCGGTGTCATCCGGGTTGATGCCGGTATTGCCAACGTGGGGCACGGTCATGGTGACGATCTGTTTGTAGTAGGACGGATCGGTTAGAATTTCCTGGTAGCCGGTCATGGACGTGTTAAAAACGATCTCACCGGTTTCTGCCCCGGTTGCGCCGAACCCTTCGCCAAAGAACAGCCGTCCATCCTCTAATGCGAGTACACCTTTTGTCATTGTCTTTTTCTCC
>DAOTUA010000242.1:0-9454 GCA_034437355.1 Anaerolineae bacterium | reverse complement strand
ATAGAGCATTACGTACACCGCCCGGCCTCTCTTTGGCATGATATTGGCAGTCGAGGGGCGCGGGCGGTGATTGTTGTGCTTGGGGTAGGGGTGGGGTATAATGATCGTCGTTGGAGAGGGTGAGATGGCGGTGGCGGTTACCGTCGGTTGGTTGGCAAGCGCGAACTGAGTCCCCGTGACGATTAACCCGGCGACCTGTGGCGGCGCGGGGGTCAGTGAAGCGAGGCCCTCAATGCGTGCGCCGAGTAAAGCGACGTTCCCCTGCTCGATGTCGCGGGGTATCCAGGTTGTGAGTTGCTCGGAGATGAACGCCTCACGGGTGCTGATGGCGTAACCAGCAACAGCATTTTGCCCGTTAAAGTACCCCAATAGCCCCGCCACCAACACCACCAGCAAGCTAAACGAGGTCGCTGCTATCCCCAAGAGGCCCCACGCCAAGCAACCGGGGCCGCCTTGGTTGCGTTTGGGGGGGGTGGGTTGTGTATCCGAATGGACCGTAAGCGGGCGTTTGGGTTGGGTGTCGTCTGGTACTGGCATGGGTCCTCCTTACGCGGTTGTCCGACCCGCCATTTTGACACACGTCCCCGGTAAAATACCAGGGGGTTCTGGTGGTGATAGGTGCAATAGCCCTGGGCTAAGGTGGATTCACCCTGGCCTTTTTGAATGAATGTGCTATTATGGTTAGTAGCAATGTGGCATATAGAAACAAATTGGTTTCACACATTGGTGCAGTTGGTTATGCACCCATATACCTCAGAATGAGTTTGTAACAAGATACACCCCACCTGTATATATCCAAACGGGTGTGGCCTCTCAGATGGACTCTCCAAAGAAACGCAGCATTTCCTGAAAAATTGGATTTTGCGTGTACGGCAGGAATATGGCAAAACCTAATACACTTCAGGAGTGATACAGCATGACAGAACGTACAACAGGTACAGTTAAGTGGTTCAGTGACGACAAAGGCTTTGGCTTCATTTCTCGTGAACAAGGTGACGACGTTTTCGTCCACTATTCCGAGATTCAGGGTATGGGCTACCGGTCGCTGGAAGAAGGCGCACAGGTCGAGTTTGAGATGACACGCGGCGCTAAGGGCTTCCAGGCTAGTTCAGTTACCGTCGTCGAATAACCCGACACCAACGCTAGCGTAAAGAAAGCGGGGCATCCCTCACATGGTGGGGCGTGCCCCGCTTTTTGATCCGGGTCGTGTTGACGTTTATCCCCAAATACGTTCTATGCGAAATTCAAAATGTGTCGGGTTTGGTGGCGTTTCATCCCACCCCTTTTTCCAGAAAAAGTGAACAAAAAAACATCTGTTATTTCACATCAGGCGTAAAATGTAACGACGTAGGTTGAACCGAGATCATAGCACGCTAGTTTGTTGGTGGTGGCGGTCGCCATGCGCTGTGCGTGTCCTCGGCGGGGTTATTGGTCAGCCGTTCGAGTTGATTACGCCCAATATCTAACACGTAGATTTCCGCGTTACCATCTTGCCGGGACGTATACGAAATACGGTTGCCGTCTGGGGACCATTTGGCCTCGCTATCCTGTGAGCCGCTGGTCAGGCGCTCCACGCGACCATTACGCAACGTCACCGCATAGATCGCTTGCCCACCCTCCCGCGTGGACGTGAACAGCACCTGTCGCCCATCGGGGGACCAGTGCGGTTCGGTGTTGGCGGCTGTATCCGCCGTTAAGGGCGTGATATTGCAGGCCGCTACCGGATACGGCCTATCCTCGGTGGGGTCGCTCGGCTGGCAGCTTGTGACATCTAGCCGATATAGGTTTTGCGTGCCGTCGCGGTCGCTTGCGAATACGATCTCATTGCCATTGGGGGACCAAGCCGGGTTGGTGTCGTTGCCCTCGTCCCCGGTTAACCGAACAAGTGTGTTTCTATCTTGTGTGATGGTGTAAACCGATAAGGTCCCGGAGCGATCACTGACGAACGCCAACCGCCCCCCTTTCGGGTCCCAGGCGGGCTGGGTGTCGTTGGCGGGATGGATTACCAGGGTCGAGCCAACGCCGTTGACGGCATCTGCAACGAAAATGTCGGTCTGGCCGTTGTTGAAAATATCGAAGGCCAGTGCCCGTCCATCGTGCGAGTAGGCCGGGTGAGCTTCTCGCCCTGGGCGGCGGGTGAGGCGGTTAGACTTGCGCTCATCGAGTGTCCAGGTATAAATCTCTATTTCGGTGTCGCGGTCGGAGCGAAACGCAATCGTGCCAGACACGGTATCCGGGGTACCGGGGTTACGCTGGAGTAATTCGTAGGTTCCCACGCCAACAATCAGGAAAAACACAGTCAGGCCCAGCAGCAAGCCCCAGTTATTTCGGATAAAACGCATCGGTAAACCGTCCTTTAGGTATGATGAGGTGTTATTCGGTTGTCTCGTCGGGTTCTAACTCGATGATGGCTTCGCCCTCGATGTTGATTTCGCCTTCCGTTAGTGTGATAGCTTCCTCAGAAACCTCTACCGGTGTATACCCTGGCCTGATAGCTAAGAAAATCACAACCACAACGAAAGCGAGAACCCCTACCAGAATGGTATCCAGATACTTTTGCATCGGTTATTGCTACTTTCTGATGTTGCCTATAAATAGTCTATTTGTATTTTAGCGTGTTTTTCATCAGAATTTGAGGCTGTTTCGCATATCGTGGGCTATCTTGCTTAAAATCGTGGTGATCGGTGCAGTATCTTGGCAGCAATGCGTGATATATTGATCGGAAATAGCCAGACAGTGAGCCGAACAGTATGACAGATCGAAACACTTATATATCCCAAATATATCCCAAATTGACCGATGATACCCGCGCCTTATTGGATCATTACCCACGGGTGCGCCTGCAATCGGATGAGACATTCCGCCCACTAGAACAGCATCCGGTCATCATGCTGGTCGGCTTGACGGGGACGGGTAAGACAACCACGCTCAACGCCATGCGAAACAATAAGCTGCTGGCATTCTCAACGCCGTTACCCTCTCGGCGGCAGCTAACCGACTTGATCATCATCCCAACGATACAGCATCACCTTAACCAACCGCTTCAACCAGTTCGAGATCGGGAACAGCGTTTTGCCTATACTCGTGCCTTCCGTGAACAGGTTGCGGAGGGGGGGGCGGCGTCGGCTTTCCGGTGGTTGGCTTTCCAGCCGACCGACACCCCGGTATTATCGGAGGGGGTGCGCGGGGCCAACGAGATCGCGCACGCGCTAGCCCATACCCGCTGGTCGATTATTGAACTGTGGATCGACCCGTTAACGCGCCTCAAACGCCTGAGCCAACGCACAGGCGCTTTCGATACGATACATCACCCGGACGCTGCCGATCTCTCGTTCTTGCCGCCCTCGGAACAAGCCCCGGCCCACGCTGCCCTACGTGCGGGGGACATAAGCCCGGCGGCTGTGACGACTGTCCGGGCAGAATCGGTCAACTATGGGATGGTACCCTACGACCAAAACAACCGCACACCACGTTATCACCTGCTACCGATTGCGGATCAAACCCCGTTACAGGTCGCGCAGGCGGTGGCGAATGCCGCCCGGCAGTGTCTCGACGCGGGTTAGAGATGCTATTCGGCAAAAATCCAATAACATCAGACGTTCTATGTGAAATTCAAAATGCGTCAGGTTTAGACGATTTTCACAGCTAAAGTTTGGGTCAATCTTTTGCAAAAGCTTGGCAGGGTGGTTTGGGATGCAATCCCAAGCTATGCCACCAGGTTGTGTTGATATTTACGCAAAAAAACGTTGATTGTAGGGGTTCAGCGTGCTGAACCCAGCGCATAGCACGCGATGCCCCTACGTTTTGAACCGTTGTGGTTTTTAACGAGATCGAAATTTCAAACGTGAACAGCGCCTAAAAAAATTTGATGCGATTGTCTTGGGTGTTCGGGAGTGAAGCCCTTGAGCAGTTACAAGTTAAGAAAAAACTTGCTATTTCACATCAGGCGTACTTTATATTTACCATAATGAAAATACAATAAATTTACCTTATGATTTGATGGGTCCTTTATAAAATAATACGAATAGGCTAACACTGATCAGAAGTAATGGGAAAACAAACGACGGCGCAACACGATCCAAAATCTGGTGGGCAAATAAGAGTAACCCCGCCATCACCAACAACAGCCCCAATGGTTCCTCGTGCCATGGCGAGCCGCGCCCATGTCGATCCAAGATAAGACTGCCACCGATCAAAACAAGTAGGCCGGGCCCCCAAATGTTAAACACAGCCAGGGTCGCAACACCAAGTAAGAACAAACCAATAACGCGCTGCTGATGTTCAGAGATATTCATCGTAAATCCCAAGAATCCATAGAAGCTATATTTCGTGAATTTTCTTTTACTATTTCGCTTGTGGCTAGCCTATGTTTTCGGATCTGATACAGTATTACGGTTTATAACAGTAAGGACGCAATACCAATTATGTATACAATCATGCTCTTGTCGGTCAATGACAAGGTTACTGCTCCGATGCTACCGGAGACAGACAAGGTACGGGTGCGCCGGGTGGACGCTGCCCATGCTGAAGAGATTCGGCAGGCGGATGCCGTGCTGATCGACAGTGAAGCAAGCCAATCAAATGAGATCGTAACGACATTAGCCGCCTTACGATCCCATGCGCCCGATACGGTTGTGTTCGTGCGTGGGCCTCAGTTGCCCGCCGCTGTGCGCCGCACTTACAACCTGAGCAGCGTTTTCCCGGTGTCGCTCGATCCGAGCTGGCTTATATCCATCGTGGTCGATTTCTTGGACCAGCACACCCCCGCCCGCCAAACGCTCGATTTTATCCAGGAAGTCAACCGGCAAGCCAACATCACCATCGAACACGACCAACTCATAGCGGGCTTGCTAGAACGTATACAACAACTGGTCGCGTGTGATGCCGTCAATATCGGCCTATTCCGGGAACAATACGCAATCGTGAAGTATGCTTACGGCTATTCGCATCTGGCGGCCAACACGATGTCTCAGATGCGCATGAACCTGAACCTACCGAATTTCAAAAAGATGTTTGCCAACCCGGAACCGCAAATCATCAATGACACGTATCATAGCGACGATTGGCTTGTGCTGGAGCCGCATCAAGAGGTCCGCGCCTGGTTGGGGATGCCGATCATCCGTAACGGGGTGCCGATTGGGATTCTCAACCTGGACAGCCAAACCACCGGGTATTTTCAGCCGCACCACGTCGAAACGCTCCGCCCACTGATACCGCACATCAGCCTGCTGCTAGAAATGACCCAGCTATATGAAACCCTGAACGAGTACACCGTATTGCTTTCCGTTTTGAACCGTCAGAACACGCTGTTATTTGCGAATTTCTCGGACTATCAGAACCTCTCGGAGATGTGCCGCTATATTGCGGAAACGGTGGTATCGACCTTCCACAAGGCCGACTGTGGGGTGATGCTCATCAACGATACCGGTGATGCACTCATCCGCTATGCACGGGCCGGGGATTTCACGGTGCGGGCCGCGGGCACACTCGCATTAGATGGCGATGGGCTGGTCCCGGCAGCGGTACGTTCCGGTAAGATGATTTACGCGCCGGATGTCCAGGCGGATGGGCGATATATTGCCAACGAGCCGAAAACACGCTCGGAGATTGTGATCCCCCTCAAAACACATAACGAGATCATCGGCGTGCTAGACTTGCAACATACGGACTTGAACGCCTTTTCCATTTTGGACCAAGAAGGGTTGATGGCCTTCGCAGAATATGCGGCCCTGGCTATCCAGAGCTTGCGAATGCACGAGCGCCAGCATAACTACACAACCGATCTGGAAAACCGGGTAGCGGAGCGCACCGCCGAACTTGAAAGCGCCAAGGAACGGGTCGAGGTGATCCTGAACAATACCAGCGAGGCCATCGTGCTATTGCACGAAAACGGTCATATCGAACACGGGAACCTCGCTTTCGGGAAGCTGATCGATCTGCCAGAGATCGATTACTTCGATAATCTGCTGAGCCAATACATCCATGAGGACGACCGCGATTTATTCCTGGATAGCTTCGCATGGGTGCTAGAGAAATTGCAAAGCCATACCCTAGAGGCACAATTCCAACGGCCAGACGGCCACGAAACCCGCGCAGAAATTACGCTGGCCCCGGCTAGCACCTCAACGGGGCAGGGGCACATTGTCATTTGCACCCTGCGCGATGTGTCCCGCCACCATGCCATCGAGCAAACGCTACGCCGCAACCTGGCCAGCGAGCGTGAGCTAAGCCGCACCAAGACCCACTTTATCCGTACTGTGCATCACCAGTTCTTGACCCCGCTTGCAACTATCCTATCGTCTAGCGAACTGCTGCGAATATACATCGAACAGGAGCAAGACAAGCTGCCCCCCGCCAGGATCGAAGCGATGCAAACCCATTTCGATAAAATCCTACGCCACATCCGGCAGATGGAAAACATGCTTACCGAAATTCAGTTCATGAGCCGTATCGGGAGTGATACGCTGGATTTCAATCCGAAGCCCACCGACCTACAAGCCCTGATGCAAATCCTGGTGCAAACCGCCGACAAAAAATATGATACCCATCAAATTACGTTGCACGTCCAGGGCGAGGCCACCGAAAAGGATTTAGACGCGAAATTGATCGAAGAAGCGGTCCGGCAGATGCTCTCCAATGCGGTTAAGTTTTCGCCGGAGGCTGATACTGTGCGTGTGGACCTTGTGCTGACGAAAGATGAATTGCGCATACACGTCACCGACTACGGGGTCGGCATCCCCGAAAACGAATTAAACCAGGTGTTCGATCCCTTTTTCCGGGGGCGGCAGGTCGATACCACCCAGGGAATGGGGCTTGGCCTCAGCATCCTCAAGCAGACAGCCAAACTGCACCGGGGCGATGTGACTGTCACCAGCACGCCCGGTCAATCGACGACCTTTACGCTCATCCTCCCTAACCGGTGGGCCAGGGCTGGCAATTGACAATTGCCGCGAGTTGGCCCACCATAACCCCCACATAGAACCTAACCTTCATAGATAACCGATGACAGAACCCATCCAGAAAATCCGCGTGATGCGAATCATTGCACGTCTCAATATTGGCGGCCCAGCTATTCATGTGAGTTTGCTTACCAACCGCCTGGACCCGGCCCGCTTTGAAACGCAGTTGGTGGTTGGCAACCTGGGCCAAGAAGAAGGTGACATGACCTATTACGCCGCCTCGCTGGGCGTACAGCCGATCTGTATCGACTCGTTGCAACGCAATGTCAACTTGCTGCGCGACCTACGCGCATTGTTCGCCTTAATCCAACTGATGCGCAGCTACCGCCCGCACGTTGTCCATACGCACACGGCTAAGGCCGGGTTTTTGGGGCGGTTGGCTGCCCGGCTAACGGGCGTTCCGGTGGTGGTGCATACCTTCCATGGGCATGTGTTTACCGGGTACTTCGGGCCGATCAAAACGCGGATGTTTATCTTGCTAGAACAATTGGCCGCCCGCCTGTCCGACAAGATCATTACGCTGACGGACAGCCTGCGCCGCGAACTAGCCGAAACTTATCACATCACCCGTAAAAGCCGAATGTCTGTCTTACCGCTGGGGCTGGACCTGGACGCTTTCGCGGCGGTGGAGCGTAAAAGCGGGGCCTTCCTCAGCCGGGTGGGGGTGCCGGCGGATGTGCCGGTGGTCGGCATTGTCGCCCGACTGACATCGGTCAAGAACCATAGGCTGTTCTTGCAGGCGGCCCGGCTTGTGCTGGACCAAAAGCCGGACACACACTTTTTGATCGTAGGCGATGGGGCCAACCGCGCCGCGCTCGAAACACAGGCCGACGAACTAGGCTTAGCCGATGCGGTCACGTTTACCGGCTGGCAGCAAGATACGCCGCAAATTTACGCCGACCTCGACGTGAAAGTGATTACCAGCATCAACGAGGGGACCCCGGTCACCTTGATCGAAGCGTTGGCGGCGGGTTGCCCGGTGGTGTCTACCAATGTTGGCGGCGTCAGCGACCTGCTTGACGGTGGGAGATACGGCAAACTGGTTACGCCAGATGATCCGCAAGCGGTCGCACAGGGCATACTAGCAACGCTCGATAACCCACCAGACCCAACCCTCGCTCGGCAAGCCATGCTGCATCACTACGGTATCGACCGTCTGGTACGCGACATCCAAAGCCTGTACACCGGCTTACTGATGCGAAAAGGGATGGTACCCAGCCAACACGAAACCTAAGGACCCCGCCCATGGCAAACCTCTCTGGTAAGTCGATCCCGCTACTGATTAGCAAGCTCAAAACCGCCATCATGACCAGCCAACGCGCACGCGGCGGCGTGGATATGTGGCGCCGGCGAGAAGAAATCAAAGACGAACTGACCGCACGCGGCACGGAGGCGATCACGCCGCTATTAGACCTGCTGCACAACCCGGACACCGCCCCCCACGCCGCCGACGTAATCGGGCGGATTGGCACGCCTGAGGCGGTTGTGGCGCTGGCGCAAATCCTGGCAGATGCCCACCCCCCGCACGCCAAACGCGCCGCCGAAAAAGGCCTGATATTGATCCATACGCCGGATGCGCTTTTAGCCGTTAATCTGTGGCGTGGTCGGTTAGACCGCACGCGAGGGCAGTTGCGATCTTATATCCAGGGAACGCCACCGACCGACCCGCTGCTAAAACAGCTTAACCTACTGGCGGAACATCACCGCACCGACCCGGCGCACATCGCGGAAGCCTATCTATTGCTCACCAGCGACGAAACCCTTTCGCTAGATGCCAACGCCCGCTTGCAGGCGCTTCGGCTTTCCCCGGCGGCTTGTGCCGCGCTGGAACAGGCCGCCACAGAGAAGGAATAAACCGCATGAGCGAACAAGATGTCATTCGCAAGACCCCCGCCCCTATAACGCGCACACAGTTAACCGCCGGCCTACAACAGATCGGCCTTCAGCCGGGCATGGCGGTGATCGTGCATGTGGCGCTCAGTCAAATAGGGTGGATCGTAGGGGGGGCGGGCGCACTCGTGCGGGCACTGGTCGATGTGCTTGGCGATGGCGGGACGCTGGTTATTCCGGCACACTCCGCCGATAATAGCGATCCCTCCCATTGGGAAAATCCGCCTGTCCCGGAATCTTGGTGGCCGGTTATCCGCCAGGAAATGCCGGCCTTCGACCCATCGATCACGCCAGGGCGTGGGCTTGGGCAATTTGCGGAACAGGTGCGCACCTGGCCCGGTGCCCGCCGGAGCAACCACCCGCAGTTTAGTTTTGCCGCCGTAGGCCGCCACGCCGATCAGATCGTCGGCAGGCCGGTCACCATCGCGGCAGGGATGGGCGATCAATCCGCATTGGGGGCCTTATATCGGTTGGATGGTGGCGTGTTGTTAATCGGGGTGGGCCACGAGAACAACACATCACTGCATCTGGCCGAAGACCGCGCCGATTACCCCCGCGCAACCGAAAGACAGGGGGCGGCTGTTATATCGGCGGGCGGGGGGGGC
>DAOTUA010000241.1:0-16322 GCA_034437355.1 Anaerolineae bacterium | reverse complement strand
ACCCCCTAAATCCCCCTCTCCCACAGCTTCGCGGGGAGAGGGGGACTTCTCATCGCGTGATTTAGCCCCTCTCCCAGTGCCAAAGGCACGTTTGGGAGAGGGGTTGGGGTGAGGGCTGAGTAGTTACGTTACAACTCAGGAACTTCGCCTGAACACACCCAGATCAGAGCAGGGTGAATATGGCCAAAGGTGGTAAAACCCCTCCCCCACTATACGTTTTAACTGGGTACGCTATTTGGGCGGGGTGTCCGTCTCTTCAAAGGCGGTGAACCGCATGAAAGCCCGTTCTTGCGGGGTCATATCAATCGGGTAGCTTCGGTAGTCGTAGCTTTCCATGATGCGGTAGCCCTCTTTGACGTAACCGCGAATCGTGTGTAGGCTGATGCCCATTTCGTGGGCGGCGAGATGGGCGGGCATTCCCTCTATCACCGTCAGCGTGATGGCCTGCTTGATACGGTCGGTTAACTCTGGGTAGTGGCGCTGTGGCGGTAGGGTGTTGGCCTCGTACAGCCGCCGGACGGTTGTATCCCGTGTGAGGCGTGCGATAGTGCGTGTCACCACAAAATCATAATCTAGCGAATACACAATCGCCCATGCGATCTGTAACTGCACTTCCCGTTTGAGCAAAAACCCCCGTGCGCCGGCCTTGGCAGCCGCCTCGATTGTTTCTACGCCCACTTGCCCCAACTGCCCGAACTGCGGCGCGGTACACAGCACGATGGTTTCTGGCATCCGTTGGAGCAGTTTCGCCACGTTTTCGCGCAGGACTTCCGGCGATCCAATGTGGTCCGCATCAAACAGCACGACATCCGGCAAAGACGACATCGGGGACTCGTCCAGGTAGGCCCACATATCATGTAACGTGGTGGAGAGGTCGATCACGCGGGTCCGTCGATCCCAGGCCAGGTAGCTATTGACCGCCATTAGCGCGTAAAAATCGGTGTCGAACACCTGGACTTTCAGGTTTATGTTATCTATATCCGAGACTAACGTCATGGTGGCACTCTTATGATTATTGCGGATAGTTAGCGCATTTCGTCATGGGTAATCTGATGTGCCAGGTAACCGACCATGCGCTCAATATCCATCTGAAAAAGCGTATCTGGCTGCTTTAATGGTGTGGACAGATGCAAAACTAGCACCAAGATCGCCTCGGCATTAACCGGGCGTATCATCACGCGCCCCGGGGTATTGTCGTCACCGGGTTCGGCCCAGCGAAAGCTGAGGTGAACCGACTGCATTTGCCCCCGGTCGAACTCGTGGCAGGTCTGTTGAGCGAGTAGGTACATCGTCCGGCTGACGGCTGCCAACCGCGATACGCTATCTTCCTTCTGGAAGGTGGCCGCTAGCACAAGCCCACCCGCCGAAACCAACATAACGCCCGCCACAACGGGGTAACGGCGCTGGAGTTCGTGTAGTTTTTGCTGAATATCGGGTGATTCTGGTTGGCGTGGGTGCATAGCTTTTATCTGCTCAACGGACAGAACACTTTCATTATACACGATACACGACGTTCTATGTGAAATTCAAAATGCGTCAGGTTTGGTGGGGTTTCACCGCACACCCCATCACTTTTTCCAGAAAAAGTAGACAAAAAGCATCCATTTCGATTTTCACAGCTAAAGCGCGATGGGAGGGCACAGCGACCCTCCCCTACGCCCCACTACGACCGTTGTTACTCGGTGTCGTCGGTATCCGGTAAGGCGGCAAGTGTTGGTAGGCCGAAGTGCGCCCGGATGCCGTCCTCAATTGCGTCGGCGATCTCCGGGTTTTCGGTCAGATATTCTTTCGTGTTTTCGCGGCCCTGGCCCATCAGTTCGTCGTTGTAGCGGTAGAACGCCCCGCGCTTTTCGATCAGGCCGATGTCGGTTCCCAGGTCCACAATTTCGCCGGTCTTGCTGATACCGCCTTCATAAAACATGATGTCGAACTCGGCTTCTCGGAACGGCGGCGCGACCTTGTTCTTCTTTACTTTGATGCGCGTGCGGTTGCCGATGATGTCGCCCCCCTGCTTGATCGACTGAATCCGGCGGATGTCTAGCCGGACCGAGGCGTAGAACTTCAGCGCCCGCCCGCCGGAGGTCGTTTCCGGTGAGTTATGGACAACGACCCCATCTACAACATAACAATGATTGCCCTCAACTTCTATGTCGAAGCGTTGCATCGTTGGGGTTTTGGGTTTTACATAGATGTCCAAAATTTTCATTTGAACCGGGTGATAACGCTCGCAGGGATGAATCTCTAATGGTCTGTATTGACCACGCATAGCCGGGATGAGTTTATGCTGCATTATCTCTGGGATGTAAGGTGCTACCATTTCATGAAGTTTATAAGTTGCAGATACTCCAAAATGGATGTGCCCGCTTAATCCGTGAACAGCATCAATACCGCGTTGATTGAACCAATCAACGAGTTGATCGCGATTTTCATGAGTCAAACCCGTACAGCAAATGCTAGCACGATCTCGACGTTGATCATCAAAAGTCCCATTATCCATGTACCATATAGCAATAGCTAACGGAGATAGACGCCGAATCAGTTCTTCGGTGGGGTTTTTCTTGGCATTTTGGTACCCCATCTCATAGAGTTCCGCTAGTTCATACATGGGGATTGTCTCGAAGCGATGCCCTTCACCTGAGTTTGTTCCCTGGTGCGAAACAAGCCCACGAAATAGATTTTGCTTCCACTGGGCATATGCTATCTGATCTGTGCCATGCTCGATCCGAAGCTGAACATTGTGATCACTAGCATAACGCATAGAACCACCACCAAGCATAGAGCCTATCACAATTTGCTCGTGGGCTGGATCAAGATAATATTTAACCGCTGTTGTGAGCGTATCGCCTACTTGGTAGGTTTCCGCTGGATGATACCCATTCTCACCTAACAAAAGGTGATTAGGTGTGCAGGCAAATTCTCGTTTCCCGTGGCCTTCATTAGAATCTACCTTGAATTGAAGAAAGTATTCTGCGTTTCCATTTTTGAACCAATTCACAATCGGCCTAGCTTCAAATATGCCTGTTTCGACATCATACGAAAGTACATCCACAGCCTTTTTCTGATTGACAATTTTTCCGATTTTCTCGGTTGTCCCATCGGCAAGTACAATTCGGCTGTTGTAATGGAAACACCCGAACATGACCCCGATCTTCTCTCTTAGCTGGTTGGTAAACAACACGGTGACATTACTTTGTTTGATCGCCCCGGAGAGCTTGCGTAACGCCTGGCTCATCAACCGCGCTTGTAGCCCGACATGGCTATCACCCATTTCGCCCTCAATTTCCGCCCGTGGTACCAACGCCGCGACACTATCGACAATGACCACATCCAGCGCCCCAGACCGCACCAGCGCCTCGGTGATTTCCAGGGCTTGCTCGCCGGTATCTGGCTGCGAGACGTAGAGCGTCTCCACATTAACGCCGATAGCCGCCGCGTATTTCGGGTCTAGCGCGTGTTCCATATCCACAAAGGCCGCCAACCCGCCGCGCTTTTGCGCTTCCCGGACGATGTGCAAGCAAAAGGTGGTTTTTCCGCTAGATTCTGGGCCGTAAATCTCAACAATGCGCCCCTTCGGGACACCCCCCACGCCCAGGGCAATATCGGTTGTGAGCGACCCGGTTGGGATCGTTTCAATATCCAGGTTGGTAGCATCCCCTAGCCGGACGATGGTGCCATCGCCAAACTTTTTGGTCAGGTCGGTTAGCGTTGCTTCGAGCGCCTTCATGCGCCCGTCGTCAAACAACCCCTCATCTTTTTTCTTTTTCTTCGCCATATGCCTTAATCGTCCTCACATCACTTATGTATAGCGTGTATATTATACGCTCTGTGTAAAATTCAAAATGTACAAGGTTTTGTAGGGTTTTCACCCCACACCCCACCACTTTTGCCAGAAAAAATGGACAAAAAGCGCCCATTTTGTTTGAAAACAGCACCCCAGATCGCTTTCTTTGCTTCTTTCTTTCTGGAAAGTCGGGAAGCCAAGAAAAGCATAAACAGGAGGAGACCTGCTATTTCACATCAGGCGGATTACCCTTTTCTCTGGTATTTTAGAAGTGTGTTTACAAATAGCGGATGAACTTCTTTAAGTATAGTACGCATGTTCTAGGAGTGCAATAAAGATTTGGTATGAAAATTTATACAAAAACAGGTGACGACGGCACAACCGGATTATTCGCAGGCGGGCGCGTGCCGAAAACGCATCCCCGCGTCGAGACCTACGGCACGGTAGACGAACTGAACAGCTTGATCGGCTCCGCACGGGCACATGGGGCCACCAAAACGGATTGGTTGCGCCATGTGCAAAACGACCTGTTCCACCTGGGGGCGGACCTGGCAACCCCACTCGACGCCAAGGCCGAATGGGTCGTGCGCACACCGGATGAATCCGTCGCCTGGTTGGAGGAACGCATCGACGAGCTAAGCGACACGCTGCCAGAACTCAAAAACTTTGTCTTGCCGGGGGGGTGCGCGGCGGCGGCGCAGCTTCACATCGCCCGGACCGTGTGCCGGCGGGCAGAACGGCTGGCGGTGGCCCTCTCGGAAACAGAGGCCATCACCCAAAACGCGATGGTGTATCTCAATCGCCTGTCGGATTTTCTGTTCATGTTAGCTCGTTACGAAAATGAAACGGCGGGGGTTGAAGAAGAAAAATGGGTGGTGGAACATTAATCGGCCCGCTTGGTTGGGGGATGTCGCTAGCATCCCCCCAAGAACAAATCGTTAATAAGTAACGCTCGTCGTGGCGCGGCGGCTCAATTATTCGGTAGCAACCAGCCTGGTATCGCGGTTAAGCCACTCGTTCAGGCTCTCGGCGCAGAGTAGGTTAAATAGCCCATCTTGGTTCTGATAGGATAGGTCCGTAAAATAGTCGGCCAGCAAAGCGGTCATTTCGTCTGCTGTCAGTCGCATACTGTCACCATAGGTAATATCCGGGTGGAATCCCTCGTTATCGTAGACAACGCTTCGGCTGGCATCGGCAATAGCGCGTTGCAGCGCAGGCATTACAACCGTCGCCAATATACTATGGAGTTTTGCGCGTTCGTTAGGGGTTTGGGTGTACATGCGACTCTCCTTCAATTAAATATTTTTTTTCTCCGGGGGTGGAGTATGTCAATAATTCTTTTTCTATTTTCATTGTAACCCAGAATGACGTTCCACAGTGAGATAAGGTGACAGGTGTCATGGTGGGAGGTGACAGCGCCTACGGGCCGGGGGTAAAGCTCACAACTTCGTAGCGGGTGATGCACGCTGGGAGATCGTTTAACAGCGGGATGCAGCTATTCTGCACGATCCGTTGCGGGTACCCGTAAGCCGGGTCATATAGGATATGCGTCATATCTGGGGTGTGGATGTGCAGCGGCCCTAGCCCCTGCGCGATGCGTTCGGCCTGCCCGAACAACCCGTCCACGGTGTAGGCGCTGGCAAGCTGTGGCGGGAGGTCGTAACGGGGCGGGTCTTGCTGGAAGCGGTACAGGCCAGGGTTGATGCTAGCGGCACGGGTGATCGCGTTGTCCGTTACGCTCATCTCGATCACCTCGTTTTCTCGTAAGGGGCGCACCACCCACACCGCGATCTCGTAGGTAGCCGGGCGCTGTTCGGACCAGGTGCGTTCGGCCTGTTGGTGGGTACGCACAGGCGCGATCATCGCCGCGAGCGACCATCCGCGCCAGGCTAGCACACACCCGGCAGCTAGTATCACCACCAAGATAACACAGCCGAGCCGCCCCCCTTGGCGGCGGGAGGGTTGAGGTTCTGTCATCGGGGTCTGTCTCCGTTAGCAGCATAAAATCCTGGCCGGTTATATCCACCCAGGGCGGGTTACATCCCCGGTGTGATGGCGTCTACGCCCAGGTAGGGGCGCAACACGTCGGGGATGTCGAATCCACCGTCGGGACGCTGATAATTTTCCATGATAGCGATGATCACGCGGGGCGTTGCTAAACCGGACCCGTTCAGCGTGTGGACGAACTCGGTTTTCTTGCTGTCGCTTGGGCGGTAACGGATGTTAGCGCGGCGGGCCTGGAACGCCTCTGTATTGGAACACGAACTGACTTCTAGCCATTCCTGGCTACCGGGTGCCCATATTTCGATGTCGTATTTCTTGGTGGCGCTAAAGCCCAGGTCACCGGAGCAGATCGCCAGCCGACGGAAGGGTAGCTGTAGGGCGCGGGCGATGCCGGCAGCGGCTTCTGTCAGCTTTTCCAGTTCGTCGTAGCTGGTTTCTGGTTTGCAAAACTTGTACATCTCCACCTTTTCAAATTGATGCACACGTTTGATCCCCCGGACGGCGCTCCCGGCGCTCATCTGCTCACGCCGGAAGCAGGGCGTATGTGCCGCGTAGTAAAGCGGCAGGTCCGCTTCATCCAAAATTTCGTCGCGGTGCAAGTTGGTTAAGGCAACTTCGGAGGTCGGGATCATGACAAAGCCGGCGTCGTGGTCCTCATAGACGGTTTCTCGGAATTTGGGGAACTGGGCGCTGCCCTCTAGCATCTGCGGCAGGACCATAAACGGCAGGTAGAACTCGGTGAAGCCGTTCTCGTGGGCAGTATCCAAGAAAAAGGAGATCAACGCCCGTTGCAGGCGTGCGCCCCACCCGCGCAGCACATAGCCGCGTGTGCCGTGCAGCTTCACACCGCGCTCAAAGTCGATGATACCGAGCGCCTCCCCGACTTCCCAGTGAGGTTTCACCTCAAAGTCAAACTCGCGAAACGGGCCTTCCGGCTGCCAGGGGACGTTATCGGCTTCGCCCTCCCCGGTGGGTGTGCTGTCATGTGGCAGGTTGGGGAGCCAGAGCATCTGTTCATCGAGGCGCGTCTCTACCTCCCGGATGCGGTCTTGATAGTGGCTGTACTTGTCGCTCATGGCTTTCAGCACGTCGATCAAGCGTTGCATGGCCTTATCAACATCGCCGTCGCTGGTTTCGGCGAGGTTGTCGGCACGCATATAGGCTTCGGCTTGCTCGTAGTCGCCAACCTCAACCGCGTTGGCAGCCATACGCATCAGGGCGGCTTTGGTGTTATCCCCTAGCTTTTTGTTACCCCGCAAACGCCCCATATTCTTATTGAGACGGTTACGCCAAGCCTGGAGTTCTTCGGATTCGGTCAATAGTTGGCGGCGTTGGATGTCTAGCGAAACGATCTCGTCAATGCGTTTGGTGGCGGCTTCATCACCGAGTTTGAGCATCTGCTTTTTGACAAAATCTGGGTCTTTGCGAATCAGGTTAATATCTATCACGTTTGACGTTTATCCTTTGATTGCTGCATAGCACTTTGTGAGTGTACCGCGTGTGGCAACTCAAGTCTAATATTGAATACTCAGCCCAGGGTAATCGCATCAAATTTTTCTAGTGGCATAGATTGGGATTGCATCCCAAACCCTGCCAATCTTTTGAAAAAGATTGACCAAAACTTACCCTTTTTGGCGCAAAGCGCCAAAAACTGGTGGCCAAGGATTGCTAAATCCTTGTGGGGGTAATAGGGACAAAGCCCCTGCTATAGGTTTCAACAAGATGTGATGCGCTTTTGACGTCGATTCAGTTTTGGTGCGGTTGCCCTGCTCTACAGGCCCAATCACATGCAAACAATTGCAAATAACGGTATAGTTAAAGTCACATTGTACGTCAAACGCTAATTTGAACTCAACAGTTCTCAACTAAGGAGATATTCACTATGCCAGCCTTGTATGTTCGCCGTCGGGCCGTTGTATTGATGGCTTGCCTGAGCGTGGCGTTGCTTTCTATCATCCCGGTGATGGGGGCTAGCGGCAGTTTTTCCGCGACGCTCTCTTGTGCAGGGTTTACCCCTAGCGGGTCTTTCACTGCGGATCGTGACAATACCGGAAGCGGGCAAGAAACCCTCGCGATCAATGCGGTTGATGGTCGTGGAACCGTCTTGTTTCAGTTGATCGATGCTGTGCCGCTAAACTGGCAGGTCACGCCCGGCGCTGCCAACTGGACCACCCCACCCGCTGCCAACCCGATCACGATGAGCGTTATCAGCCTGGATGGTAACGGCTTGCCACAACAGACGGTGTATGCCACTAGCGGCGCGTGTGATGGTTTGCCCGATGGCACCCCGCAAGATGCGACGAACATTGCCGCCGCCGTTGCTGCCACTGGCCCGGCAAACGTCCAGGTTTCCCCACCGATCCCGCCCGGTGACGACATCCCAGCCCCGACGACCAACACCGCTGCGATTGAGTTGCTCCCGTACTATGCGATTACCAACACCCCCCGGATGAACCTACGCAGCGGCGACGGCCCGCAATATCTGCCGGTAGCCGTGCTACGGGGCGGCACCCGTGCGCAGATCGTCGGGCGTAATAATCAAACGTCTTGGTGGCTGCTAGAAGCGGACGGTTTCGTTGGCTGGGCCAGTGACGAGTTCTTAGCCATTCGGGGCGATGCAACCAAGGTCCCCTTTATTGAAGCGCAAGGGACGGTCATCCCGGTCACGTTTGTCACATCCATCCTGCATAACGTCTATAGCGAGCCGAACAACTTCACCACCAATTTTGTATGCCAGATACCGCCGAGTGAATATGTCGTGATTGGTAAAGATCGTTTTGACGTATTCTATCAGATCGAAGCCACTTGTACCGATGGCCGGTCGGTCACAGCCTGGATGAAGGGCGAGGACGGGCTTTTCCGCAACCCGGCGGCCATTCCGATACCGGTAACCGGATAACCGGTGGCGTTTGAGAAAACCCGCGATTGGGGGCGTTGATGGATGCCCCCACCGATCACATATATTGATCGGCCTCTACTCGCTAACGCACCAAAACGAAACTTGAGTATACACGCGCATATCAAACGCATAACGCACACTCCACCGCTACTGATCGCGTTGATCGGCCTGCTGTGGGTGCCTCCCACCCCGGCCCAAGATCGCCCGCCGTTAGCGGCCCCCATCGTTGCCTATACCGATGCCGCCGCCGATGCCGTCTATCTCTATGACGTGCAGACACGCCTCACCCGGCGGTTAGCAATCGGGCCGGGGGCGCACACCGTCTGGGATTTTTCGGCGGATGGCTGCCGGGTGCTGCTAACCTATGCGGAGCCGGGCCAGCCTAGCCGTGTGTACAGCCTGCGCTTAACAGGGGATGATCCGCGCTCACTGGTCGATACTGACGAACTCTCCATGGCAGTATGGGATGCGTGGGAACCGGACTGGTCGCCGGATGGCACCAAGATCGCGTTCACGCTCTCGCGCCCGGTTGATGGTGGGCGTGAGTCGCGGGTGGCGTGGGTCCCGGCGGGGGGTGGGTCGCCAACTTTCTACAGCGTGGCGGGCGATGAAAACACGCCGCGCTGGTCCGCCGATGGCGTCTGGCTAGCGTATGTCGCCTATGAACAACGCCCCGCTGGGGCCACGCTGACGGCCACCGCCCAACCCGAACAAGCTGCCAATGCGCCCCGGTTACGCGAGGGGGACATCTGGATGGTTAGTGCGGATGGCCTGACGAAAGAGCGTATCACTCGCTTTGACGTTGGCAGCGCCAGCGCCCCCCAATGGGACCCCACCAGCCAACTGATCGCGTTCCGGTACAGCCCCCAGCCGGGGGATGATCAACTGTGGGTGATCGCCGCCCAACCCGACGCGATCCCAACACAGTTGAGCTTCGCATGGCATCAGATGTTATCGCTGGGGTGGTTGCCGGGCGGTGAGCGTGTGCTGCTTACCGCCCGCGACTTTGGCGGGGTGCAGGCGGCGCGGGTGTGGTCGGTCGGGTTGGTGGGCAATGCGGATACCGACGCCGCGCAGCTTTTCCAGGTGGGGCCGCTAGCCGACCAACCGCTTGATTTCCCGCGTTACAGCCCGGATGGTAACTGGTTGGCGGTCCGCCGAGCTTATACGCTGCTGATCACCGACCGGAACGGCGACGAGATGCGGGTGATCGGCCGGGCTGGGAACACGCCGCCGGTGTGGTCGCCGGGTGGCTTTAGCGGGGAGGCGGCTTGTCATTAACCGCAGTCGTAACGGCTCAGGCCGAGATCGCATATCGTGGGGCTTCACGCCACACCCTGGCAGGTATTTTCATCCCGGCCCCCTCATGCTTGAGGCGCGAGCAGTGAACCGGTTGCCAGCGCCACCAACCGCGATCACGGCGTATTGTGGCGGGGCTGAGTAGCGGTACCCCGCGCCGGGCGGGTCTGTTTGATCCGTGCGGCGGGGCGGCGGTAGGTCGGGTTATCCCACACGATAGCAACGCCGTAATTGTGGGTACGGTGGCTATCGGTCAGGTAATTGGGAATCACATTTAAGACCCGGCAGCCCTTTTTCAGTTGTTTTGAGAGGTTGGTATCCCAGCGTCGCCCGGCGATCACATCGGCAATATACGTTTGAATGTCTACGCCTTCGGCGGCTGCGTGGTGATAGTCGATGGGCATACTCCCGGCGATCATACCGCGCAGGTTGTAGCGTTGGGCCACGCGATAGCGAGCTTGCATCAGCCGCCCGCCGATCCCCTTCCCCCGATACGCCTTCAGCACGACGTTATCGACCCCGTACAGCCAATCCCCCTGCGGGTTATGGGGATGCAAGCTACCGTAAGCGGTGGTTTCGGCCCAGGTTGCGGTGATCGGTTGGGTGATGTCGTGGGCGATGATCATGCTGGTGCAACTGCCCACCACCTGATCGCTCAGCGGGTCTAGCGCCATGAATTGCCCTTCCGGGAACACGCGCAGATGGTTCGCAAAGTCCGTCGCCTGGAGCAGTTCCGGGTGATCGTAGTCTTGCGGCGAGACGTTGTAAGCGGCGCGTTGCAACGTTACCAGTTGGTCGAGATAGTCCGGGTCGGTGGGGAGGATGATAATAGAATCGGTTGTCATGGGTGGTTTGTGCCCGTTTAGGTGAACAGTTGGGTTGAGTTTGAATGAATTAGGCATTTATAGTATATGCTAAACGTTCAAAATTCCCAAGTTTTAGCCCAAACGCGACCAAACCCGCTATAATCGGGGCATGTCGTTTCAAATAGTGTGCAGAGGGTACCCATGACAGACAAAGATTACCGTAGCCAGGCGTTAAACAATGCCGATTTCCAGGGTCAAGACCTGACCGATGCCGATTTTACACATGCCAATCTGAACCAAGCCAACTTTCATAACGCGGTTTTAGAGCAGGCCCGTTTAGTTTCCGTGATGGCACGCCGGGCCAACTTCGTTGGGGTGCGGCTGGCTCGTGCGGACCTGACCACCGCCGATTTTACCAAGTCGGATTTTTCCGGCGCAGATCTCACCGATGCCTCGTGCATCGGGGCGCAGCTTAACGCAGCGATCATGGTTGGGGCGACGTTGATTAGCACGAACCTATCGGGGGCGCATCTGGCATATGCCCGTCTGATGAACGCGATCTTAGACAAGGCCGTCTTAGATCAAGCCAACCTGACGCACGCCGACCTGACCGAAGCCGATCTCTCTGGCGCGAACGGGGCAGAAATCGCGCTGGCACAAGCCAACCTCACCGACGCCAACCTGACCGGGGTACGCTTTGCACGGGCCGACCTCAGCAACGCGATCTTGACCGGGGCTTTTATGATCAGTGCCCATTTATCCGGGGCCAACCTGACTGGCGCGGATTTATCGGGCGTGTTGCTGAACGGGGCCGACCTCAACGGCGTGAACTTAACCGGGGCCAACCTGACCGGGGCCAACCTAACCAATACCAACCTGAACGGCGCAATTCTCGATGCAGTAACACTAACGGATGTGATCGGATATGAAGCTTGACGCACCCCGCACCGGCCCGCACTAGCGCTTATCTGACCTACACTGTACCGCCCTCTGGTTCGGCGGTACAATGCGCGGGAATTTCCAGGATGTGATGAGGATCAGCCATGTGGCGAATCGGTTTGATAGTGTTCTCGGTGCTAGTGTGGGGGGCGGTGAGCGCCCAGGATGACGTGTTAACCGTCGAGGACGCCGAGATCGTATCGGTGCTGGATGTGTTCGGCGTGGAGCAGCAAATCGCACGCGGGACGCTTGTCAACACGGGGGACAGCGGCTATGGCGATGTACAGATTTTCGCAGAAGCGTATGATGCCGATAACGAGCTAATCGGGGAGGGCCTCGGGTTTCTCGCCAATCAGTGCAACAAAAACGTTCCGCTAGATTTTGTGCTGCAACCCGGCCTAGCACAACGGTTTATCGTAACGCTAGAGTTGTTCGACCTGGACACCGAGATCGACACGGTAACTTACACACCCCAAGGCCGCCCAACAGAAATGCCCGCCCCCGACCCGACCCCGACAACCGGGATTATCCCGGCTGCCAACCGCGAGGTCGCCGCGTTGGAGTGGCTGACGGTCGATGAGGACGGCGAGCCGATCACGCCGCGTGTGTTGTACGGTGAAGGCTGCTACCGAGATATATTCACCACCTATGATTGGTACGCCTACACCCCCTCGGAGGATACCAACCGTGCCATCGAACATCCCCGCGCTGCGGACGCACTTGATGAGACGTTCCGGGAAAATATGGACATGCAAAGCCAGTTCACCGAGGATAGCGCGGGGTTCCTATTTAACCGATCTCAACTGACCTACGAACCGAACTACGGCACGCGGGCCGTATTCCAAACGGACATCAACACGCTGGTTTCTACCGAGCTAGACGGCGGCTTCCGGCGGGTGATTGACGATAACCTATTTCGTAGCACGCTCCAGGGCATCAACTGGATCAACAACGAGCGTTTCTTGGCGTATTTTTACGGGGCTTATGGCGACGGGGTGACCTACCTTGTCGCCAGTGCGGACGCCGCCTATTTTTCCACGCGAGAAATCAACAGCACGCCATCGGTTACCGTGCCGACCGTCACCCCCAATATTGGCGGGGTGATCGTCAGTGGCACATTCGATGGCGAAACCACCGGGTTCTACATCAAACCACCCACCGCCGAACTATATACACTGTGGTTCGAGTGGGAGAACTTGCCCGGTAATAATTACCCGGCCCCCGTCTATCGCTCACGCGGCGGGGCGCAATCTGAAGATGTGGTCTATTTTGCCCTGCCGGACGCCAACAACGCCCCGCGCCTACACTGCTACGACCGCCGCGAAGGTGAGCTATACGATCTGATCCCGCTTCCGTTTCGACTGGGGACGGAGGACCGCGCCTATATGCGCCTTGCACCTGCCGGGGATCAGATCGCACTTGGGGCAAATGGCGTCAACGGCGGGCTGTGGCTGATCGACGTGAACGCCTTCGATGTGTGCCAGGTAGACGAGAACTAGCGGCCTGATGCGTTTGGTGATCGATGGTATCTCGCGTGAGTTCGAGCCGTTAAGCGCCTTCCGTGAACGCTTCGGTCTACCGGCGACATTTGGCGTCGAGACCTTCCAGCCGAAAACGTGGGACGGCCTCGGCAGCATCGACGGGGCCGCCGACGCCTTGCAGGGTGTGCGGGAGGTGGTCTGCGCGGCGGTGCCGGTGGCGGTCCCGGCGGCGGACTGGTTGCACAGCATCCCGCAGTTGGCCGCCACCTTCGAGGCGGCTCTGCGGCAAGCCAATACTGCCATTGGCCTACGTGATGAGGAAATCGCGTTTGCGGTTAATGGGTTTGGGGATGTGTGCAGCGCCTACGGGCTGGCGCTGTTTAAGGGGCGGGTACGCGGCACCACACCGGATTTCGAGGCAGTTTACCGTGAGTGGCTGTATGGGTCGGTGCGGCTGGGGGCCACCGAAGCGCCCTACCCGCACCAGCGCGAAACGTGGCAGGTGCGGGTAATACATCATGCTTATGGGCGTGTCGGGCTACAGATCACGCGCCCGGATGCGGTGCATTACGTGGCGGATCGGGCGTTAGCCTGCCCCGCAGAAGGCTATATGTTGGGGTTGCTGCGGGCCGTCGCCGCCCGGATGCAAGCGACAACCGTTTAATAAGGTCTGGCACTTGTTAAAGAACGGCTATTCGCCGCTTTCTGGATCGGCTTTCTCAACCTAACACCGCTTTGATTGGAATATGTGTAACTGCTCAGGGGTTTCAACCTCGGAACCCTCACAATCTTTTGCAAAAACTTGACCAAAATTTTAGCTGTGAAAAACGTCTAAACCTTCATCTTGGGTGACAAAATAGACGCTTTTTGTCCACTTTTTTCTGGAAAAAGTGGTGGGGTGTAGGGTGTGGGGTGAAACCCCACGATATCCTAATCTCTACCTGAGTCGTTACGATTTTCACAAAAAATAGTTGCTATAACTCAGCGACTTCGCTTGAACACACCCAGATCAGAGCAGGGTGAACATGGCCGAAGGTAGTAAAACCCCCTCCCCCACCATCGCCGTTAAAGCGGCGGGGTGGGGGGCTGGCCGAGTCGCTACGAAAATGTCGGGTTGTACTATCAATTATTCAAGCGTCAAAAACCCCGGTGGCTTTTGGCGCTTGGCACCCCAATTATAGCCCGGCTTCCTGACGGAGCGTGTCGGCTTTGTCTGTGTTTTCCCATGGGAGGTCAATATCGTCTCGCCCGAAGTGCCCATAAGCGGCGGACTGTTTATAGATTGGGCGGCGTAGGTCCAGGTCGCGGATGATGGCTGCCGGGCGCATATCGAAATGCTTACGGATTAATGCTTCGATCTTATCATCACTGATCCGCCCCGTCCCGAAGGTTTCGACGGCGAGCGATGTCGGTTCGGCAACGCCAATCGCATAAGAAAGTTGCAGTTCAAAGCGGGCTGCCAACCCTGCCGCCACCACATTTTTAGCAATATAACGCGCCATGTAAGCCGCGCTACGATCCACCTTGGTAGCGTCTTTCCCACTGAAGGCCCCGCCACCATGACGAGCGACACCGCCATAGGTATCCACAATGATCTTACGCCCCGTCAGCCCGGCATCCCCCAGCGGGCCACCAACGACAAAGCGCCCGGTCGGGTTGACAAAGAAGCGGGTCTGATCATCGATCAAGGCTGACGGGACAACCTTACGGATGACGTGTTCTATCAGCGCCTCGCGGATTTCCTTCTGGGTAATATCTGGCGCGTGCTGGGTAGAGATAACGATGGTATCGACCCGAACCGGCTTACCGTTGGCATATTCGACCGTGACCTGGCTCTTGGCATCCGGGCGTAGCCAGGGTAACTTGCCAGACTTACGCGATTCCGTCAGGTAGCGGGTGATCTTATGCGCCAGCGAGATCGTGATGGGCATCAACTCGTCGGTTTCGTCGCAGGCAAAGCCGATCATCATGCCTTGGTCGCCGGCACCAGTGGCTTCGATCTCGGCATTCGTCATGCTGCCTTCGCGTGCTTCCAGCGCGGTATCGACGCCCTGGGCGATGTCAGCGGATTGCTCTTTGATCGACACGATCACGCCGCATGTTTCGGCATCGAAACCGTACTTGCCGCGTGTGTAGCCGATGTTGCGCACGGTATCCCGCACGATCTTCTCAATATCGACATAAGCCGAGGTAGAAATCTCACCCATGACCATAACTAGCCCGGTCGTGATGGCCGTCTCACAGGCAACCCGTGCGTTTGGGTCTTGCTCTAAGATGGCATCCAGGATGGCATCCGAAATTTGGTCGCACATTTTATCCGGGTGACCTTCCGAGACCGACTCGGAGGTAAAGAAATATTGGGGGGAAGTCATGAACGTGGTACTCATGGCGGTTTATCCGTCCTTTCTTAGAAGATTACCAGAAAACAAAAAACGCCCCTCGTCATTTATGAGTAGGCGCGTTGTAGTATTCGGTACCTACAAGCACATCTCATCTTCTCAGAGGCGGACCCTCTGCCGGATTTGGCACCTTCACCGATGCTTCGGGGGTTGCCGCAGCTTCATAGAGCCGGGTCTCTTCACTGCTCTTGATGAGTGCTAAGATTAGCACTGTCAAAATCGTCGAGCATTACAACATGCCCTGTCTTGACATACTCCCCACAGCTAAAGCAGGGGGATTTTTGACCTCAAGCAAGGTTGCCCGATTATGCCGAAGCGTTCACAGGTCTTACAAACTCTAGGTCATGGGTTGATGCCCCAACCCGCTTTTGATGACCGGATTTTCATATCTTATACCGTTAAGATGTGATTGTATCACATCTGTCGCGGGATGGCACGTTTGAATTGACGCGCCGCCAGATTCAAACGCAGCCATACACACCACCCGCACCTACATTCCCATAGATAAATCTAGGGGTTTTGATGCGAAATTTGATAAAATCGTAACTACTCAGGGGCTTCACCCCCGAACCCCCACAAGCTTTTGTTGACGTTTGATAAAATAATTGGGTAAGTGAGGTGTACGAACAACCTGTCGGTGGGCTACGAACATTTTGTCATCACCGACATCGTAGGGGAGGGTCGCCGTGCCCTCCCGATACGCGCACCAACGGG
>DAOTUA010000240.1:0-1989 GCA_034437355.1 Anaerolineae bacterium | reverse complement strand
CCATCAATATATCACAACTTATCCCAAATGCAAACCACCTGATTGTTTAGGCAGAGCAATCGCTTCAAATTTTTCTAGTAGCATAGATTGGGATTACATCCCAAACCCTGCCATTCTTTTGAAAAAGATTAACCAAAACTTGCCTTTTTTGGCGCAAAGTCCCAAAAACTGCTGATCAAGGATTGCTAAATCCTTGTAGGGGTGGTGGAGGCAAAGCCCCCGCTAGACGTTTTAACAAGGTATATTGCGCTTTTGACATCGATTCAGTTTTGGTTCGATTGCCCTGGTAGTGTATGAGGGGGACGTGTGCATAGCGATAACTTTTCGCTATACTCAAACCACGCTGCCACCCGATAGAACCGTCATCGACAGGCGCGTTACAGATTTGGTCGATACCCCGCCAGGAGAAAAACGGATGCGCTATATTTCTGTGTTGCTATTGCTAACTGTGCCATTGTGGGCATCCAATGCCCAAGAGGAGGACACCATGCCAGCTATCGCCTATACCTACCAAAACGCAGACGGTAACCGCTACCTGCCAGCCATAAAGACGACCTTAACGACTCCCCCAGTCGATATGCAGCTCGAAGAGACCCCGGTATGGGTGGTGGGTGGCGTGGTCAACGGATCGGCGGTGTGGGTGGTGGCGCTGGCAGATGGGCGCGTGTTTGCTGTTCAGGTTGGGGCAGGCACCACAGGGATGGCGATCCAGCTTGGGCAAGTGGCCCCAGGCCAACCCATCGCGGCAGTGTTTAGCGGTGATGGCCTGCCGACGCTGCTAACGGCGGGGGATGACCTATCGCCGCTTTCACACCCGGTTCAATTACACGATGATCGGCGCGTGTATGTTGCCGAAAACGGCGATCTCGTCTTGTGGCGCGAGAGCGAAACCCTGGACCGGGCAACCGATAACCTCCCGTTAGACGCTCGCCCGGTCATCAATGCGGAGGGGATCATCGCCAGTTATACCCAGGCCACCGCGCAACGCTACGTTCACGGGATTATGGGCGACGACATCGAAGCCGCCGCGCTCACACTTTATAACCCGTTGGAGGATACGCTCATACCGGTGGCGCAGGTCGTGTTACCGGGCGATGATGTGTTTGAGGGGATCAGCCCGTTTTGGGCAGACCTCAACGACGACGGCCAACAAGAGATCGTCACGACTGTCAGCAACCAAGCCGATGGCGCATGGCTGCGCGTGTACAATGCCGACGGCAGCATCTTTGCCGAAAGCGAACCTATCGGGCAGGGGTTCCGCTGGCGGCACCAACTCGCAGCCGCACCGTTTGGGATCAACGGCGAAACGCAGCTATCCGACGTGCGCACACCGCATATCGGCGGGATGCCGGAGTTCTTCACGCTAAACGGCGATGCGCTCACCGTCAATAATGCGCAATTGGGCTACACCTCGCATATCATCAACTCACGGAACCTCGATATGGGCCTCGCCGGGGATTTCGACGGCGACAACCGGCCCGAATTGGTCATCACCACCCAGGACGGTACAACCATCGTCGCGCTAGAAAACACCCTCGCCGGGGTCCAACCCGCCTGGGAGCGCCCCCTAGCTGGCACGCTCACGAGCAACTTGGCCGCCGTCACTCTGGCAGACGGACGGGCGGCGTTGGCGGCTGGCACGGATGCGAATACACTGCGCGTATGGCAGAGCGCCCCGTGAATTGGAGGCCAGAGTGATCGCACATAGATGTGTGGTGGCTTTGCCCCCACACCCCCACAAGCTTTTGCAAAAGCTGGACCAAAACCTTAACTGTGAAAAACGTCTAAACCTTCATTTTGGATGATAAAATGGACGCTTTTTGTCCACTTTTTCCAGAAAAAGTGGCGGGGTTTGGGGTGGTTGACGTTTGATAAAATAATTGGGTAAGTGAGGTGTACGAACAACCTGTCGGTGGGCTACGAACATTTTGTCATCACCGACATCGTAGGGGAGGGTCGCCGTGCCCTCCCGATACGCGCACCAACGGG
>DAOTUA010000239.1:0-2987 GCA_034437355.1 Anaerolineae bacterium | reverse complement strand
GGGTGGCGCTTTAGCGCCGGGGTGGGGGGTCAGGCTGCACGGTTGACCATCACCGACAATAAACGAACAGTTGATCCGGGCGGGGTTAGCTATCGAAACCGTAAAGTTCGGCCTCTGGCGCGAAGGCGTTCCACGCGAACCACAGATGCGGTGCCGCGATCATCTGACGTAGCCTGGTGCCTTCTAGCTCGCCGGACGTTGCCCGCCCGAAAGCGTTCCATGTCGAGCCGGTTTCGTCGTCCACGATGCCGCCATCATCGGTTGGGCTAAACGTTAAGATGGTGCCGTCCTCAAGTTCGCGGCTGTAGACCGCAGCGGTACCAACATCGCGGGAGGCGTCGATCTCGCGGGAGTCTAGCGCACTCTTAACGCCCGGCTGCCACAAAGCGACGACTTCACGCTCACCGACGGTATCGTTAATCACCCGTTCGGCTTGTAGCGTGGGATAGGGGTAGGCAATCGCTTCACCGCCGATATACCCGGCCAGCACCCGTTCGGTGGCCCGCAGGCGCTCATCTAGTTCGCCGTCAAACAAGAAGGGGGTTTCGACGCTATCGTAGCCAGCATAGGGGTTTTGCCCGTATTGGCGGCGTGCGCCCGTTTCCTTAGAAAGTACCTCAGCCTCCGGGAACTCGGCGGCAAAAGCACCAAAGCCGATGATCTGTGAGGGCAGCATCTCCAACATGGTATCGGTATATTCCCCGACAATCGCTTCGCCAGTGAACTGCTGCCACCAGCTTTCGGTTTGGCGGTCGTACATGATCAGATCGCTGTTACGCAGGTTACCGCTAACCCCAAAGTCGAGCGTATCGCCTTCAACTGTACGATCAAACACAATCGCGCTGTTGCACAACGGGCAAAATGTCACCGTGACCGCTTCGCCGCCGATTTCGGTATTCACGATTTCGTGCCAGGTGAGAACCGCCAACGGATAGGCGCGGGTTTCTTCGTTGACAGTCACCACGACCACGGGCGATTCTTCGATCATCCAGGCGGACGCTTGTTCGACCGACTCGTAAACGGGGTTGTCAATCGGCGGGATGCCGTCCGGCGGTGGCCCACCACTCAAGATACTTTCCAGGTCCACGTTGGTTTTACAGAAGTTGGTCTGTTCCCAGTAGCGCAGGGTAAAGCGCACGTTTAACCCGGCTAGCGGGTCTTCACATTCACCAACGCCATTACCAAGCTGTGCCCCGACGGTTGAGAAGCTCGCGAGCAACAGCCCGATCACGACGATCCCCATAAGTGCCAAGCGAAATATCATTCGCATGTGTGTTGTCCTTTCTCAAAAACGTGATAGATTGTCAAGCTAAGTGTACTATAGCGCATCTGATCACGGGGGAACGTAAGCCCGGTTACGTGGGACATTAACGCCACATTGGAAAAAGCCCCTCTCCTACACAAAAGCGGGATGAGGGGCAAAAGCGCACCGCCCGAAATACCCGCTACTCGTCGCCTTCGCGGGCAATAACGGTAAACTCGCCGTCCCGGATTTCTTGCAACAGGCGGTCATAAACCGGGTCGCGGTTGTCGTCAAACCCGAAGCTCCCTAGCGGGCTAGTAAAGTTTTGGATTTCGGTCAGGGCATCGCGCACAGCATCTTGATCGGCGCTATCGGCGCAACGGATGGCGGTTGCCATCACCCAGGCCCCGGTGTAGGCGTGGGCGGCAAACTGATCCGGCTCGTAGCCGTAGGTGTCTGTAAACGTCTCGGTGAACGTCGCAGAAACGAGCGCATCGGATGAGGGGTGATAAGATGTCCCTGCAATAACGCCGTTGGCATTGGCCCCAGCCCCATCGACAATACCGGGCGCGTTCAAACCATTACCGCCCAAAATCGGGCCGTCAAACCCTAGTGTGCGGGCCTGGTTGATAATCGGGACGGCTTCGGCGGCCAGGGCCGCCAAGACCAGCGCGTCCGGGTCGTTTGCTAGTAGCTTGGTCAGTTGAGCGTTGAAGTCGGTATCGCCACGGGCGAAGGTTTCTTCACCGATAATCTCGATATTTCCGGCTTCTAGTGCGTCAATAAACGCATCGTAGCCACTCAGGGTAAAGTCGTCGTCGTCACCGTACAGAATCCCGACACTTTGCATCCCGGTGATCGCCTGGGCCGCCGTCACCGTATAGGGGATCATGGTGCTTTCCGGCATCAGCGCCCGGAAGTAATACTCCCCGATGGCCTGCGGCAGCCCTTCGGCGGCGTTGCTCAGGCCAAGGATCGGCGTTTTATTCTCCTGGGCAACCGGGGCCGCTGCGAAGGCCTCTGAACTCAACGTCGGGCCGAGAATGGCAGTCACCCGGTCCTGTTCGGTCAGCTTGGTCACGGCGTTGATAGCCTCGGCATAGCTGGAGTCGGAAGCTGTATCCTCGTATAAGATGTTGAGCTGACTATCGCCCAGGTAACCGGATTCGTTGATCTCGCGGGTGGCTAGCTCTACGCCGTCCCGCTGCGGTGCGCCGTAAAATGAGATTGCGCCGGTCATATCTGCCACTAGCCCGACATCGACCTGGGCCGGCAGCGATTGGGGCGTTTCGCAACGATCCCAGGCCCCCATGCGCGGCGCATCATCCTGCGCTATCACCGGCAGCCCCACTCCGATTAACGCCAGTATCAGTATTATTTGTCGTAAAAATTGCATAGGTGCTGCTCCTCAGTTGGTTGTTAAATTTGGGATACGGGGCTTAGCCCCATACACGGATTAGCTTCACCATAGCCGCAGCGCATCGGGGTTTCAAGCAACCTGACAGCTTTTCCAGACGATGTTCAGACGTATACAGATTTTTCACAGTGTCCGCGCTTCGTAGGTAACTACTCAGGGGCTTCACCCCCGAACCCCCACAAGCTTTTGTAAAAGCCTGACCAAAACTTTCGCTGTGAAAATCTTCGGTTTTCACAAAAAATAGGTGTTACAACGTAACTACTCAGGTACTAAACACATCTTACGGTATCGCACCCGCCCTCACCCCCTAAATCCCCCTCTCCCACA
>DAOTUA010000238.1:0-5695 GCA_034437355.1 Anaerolineae bacterium | reverse complement strand
CTTGCGGTGTGGGGTCGGGCTGCGGTGTGGGATCGGGCTGCGGTGTGGGATCGGGCTGCGGTGTGGGGACTGTGGGTTTTTGGCGTGGGGGTGGGGTGAGCAGTTGCAAGCGTACCCGTGCTTGTTTGGAGCCAATACCGAACAAGCGCCGTGTGGGTTCATCTAGCACTTCTACGATAACCTGACTTGGTTCGACGCCTAATTTTTCCAGGCCATTGGTGATGGCTTCCTCGACGGTGGCCCCGGTCGATTCAATAGCATATTGTGAACTCATAACCTGAAGTGACACGTCGGTTAGGTATGACACAGTGCGAACCGACGCGCCCATCTCCTTTCTTTAGTTTTAACGGAGCAAACCAACCCCCCTCCCGTATTAATTGGTGGCCTTGTTTTCTCTCCTGGCTTTTTTGGCTTTCTTCTTACTGATTTTGGGCGCTTCGGTGGTATCGTCTTGTTCGTCGTCTTCCGGCTTGGCGAATTCTTCGTCTAGTTTCTCGCGGTGACGCCGCCCGATGAAGCCGTATTGGAAAGCGCCGATCAGGTTGGAGGTGATGAAGTAGATCGAGATACCGACGGAAAAGTTGAGCGAGAAGAAGCCAAGCATCAGCGGCATGATGGTCGTCATGGATTTGGTCATGGCTTGCGCCTGGTCCATCGCGCCGCCATCGCCTTTGCTATCGTTGGTGTTATTCTGTGGGATGGTGAGTTTTGTTTGTGCCCAGGTCGTGGCCATCACAAGAACAGGTAGCACCAGGGCAAAGGCGGGGTTGGCGGTTGGTGGGAGCGTCAGATCGAGGCCCAGCCAGATATTATTGAGGGGCACATCCGACGCCAGGCCGGGGATGAGTAACCGCCCGGACATATCAATGAGTTGAAGCGGGGTAGCCGCCAACGCATAGATGATGGCCTGGTACAGCCCTAGGAAGATGGGTATTTGGATAAACATCGGCAAGCAACCTGCTAGCGGGTTGACGCCCTCTTCCTGGAAGATTTTCATTTGTTCTTGGGCGAGTTTCTCGCGGTCGTTCTTGTATTTCTCTTGTAGTTTTTTGATGCGGGGTTGGAGTTGTTGCTGTTTGCGCATAGAACGCATCTGCTGCAAGGTCAACGGGTAGAGCAGCATCCGAGTGACGACGGTAAAGACGACAATCGACAAGACAATGTTCCCGGTGACGGAGTAGAACAGCGTCAGCGCGGTGATAAAGGGGTTAATAATCAGATTCCACATAGGTACTCCTCTAAACTGCGCTGCTTATCGCCTATACGTCCAGACACGCTCGCCGTTGGTCGCGCCGAAGGCGACCAGGGATTCGCGGTTAGACAGGGTACTCACAACGATCAGGCTTTCTTCTAGGTCGTTGGTGTCGTTTGCCGGGAAGTACAACACATCGGACAGAATTTCGCCATCTAAGCGACGGTTGAAAATTTCGCCGCCGTTATCCCGGTTTAACCAGTATACGCGCTCATCACGGCTGCCGACAACCACGTAATCATCAAAAACGGCGGGGGTGGTGCGGATGGCGGCTTCGGCGACCTGGCGTTTCCAGCCGTTGACCTCGGTGAGTGTGGCGGGGTCTAGCTTATAGACGACGCCGGCCAGGTCTACGACGTAGAGCATATCATCGACCAATAGCGGGGACCCCCACACCCATTCGTCGGTGTCGTAGCTGGTGATGACTTGGCCGCTGCGCGAGATTTTCAGCACTTTGCGCTCGAAGGTCCCGACAAAGAAGGCGTCATCCGCTTCGTAGTAAGCGGGGGTGGCGGTGGCCGCGCCGCCTAAATCTAGGGACCATTGTATTTCACCGTTGCCGAGATCAACGGCATACATTGAGTGATCGAGGGAGGTGAAGTAGGCGATGTCATCCATAACTAAGGGGGGGGACCACACGGCATAATTGGTTTCGATCTCCCAGGTGGGGGCCAGGGTGTTGGCGTCTAGGGCCAGCAGGCGTTCTTGGAGGCCAATCAGGATTTTATCGCCGGCGCGGATCGGGCGGGTGACGGCATTACCACGCTGGCCGATGGGTTCCTCGGTGATGACGGAGACGGTGGCGTTTTGGCGGTCTATTGCCAGTAAGCGGCGATCTAGCGTGAGGGCGAGCAGTGTATTGTCGCTGCGCATAAGTGGGGGGGCGAAGAACTTGGCGTTATCGTAGTCGTTGCCGTCGATTTCCCAGCGGATAACTTGACCGTTATCGGTTACACGTATGTCGCCATTTTGGGTTAGCGGGATGGGTTGACCGCCCGTGACATCGACAATAGCGAGTGTGTTTTCGTAGGCATAGGCAATATGCTGTCCATCCTCAAGCACCGTCAGGCCAGCCCAGCCAGTACCAAGCTGAGCAACACAACCGACTAGCGCCAGCGACAGCAAGGCCATCAGCAGTGTGATACGGGTAAGTACCCCTTTATTTTTCAAAATTTACCTTCTCTTCAAGTTCCGGGACAGGATCGAATCCGCCAGGGTGGAAGGGTTGGCAACGGGCGATACGCTTAACGCCAAGCCAGCTCCCCCGCAACAACCCGTAACGGTCAATAGCTTCATAGGTGTATTCCGAACAGGACGGATAAAACCGGCAAGATGGCGGCAAAATGGGGCGAATAACTTTTTGGTAGCCTTTGATTAACCAGAGTCCGATCCATTTCATGATGTGCCATCCTGTTTAGTTAAGCCAGCTTGTTGAGTGAGATCGTATACTATACGTGATAGATGGTGAAATGGTTGCCCAACAATCGCTTTTCGCGCCACAAGCACTAGGTCGAACCCGGTGTGTAAATGAGGGTGATGATAACGTATGACTTCTCGGAGTTGGCGTTTGATGCGATTGCGTATCACGGCGTTACCGAGTGCTTTGCTTGTGACTACCCCATACCGATTATGTGATAGGTGGTTGGGTAGCACACTTAATAGCAACCAGCGATGGCGGACAACCCGCCCTTGTTGGCGAAGGCGGGCGAAGTCTGCTGGGTGACGTAGGCGATACGGTTTGGGCAGCATGAGGCCCTAGTTACGATTGCCCTTGGTGCCGTTCCAGTCCACTTTTTTGACGTGACGGGTTGTGACGGCAAGGTTGTGACGGCCCTTGTTACGGCGGGCTTTTAGGACACGCCGCCCGGTTTTTGTTTTCATGCGCTTACGGAAGCCGTGAACACGTTTACGCCGGCGAATTTTGGGTTGGTATGTGCGTTTGGTAGACATCAGTTGCTCACCTTTGAAGTGCTTGTTTGTCGAGTTAGGAACAGTATCCAGCCGAGGGATTTAACAGCTTGTAAGTATAGCGGAGCGCCGATATAGGGTCAACCCGACGCTTGCAATCGCTTCGGAGGCTTTAGTATAATGATACAGTTATGGAGGCTAATTGACATGATATTCATTATTGTTTTTTAATGCGTCATCCGACCCCCCCGTTACAAATTTCTCCGCTTTTTAACATTCCCCGCGCAAGACAAGTTCATCTTAATTATCATAAAACAAACGGCTATTAGTTAGAAGGAAGGCGTAGCAACGTGACCAATACGATTTCCTGGACACACGACTTCATCATTACAGACGCAGATATTGAGTATCTGAATGCGCTGCTGCTAGAACGTGAAGTGCCGCTAGACACACGCACGCTAGCGCGTGCGGTTGTAAATGAGCGCGTGCGACAAGAGAAAGAACGGCTGCAAGATCGTTTCAAAAATGCGGTACTTTACGACCCGGCTAAGACCTACGAGGTGGGGCAGCGGGTGGTGTTTTCCGCTTTTGCGTATGCGATGGGGGAAGTGGTAGACATACGCCCCGGCGAAAACGGGGCCTACGATGCGTTTAAGGTGATGCGCGTCTTTTTTGAGGACGACGGTTTAAATACCGAAGCGGAGGGGCGTGAGTTTGCGATGGGGTTCCCGCATGAGCATCGGCTGAATACGGGGGATGAGGAGCACCTGCCAACGTTAGAGGCCATGAGTGCCGATGACATCATCCAGTCGGATTTTTTCTATGAGTTGCTAGACACAGTTGATGATCGGCTGATGGATGATGACAGTCTCATCCAGGTGGCGGGCTATTGGTTCGCTAAAGAGTTGATGATCGAAACCAATGAGGGGCATTTGCACTTGGCCGAAGCCGTGCTAGACATGCACGGGGGCGGGGCACTGAGTACGGAATCTATTTTAGAGCAGATCGGGGGGATTAGCGATGAGCCGAAGCCTTTGCAGGTGTTCTCGGTAAATTATGCGCTTAACCAGGATGATCGCTTTGATGAGGTGGGGCCAGCGGGTGAGGTGTTGTGGTTTTTACGACGCATGGAACCGGAGCAGGTCCAGACGACGCCGAAGATGCTACGGTATACGCCGATTCAGTACGACCGAGACACGTTGAACGAGCTGGCGCTTGAATTAGAGCGTGAATTGGGGGACGAACATTCGCCGCTGCCCTATGCTGCTGCTAGCACTAAAGAGGCGCGGGTGACGGTTATTTACCCGCATCGGCGGTGTGGTACGTTGCCGCTGAACCATCAGGCGGCGCGGATATTCCCGACGGCCCGCAAAACCGAGCGCGTTTGTGTGACGTTGGTTGATGCCGCCGACGAGGAGCGTTTTTCCGCGTGGGTGGTACGCAAAGCAAAGTATGTCCATGGTTTGAACCCGCTGTTTACAAAACATGCCCTGCCGATTGGATCGACGGTGCGTTTGCGGCGCGGGGCGGCACCGGACGAGATCATTGTTGATTTCCGGGCGTACAAGCCGCGTAGTGAGTATGTGACAATTGTCAATGCAGAAAACGGGCAGATCGGGTTTGAGCAGGCTAAACGCGGAATCGGTGCCGACTTCGATGAGCTGCTATTGTTGGGGGTCGATGACCTGGAAGGTGTCGATAAGCTGTTCCAGGACGATAACCAGAAACAACAGCCGTTGGCGACGATTTTACGTGTGATCATCCCGATGTTGGGGCGCTTCGGCGTGCAGGGGCATGTCCACGCGAAGACGCTGTACAGCGCGGTTAACGTGGTCCGACGTTGCCCACCAGGGCCGATCTTGGCGACGTTGATCAATAACCCGGACTTTCAGAACGTTGGTGGTCATTACTGGCAGTTGAGTTAAGGAGGAGCAGAGATGCCTAGTTTACCGATACCGGGCGGCTTGATGAAGCCAACGGTGGATACCAAATTTCATGTTGATTATGACTGGTGGGAGAACCCGGCCCAGCTTCGGTTATACCTGCTGAGTCATATCCAGGATGAAGCGGAACGCGAACGGCTGCAAGAGGCGGAAGAGGGTGCCATCGTGGATTTTGTCCACCCGGAGACAGGCGAGGTGTTCCGCTACGATGAACTCAACCTGGCGCTACAAGAGGCGGCCCGCAACCCGGATTTTGTCAATCCGGCGGCGTCGGTGGTTGATAACATCTTCCGGGTGTTTTTGCGCAATGGCAATCAGCCGCGCAGCCCACGCGAGCTTGAGGTGGATGTGAGCAAACCGGCCTCGGTGATTTTGAAAACCATCGGTGGGACGACGATTTATAAGGGGATTCGTCCGGTTTCGATGGAATCTTAACGATAATGTAACTGCTCAGCTTGCCCCCGAACCCCCCCAAGCTTTTGTTGGTCATTCATAAATTAATTCTATAACCCCACATAATACAGGAGGTCCAGACTGCCCTGGCGAAAACGAGCTAGGAAATTCCGGATTTCCTGCTGCAGGCGAGGCCAGT
>DAOTUA010000237.1:0-5447 GCA_034437355.1 Anaerolineae bacterium | reverse complement strand
GGGTGGCGGTTGGGGTAAAGGTATTGGTGGGGGTATTGGTGACAGTCGGCGTATGCGATGGGGTGAGCGTGGGCAGCACAGCCGCCCCCTGTGCGACCGGGATTGTGGCGGCAAAGGGGGTGGGTGTGGTCGGGCCACAGGCAGCTAACAATAAGCTAAAAAGTAGAAGGCCGGATAATCGCTTGAGCATTATTTGAAGGTAATCTCCTGATAGGTTCCGGTAGCAGCGCCTAATTTCGTTTCTAGGGTTTGGTGGCGGGTGGCATGGGGTAAGCCCAGATAGGCCAGAGCCGCATCAATGAGCGCGGCTTGCGGCACCAGCCCGACCAGTTCCGTTTCGGTCACGGTGACGCCGTAGGTCGCAGCCTGGGCACGGACGGCCTCGGTGATGGTGTGGAGGTCGGTTTGACGGTAGTTGACTACGTTCATAGATACCTGAGCGCGTTCATCGACCAAAAGACCAATCGCTTTGAGGGCGGGTAGGCCCCCGCCAGACTCACGAATATTACGGGCGATGTCGCGGGCGATCTGTACGTCGTCGGTGCTGAGGTAGGCGTTATATGCTATCAACGGACCGCGTGCGCCTATGACGACTGCCCCAGCCGGTCCCAAGGTCGGGGGGCCGTAATCTGGCTGCATGAGAGGGTCCGAGGCGATACGCCCGGCTAGTTTTTCGTAGCCCCCGCGCCGGATGTCTGCCAAATTAGCACGGGCCGGGTGGGTGGCGGCGGCTTCGTAGAGGAATACGGGCAAGTGTAGCTCATTACCGATGCGCTCACCGAGTTGACGGGCCAAGCTAACGCATAGGTCCATCGTCGCATCACGCAGCGGGATGAACGGCACCACATCGGCGGCCCCAAGACGCGGGTGAACGCCCTGATGTTGGGTCAGGTCGATATGTTGGGCGGCGGCGGCAATCGCCCGGAAAAGGCTACCGGAAACCGTTTCCGGTTCGCCTGCCAGGGTGATGACGGTTCGGTTGTGGTCTGGGTCGCTGCTGACATCGAGGATATGTGCGCCACCGTCACGGGCGGCGGTAGCAATCGCATCGATAACGGGTTGGCGGCGGCCTTCGCTAAAGTTAGGGACGGCTTCTATCACGGGGGTCATGGGGTGCGGTCCTCATCATCTTCGACAAATTCTGGGGAGACAGACGGCGCTTGGAGCCGCTGCGGGTTATCGGAGAGCGCGATCAACTCGCGTTCGGTTAGTGTCTGGTTGTTGTATTGTTGGTACAGTGTCGGGCTTTCCAAACGGTCGATAGCATAGCGCCAACGGTGGTCTCCGACTTCACGTAACACCGAGCGACACGCATCACAGCGCACAGCCCGTTTAACACGCGGGACACCTAACAGCCGGTCGATGCGCGTTTCGACGGTTAAGCCGCCGCGCTCGCAGACAGGGCAGGTGGTGACAACAAATCCGTTTTGGTAGCGATCAACGACCGCCGCGCCGCGTGCGTAGAGTCCCGCATAAGCAACAATCAGCAGCAAAACACCGCCACCGATCCACGCTTCCAGCGGGACAGTGCGGCCCGGTGGCGTATTGGCGGCGGTCGATGGCGGGGGGACAGCCCCTTCGGTTGGCGTTTCTGTTGGGAACAGGGTTGGCAACTCGCCCTGGATCGCCTGTGGTGCGAGTGTGGCGGTGGGGAGAGGTGTACCGGGTGGTGGCGGCGTATCTGTTGGCACGATGGCGGCAGCTTGTTCGGTAAAAGTGGGGGTTTCGGTGGGCGCGGGGGTCTCGCTGGGCGTGGCGCTTGCCGTCGGTGTGAGGGTTGGCGCGGGGGTTTCGGTGAGTGTCGCGCTCGGTGTCGGTGTGAGCGTCGGCGCGGGGGTTTCGGTCAGCGTCGCGCTCGGTGTCGGTGTGAGCGTCGGCGCGGGGGTTTCGGTCAGCGTCGCGCTCGGTGTCGGTGTGAGCGTTGGGGTGAGCGTCACGGTTGCTGTTAGCGTTGGTGGCTCCGTTGGTGTTGGCGTGAGTTGGTCCTCCATCAACACGGGGAGCGCGTCTAAATCGGCGGACCAATCGACCAGATTAACGGAAATCCAGGCGAACTTGTGAGATATCGGTGTTGCGTTGTTAAGCTGCGGGGGGTCCCACCGAATCATAATCCAGGATGTATTCTCGTTACGTCCAACTGGGACGACCTGATCGCCATTGAACAACTGCCCCAGGCGTAAGAAACCCCGGCCAGGCCCAGCCCGCACATAGGCCACATCGGAAACGCTCTGAACCCAGTTACCGGTCGGGGTGCTGGTGGGGAAGAAGGGGGTTGCCGTTTCGTCACCGGGGGCAACGGTTGGGGTGAGGGCAGCAGGCAAGATGACGGGTAGTGCGTCGATGTCCTCTACCCAGAAGCCGAGATCACGCCGTAGCCAGCCGTAGCTCCCTCGGAAGTAAGCCACCATCACCCAGGTCCCATCCTCGCTGCGGCTAACGGGAAAGAGAAAGTCGCCTTGTTGGAGGTTGCCAACAGGTAGATATTGTTCGCCGGGGCCGGCACGCAGGAAAATATCTGGTGCGATGACCACGTTAAACAGTGGGGTAGGGGTTGGGTTTTGGGGTTGTGCGGAGATGTGGCCTGCCATAAGCCAGAGGCCGCAAACCACTAAGATGATAACAGCGCGTCTCAAAGTAAACTCCGGGAATAATGACCGCCGTTTAATCCTAGCATAGACGCTGCGGTGCGGCTACTCTCCAACGCGGAAGGTGACACGTTCACCGACAGGGGTTCCGTTAGATATAAATTGTAACGACCAGTTACCGGTAGAGTAAGGTTCGAGGTAAAACCAGATACACAGCGAATTGGCGGCTTCCGTGACCAGCAGTTGATCGGCTAATGCGACTTCCCCAGCGTAATACCACTCAATGCCGACAAGCGTATCGGCGGGGATATTGGCGACTTGTTGCACGGCAAACACACGGAAGGTACCGAGGTCAAACTGACTTTGCCGATCTTGACCGCAGCCGTCTGCATCCTGGATAGCAGAGGTGGTATAGGTCGATATGACATCCCCAGCGGGGTTGGTTGTCCGGGCGGGGTTGTTGGGTTCTGGCGTCCCGCGTTGGAGCGAGCCAACGCTGCGGTCGAGTTGGGCGCGAACCTGTACGGTTGGCGGGTCACCGGCACGGACGGTTGCCAGCAGAAGGGCGTTGGCATTGTTGGCCTGGGCAACGCGCGTTTCGGCGGCAACAGAAGTTGCCATCGCCTGTGTTTCGGCAAACTGGATGGTTTGGCGTATCTGGGCTGCTTCGGTCACAATAGCGCGATTTTCGGCAGCGGTGGTGGCGGCGGTATCTTGCAGCGAGATAGTGCTACAAGCAGTCAGGCAAACGGTTAGCAAGAGCCACTTTAGGCGCATAGTCTACCTTCGGGATCACTTCACACATATGGCCTTCTACTATAGCAAAATCTGTGCGTTGTGATATAGAGCTATTGCAAAGTCGAGTTTTCGCAGTGCGGGGACGCTGTCCCCGCCCCCTGCAAAGGGTTTGCACCCTTTGAACCCGTTTTTTTGGACGCAAGGCGTCCGAAATGATAAGTTTTTGCTCACTTTTTTCAAAAAGTAACGAGTTTGGGCAGCGCCCAATACAGCCATGTAACTTTGCAAAAGACCTACGTTTTGATAGAACGGGCTTGCATCGGCACACGAAGTTGACTACACTGTAAACGTATAAATTATTAAGCCCTCTTAGCTCAGGGGATAGAGCGTCGGCCTCCGGAGCCGAAGGCACAGGTTCGAATCCTGTAGAGGGTATTTTTTTGGGGGGCTTATTCCAAGTTAAACCGGGATAAGCCCCTTTGTCGTTTTATCAAATCAGGGGCTTCATCCCTGGAGAGTTCAGTGGCTCTGAGAAACGAATTGTCCGCGAAACTACCGCAAGGCCAAAACTGCCATAAGATCAGCAGTTCTATGGCGTAATATGACATTTGTCACTTTTAATAAAATCATATTCATTATAGATAAATGATGTTTGATACTGAAATAACGTCGTCAAATATACTATATTTTAGCATAGTTTTTGAGGAAACTCATAAACAAATTACAGAAATAAGTTAAGCTCTAATAAGGAGAACTGGTTGAACAATATCAAACTATTTCCAAAACTTGTCATCACGCTCGGTATTGTATTCGCTGTACTCGGTGTTGCTGCTGCTGGGGCAGGCGTTTACATTCGCGGCTTTGTCGGTTCACAATTAACCGCACAGAACATCATAACGCCGGATGACGCATCGATCCCAAACGCAGAGGTAAACAGTATTGCAACCGCGCTTAGCATGGCGGAGATCATCCAGCAGCACGCGGCCCGTTATACTGGTGACCTAACCTACGCCGAGATGGGCCGCTTCGCTGTCGAAAGTGGAGACCCCGCTGGAACCAGCAACGCTGAAGAGGCTTTACGCGATGCCAACGGCAACCCGGTTCCCAACAGTGCCCGTGATACTCAGTTGACAGCCGCTGGCTTGGTCACATCGCTTAGCCTGTCCGCAATGGCCATTGGCGCATCTTATGGCATTATCGCGCTCGGTATTGCCTTCACCGTCTTAGGTGTGGTTATTGCTGGTTTGGGCTACGCACTACTCGGCTTGATTACGCCGGAAGTGGCAAAGCGTTACGGTTTGCAACCTGTCACCGAAACCAACTAAGCGACATCGACTATCGCACTTGCGTCACATCCCCATCTCACACGAGGTGGTTTTTTTATTGGAACGGGCATCACAGCGATAGAATCTAGTTTACTAACTCCTTCAGATAAGTGGAGCATCCAGAGTTAGACGCGGCCCAGTTCATCATGATGGACCCTTCCTACCAACATCGGGTCAATAATCACGCCTATCGCTTTTTCCGCCCGACGCGGGCCTGGCAACTGCGCGATCATCTGCCAGGGGTAATACTACGCTTATCCTTCACCTACCCGGAAGAATCGCAGCAGATCGTAGAACAGCTTGGGCGTGTCTCTCGGCTGAGGCCCTCCCCGAAGTGGAACGCCGGGTATATCCAGATGTCTTGGGAGCAACTCCCGCTTGCTGAAAAATGATCGGTTGAAGATCAAATTGTTGATGCCGCTGCGGGCAATCGGGTACGCCGCTACCCCGATGCCGGCCACGTAGCCAGCAGTCGTGGCTACCGCTGGCACCAAACCAACGAGGCTCAACGTCAGCAGTGTTAGTGCGCCGCCCATCAGCGCGAACTGCGTTTCGCGCTCTGTGAAGATATAACGCGAGAAACCCAGCACACCGTGGTGGGGTGTGGGGTGAAACCGCACGATATCTTATCGCTATTTATATTGAGGTGCGTATAGCCGAGGACGAGAGCCGGGGAAGGGACCGAGGCCATGATAGGCCTCGATCATTGGATGGCAGATTATGGGGCGGGGTTGTTTGTTGTCTGCGTATCATAATCGACAGTTGTCACTGCCCCGTCGATTACCTGTACGCGCACTGT
>DAOTUA010000236.1:0-5434 GCA_034437355.1 Anaerolineae bacterium | reverse complement strand
GTCACGGTCACGGAAGGGCTGCAAGCGGTAATCGGAGCAAATCCGGCGCAGGGTTCGGCCCCGTTGACGGTGGCCTTTGACGGGTCGGCCTCAACCGGACCGATTAGCAGCTATACCTGGGACTTTGGCGACGGGTCGGAGCCGATAAACGGCGTCACGGTCGAGCATCAATATACGGCAGCCAGGACGTACACCGCCACGCTGACCGTTTCGGATGGGGCGGCGACCAACAGCGCCCAACAGACGGTCACGGTCACGGAAGGGCTGCAAGCGGTAATCGGAGCAAATCCGGCGCAGGGTCCGGCCCCGTTGACGGTGGCCTTTGACGGGTCGGCCTCAACCGGACCGATTTCGACGTTTACGTGGGACTTTGGCGACGGGTCGCAGCCGATGAACGGCGTCACGGTCGAGCATCAATACACGGCAGCCGGGACGTACACCACCACGCTGACGGTTTCGGATGTGGGAGGCGGGACAAATACTGTCGAGCAGGTGATCACAGTTGAGCAGGGCGCACCGCCTCCGAACCCGGCGGTCGTGTTTGTGAGTGATCGCGATGGCAACCGTGAGTTATACGTGATGAACGCCGACGGCACGAACCAGACACGGCGCACTAACAACGGCGCAAACGATGAACAGCCGGATTGGTCCGGGAATGGTCAGTTTGTGTTTGTGCGGGATGGTGGCCTGTACCTGATGAATGAGGACGGCAGTAATGAGCGTCCGCTTTCGGCGGATGGGACCACCCCGATCAGCGGTATCTTGCCGCGTTGGTCGCCGGATAGCAGCCGGATTGCGTACACCAGTGAACAGGACGGAAACCGTGAGGTGTACGTGGTTAACGCAGATGGTAGCGGCGCAACCAACCTGACGAATGTTCCGGGCGAAGATATGCAGGCGGACTGGTCTCCGAATGGGGCGCAGTTAGCGTTTGTGAGCGACCGAGACGGCAACCGTGAGATTTACGTGATGAACGCGGACGGGTCCGGGGTGACGCGGCTGACGAACAGCGACACAGACGACGTGCAGCCGGCCTGGTCGCCGGATGGGACGCGGCTTGTGTTTGCATCCGACCGGGACGGCAACCGTGAGATTTACGTAATGAATGCGGACGGCTCCGGGGTGACGCGGCTGACGAACGACGGCGCGATTGACGCTCAGCCGATGTGGACGGCGAACGGGGCGCAGATCGTGTTTGTGAGTGAGCGCGACGGCAACCGTGAGATTTACGCGATGAACGCGGACGGCTCCGGGGTGACGCGGCTGACGGACGCGGACACGCTGGAAACATTACCGGCGACCAAGCCGTAAGCTATCGACTTACCCTGGCGCAAGCCCAGCAAGCCGCTGTATTCTCTTTGGGAGATACGGTGGCTTGTTTGTTTTTGGGATAAGACGATGCAATTCAGGAATCCGGGCAGGTATTTGTTGAGTGGGCAGGCGTTGGCGTGGGTTCTGGTGGTGATGGTGGGGTGTACGGCTGCGCCATCGACAAACGAGATGTTGGTATCGGTGCGGGCCGATGGCCGGGAACGCACGTTTGCCTATGAAAGCCCGGTGACGGTGGGCGAGTTTTTACGGGACGCGGCGGTTGATCTCAATGAGTTGGACCGGGTGAACCCGGAGCCATTCGCACAGATCACGGATGGGATGATCGTCACGGTGACGCGGGTGACGGAAACGACAGAATGTGAGCAAGAAGAGTTAGCGTATCGGCAGCAGACGGTGTTAAACGAGGGGTTAGCGCCGGGGGATGAGCGCATCGGGCAGGCCGGGCAAAACGGGGTGGAGCGTGTGTGTTATCGGGTGCGGGTAGAAAATGAGGTGCCGCAAGCGCCGATAGAGATCAGCCGGGTGGTGATCACGCCGCCGGTGGATGAGGTGGTGTATGTGGGGCCATCTGGGGAGATTGACCCGATAGCGATTGATGGCACGTTGGCCTATCTGAGCAATCGGAATGTGTGGGTGATGCGTGGCAGCAGCACGAACAAGCGCCCGGTCACGACATCCGCCGACTTGGACGGGTTCGCGTTTGATGTGGCGGACGATGGGCGACGGGTGTTGTTCACCCGCGAAAACCCGGATAACCCGGAGGCGGCTTTTGCCAATACGTTGTGGGTGCTAGCGGACATCCGCGAGGAAGCGCCGGAGCCGGTGCAACTGGTGGCGCAGGATGTGTTACAGGCGGCCTGGATACCGAACTTGCCGAATACGATTAGCTATTCGACGGCGGAGAGCAGCGAGACGGCCCCCGGTTGGCGGGCGTTTAATGACCTGTGGGCGATGCGCTTAGACCCGCGCACGGGCGAGGCGTTGCGGGTCGAGCAGATTGTGGAGGCGTCGTCTTTTGGGTTGTATAGCTGGTGGGGGACGCAGTTTTATTGGTCGCCGGACGGTGAGCAGCTGGGCTGGGTGCGGGCGGATTCGGTGGGGCTGGTGGATATTGAGACGGGCGACTTTGAAACACTGATCGAATATCCGGTGTTCAATACGCGCCAGTCGTGGTCGTGGCGGGCGACGCTTTCGTGGTCCCCGGCGAATGACTTAATGGCGACCACGGTTCACGTCCCGATTGGGAACTATCCACCAGAAACCAGCCCGGCGTTTAGTGCGGCGGTGGTGGCGTTGGATGGATCGTTTGATACGCCGATTGCGGATTACACTGGGATATGGTCTAACCCAAGTTATTCAACGCTGGTCAGCGCGGGCGATACATCCGGCGGTTATTTGGCGTATATGCGAGCGCGGGACCCGTTCAATAGCATTAATGGGGAGTATGATCTGGTGGTGGCGGACCGGGACGGGAGTAATGCGCGGGTGGTTTTCCCGCAGCAGGCGGGGGCGGCGGGGTTAACGTCGCAAGAATACGACTGGAGCCCGGATGGGCGGCAGATCGCGTTGATATATCAGGGCAATTTGTGGGTGTTGGATGTTGAAACCGGGGCATCGCACCAGTTGACGCTAGACGGCGGCGCGTCTCAGCCGATATGGGAGCAGTAGCGACGATGCGCGAGTGGGTGATCTTCGGGGCGGCGTTGATGGCGTTGGGGGGCGCGTTGGTGGCGGGGTTGGCGACCCGGCAGGCGCTCGCGTATGACCTGCGCGGCTACGAGAACCCGTTAGAAGCGGAGGCGCTGCCGTTTCGGGTGGATCGGCTGGGGGTGAATGTGGCGTTAGAGCAGTACGACGCGGACGAGCTAGGCGCTCAGTTGGGGGCGATGCAGGCGGCGGGGGTGGTGTGGTTGCGGCAGCGGCTCCGGTGGGATGAGGTGCTGTGCGCGGACGGGGAGACATATTGTTGGGAGGTGTGGGACCCGGTAGTGGCGGCGGTGGGGGAACATGACGGGCTGCGGCTGGTGCTGGTATTGGAGGGGGTGCCGTTGGGGTTACGCGATGAACGGGCCAGGGGGCATCCGACTGCCCCGCCAGCCGACCCGATGACGTTCGCGGGGTTTGCGGGGGAGGTAGCGGCGCGGTATGGGGATAGTGTGGATCACTATCAGGTGTGGGATGAGCCGAACTTGCGGGAAGCGTGGGGCGGACTGGACCCGCGCCCGGCAAACTATGCGGCGTTACTGCGAGCGAGCTATACGGCGATCCATGATGCGGACGCGGACGCGGTGGTGATGGCGGCGGCGTTGGCTCCGACGGTGGAGAGGGGGCCGCATAACCTGAGTGAGTGGCTGTATTTGGAGGCGCTATACGGGCTAGGTGTCGGAGATTATGCCGATGCGTTGGCGGCGAAGGTGTACGGGTTCGATATGGGGCCGGATGATCGGAGGGTGGCGGAGGTGCTGAATGTGTCGCGGGTGGTGCGTCTGCGTGAGATTATGGTGGCGCACGGGGACGGCGATAAGGCGCTGTGGGCGTCTAGTGGGGGCTGGAACCGCCTACCGCCCGGATGGGACGGCGAGCCGTCGGCGTGGGGGGCGGTGGATGCTGATACGCAGATTCGGTATACATTAGGTTTATTGGACCGGGCCGAACGGGAGTGGCCCTGGTTGGGCGGGATGATTATCAACCACTGGCAGCCGGCGGTCCCGGCGGATGACCCGCGCTGGGGGTTTGCGCTGGTGTGGCAAGATGGACGGCGGACGCCGTTATTAGAGGCGCTGCGGGGGTATGATCCGGTGGGGGCGGCGCGTAACGGGTGGTTCCCGCCGAATACGGGCTATGCGACTTATACGGGGGTGTGGACGTTCGGGGAGTTGGGGGCGGATATTGGCTGGGTGAATGATAGCCGGTTGTCATTTGATTTTTTCGGGCGGGATGTGGGGTTGATCACGCGGCAGGGGGATTATGTGGCATATTTGTATCCGCAGGTAGACGGCGGCCCGGCGAACGCGGTCCCGGCGGATAATGGGGGGACAAGCTATATTGTGCTGACTCACCCGACGGGGGAACGTGAGGTGGTGCTGGTGCCAGTCGCGGAGGGGTTAGCGGATGGTCGGCATGAGCTAACCGTGTATGCGGATGAGGGGCACGATCAATGGGCGTTGGTGGGCTATGCGGTGAGCGATGGCGATTTGACGGCTCCGTATGATCGGCAAATGGTGATCGCGTGGTGGGTTAGCGCGGTGGCGTTGTTGGCGGTGGTGGTGACGGGTCGGCGGTGTGCGTGGGGGGCGGCGTTGGCCCCGGTGAGCCGGGTAACGGGTCGGTTGGGGTGGCTGGTGCAGGTGGGGTTGTCGGTGGTGGTTTCTGGGGTGTTGTTGGTGGGGTTGTTTTTTACGTGGGGGGTGGGGTCCGCGCCGATCATCCGGCGGGATGGGGTGGTGTTGGGTTTGTCGGTGTTGACGGGTGGTGTGTTGTATGTGCAGCCGTCGTTTGTCGTAGGGGTGGTGGCGGCGGGGGTGCTGTTGTGGTTGATTTATCAGCGGGTGGAGGTGGGGCTGGCGCTGGTGGTGCTGTGGAGCCCGTTTTTTTTGTTCCCGGTGCAGTTGTACACGCGGTTTTTCCCGTTGGCGGAGGTGGTGCTGTTGTTAACGGTGATCGGGTGGGGGATACGGGGGGCGGTGTGGGTGGCGAGCTGGTATCGGGAGCATGGTAGGTTGCCGGATGTCGCCATCGAGCTAACACGTATAGACTGGCTGGTGCTGGGGTATGCCGGGTTAGCGACGGTTTCGTTGACGTGGACGGCGTTTATTGGTCCGGCGTTGACCGAGTGGCGGGTGCTGGTGATTGAGCCGGTGCTGTTTTATGTGATGGTGCGGACGACGATCCGAGATGGGGCGGGGTTATTGCGGTTGGTGGATGTGTTGCTGGTGGCAGGGCTGGCGGTGGCGGGGATCGGGCTGGGAATGTATGCGTTTGGTGAGGGGATTATCACGGCGGAGGGGGGCGCACGGCGGTTAGCGGGGGTGTATGGGTCGCCAAATAATGTGGCGTTGTTTTTGGGGCGGGTGCTGCCGTTCGGGTTGGCGACCCATACACC
>DAOTUA010000235.1:0-22691 GCA_034437355.1 Anaerolineae bacterium | reverse complement strand
CAAACCACGATTGCCAAACAAATTATTGCGGCTCAGGCAGACTACATCATGGCGGTCAAAGGCAATCAAGGCACGCTCTATGAAGACCTGCAACTGCTGTTTGAAGGCTTTGAGAGCGAACTGTATCAGAATGTGGTTTATCAAACCGCCCGAACGGTTAATCAAGCGCACGGACGAGAAGAATATCGGCAAGTTTGGGTCGTCACCGAACCTGAATATCGCAAGTATTTGCGTCAGCACAAGAAGTGGACAAAGATACACAGCTTAATCAAGTTGGTCAGCGTTCGGTATTTGCCCGAGAAAGATAAATTGGAAACATCCTCACGCTATTTTATTAGTAGCTGGACGGCTAGCGCAGATGACTTCTTACAAGCTATCCGCGACCACTGGCAAATCGAAAATGACTTGCATTGGGTGCTGGATGTCGCTTTTCGTGAAGATGAAAGTCGCATCCGCAAAGATCACGCGCCTGCCAATATGGCACTCTTGCGACATATGACTGTTAACTTACTCAAGCAAGAGAAAACAGCAAAAATTGGCATTAGCAATAAACGCAAACGGGCTGGTTGGGATGATGACTATCTCGAAAGAATTGTCTGTCCATAAAGATTCCGTATGCAATCGCTCTAGGGTAATGTACACTCGCTACGGTCATGACTATTTTCGCAAATGGCATTTCTTGAACTTTAGCCCACTACCACACGGGCACGGGTCGTTGCGTCCCGCAGCGGCGAACAGCACATCAAGTTCAGCGTCCTGTTGGCGAATATAGCTCATTACATTGGCGGGAGCGCGACGATGTGCGAGTTCATTCGTCATAAAACGCATAGGGTCATCAATGTGGGTGAAGAACGCTTTATAGCCTGCACAGAGATAATTCAATCCAGATTCGCCATCGGGTGTTTCGATGAAGCGATTTTTCGGGCAACCCCCGTTACACACAAAGCGTACTTCACATTCACGGCAATATGATGGCAGTGTGTCGCGCTTGGCGAGTCCGAACTGGCGCTGCTGGTCGCTGGATACAATGTCAGCTAATGGGATGTCAATCAGGTTGCCCAGCTTATAATCTGGCTCAACGTAATGATCGCAGGAATAGACATCGCCGTTATGCTCCATTGCCAAGGCGGTACCACACGTTTCTTCAAAGATGCACAGCCCCGGTTGGTTGCCAGACCAGGCCGCCAGCGCCACATCGAAAATCTGCACGAAAACGTGCCCGACATCATGGCGCACCCACTCATCGAAGATCGCCGTAAGAAATGTGCCGTATTGTTCCGCCGTGACACTGCGTTCTGTGACTGTATTCCCCTCTTGAAATCCGGTCGTATTGGCACGTTCTACAATGGGGATAAACTGCATAAATTGTGTCTTGATCTCATCACGGAAAAAGCGGTAAATCTCCAATGGATGATCGGCGTTGGCAGCGTGAACGGTCGTCAGAATGTTGAACGCCACACTGTGCTTTTTTAGTAAGGCGATCCCGTCCATTACTTTATCAAACGTCGGCCCACCGCCCTTGTCTACGCGGTAGGCATCGTGCAGCTGCTTAGGGCCATCCACGCTGACACCGATGAGGAAGTCGTTTTCAGCAAAAAAGGCGCACCAATCGTCGTCCAGCGTGACGGCATTGGTTTGTAAGGTGTTGAAGATCCGCATACCGGGCTTTTTATACTTTTGCTGATAGCCAACAGCTTGCTTGTAGAAGCCCAGCCCCATGAGCGTTGGCTCGCCGCCCTGCCATGCGAACGTCACCTCCGGCACTTGTTGCGCCTCGATATACTGCCGCGTGTATTCCTCTAGTAGCGTTTCGCTCATGCGAAAATCACTATTGGGATATAGGCGCTCTTTGCTCAGGAAGTAGCAGTATTTACAATCTAGATTACAGATTGCGCCGCGTGGCTTGGTCATGATGTGGAAGGCTGTAGGGCGGAATTGATTATCCATTATTTCGTCGCAGACACTTATGAGTTAACTATTTGTTTCTGATGCTGGTTGACTTCAAATATTGTAGCGATTTTTATGTCGTCAGTCCAATTCGGATAGAAAGTAATAGATGTCCAGCTTGACAACCGTGGGTGGTCGGCTTGGTTTGGCGTCAAACAGGGGGGTGGGCCAGATTTGCAGCTCAGCGCCTTTGAAGTGTTCGGATGAGGCTATACGATATCGTCTGAGCTATTGACAACAAGTAAAATTGACTTATAATATTTAGTAAATAGTTTACTAAATCTAGTTACTAAACAGAAATATTTTTTGAATGAAACGTGTTACGATGCAGGATATTGCAAGCGAAGTTGGCGTTTCTAAAACGACCGTATCGTTTGTGTTAAACAATACCCCCAACAGAAGTATTCCCCAGGGCACCCGTGAGCGTGTGTTAAGCGCGGCCCAAAACTTGGGTTACATCCATCATGCAAAAAACCAACCCGCTACAATTGGCCTGCTTGTTCGTCGCCCGGCTGGGCGCTTGGTGCAGGCGGTTTATGCGCTGGAAGTCATGCAGGGATTGGCCTCTGTTTTAGAGACCTTCAACTATCAGGTGACGTTGCATGAAGTGCCGGAAGACAGCGACTTTAGCTATCGCAATTGGGCCAAGCAGAATAACTTCGCCGCTATTGCCATCGACAATGTGTTACAGAAAGATGTCGATGAGCTTCAGCAGTTAGCCGAAGAAAACAACGTCATCAGCATCAGCCAATGCAATATTCCTGGGGTCGCTTATGTGGATGTAGACAACGTTCGTGGGGCGTATACAGCCGTAGATTACCTGCTCCGGTTGGGCCACCGCCGTGTGGCGATGGTTAACTATGCGTCGCTTGACCATCTGATTAGTAACTATCGCCTCGTGGGGTATCAACAAGCCCTACTCCATTACGGCATCCCCTATGATGAGGCCTTGGTAAGCTATGCGAACTTCACCAGCGAAAGCGGCCAAGAAGCTATGGGCACTCTGTTAGATAGGTCCGCGGACCCGCCTACTGCTGTATTTGTCGCTAGTGATGTGGTCGCAGCGGGTGCGATGCAGGCGGTTCGTGACCGTGAGTTGCGCATCCCGGATGATATTTCGTTTGCAAGTTTCAATGACGTTGCTTTTGCGCGTTATTTGACACCTCCCCTCACGACCGGGACCCGCAACGCTTTTCAAATCGGTGTGGTCGCCGGTGAAATGATCATCGAGTCATTAAAGAATAGCGAACCGCTTAATCGGTCCGTGCTGATGGAGTCGGAACTGATCATCAGAGGTTCCGCCACTGAATTTGGTAGTTCAAACCGCCGCGATGATGCCATTGTATGACTTATCGCTAACGGATAACCGCTACACTTTTTGTCAGTTGTTTGAGTTTTGGAGAAATATTCATGAAAAATAAGTTTTTGTTTACCTTGTTGGTTGCTGCTATCGCGATGCTTGTTATTGCCCCGGCCAGCATCGCACAAGACGATATCACCCTTACGATGTGGGATTTCAAGTCAGGTGATCCAGTTTTTGCCCCTTATACCAATTGGGCTATCGACCGCTTTGAGGAGATGAACCCTAACATTACTATCGAACTCGTCCCCCAACCTAACAATGAATATTATAACTTGCTTGGGACCGCTATTGCGGCGGATTTTGGCCCGGATGTGATGCTCATTCACGGCGGCACACGCTTAACGGAACGGCAAGACATCATGATGCCACTAGATGATTTCATCGGGGATGAGGCCGACAACTTCATCAACCTGCAAAATGGCTGGGCGGATACCGAAACGGGCGAAATCCTGGCGTTGCCGATTAGCATTCAGGGTTTTGTTTACTACTATAACAAGAACATCTATGCCGAAGCCGGCCTAGACCCAGAAGTGCCCCCCACAACTTGGGAGGAACTGACCGCCAACTGTGAAGCTATCATGGAAAACACAGATGCTTCCTGTTTTACTGCCGGTGGGCGTGACGGACACGGAATGCAATTCTATGGCTCGTTGTTTGCCGCGGCCTTGTTTACCCCGGAAGATCACGCCGATTTCTTAGCGGGCGAGATTGCCTATGATGATCCCCGCATGGCTCGTCAGTTAGAATTGTGGTACGAGGCATCCCGGATGGGCTGGTGGCAAGAAGCCGTTGCTTCCGAGACAACCTACATGGACAGCCACGACAACTTCAGCGCAGGCCGGGCCGCCCACACACAAGGGTTAATCTCGGACATCGCACACTGGAATATGTTCAGCGATTACTTGGGTGCCAACAACATTGGCATGTTTAAGAATGTGGTGATCGACTCGGAAGTCTACGATAATGTTGATGATATCCCGATTGCAGCCGGGGGTGGTATCGGCTGGAGTGTGCCGCGCTGGACAGAGCATCCCGAAGAAGCGATGGCGTTCGCTCAGTTCTTGGCATCACCAGAAGCACAACTGGTTCTGTTCAACTCCGCTGCGACGATCATCCCGCGTAACGACATCAACGAGGACCTAATCACCGACCCCTTCGCCAAGCAGATCAATACCTGGCTAACAGATGCACAAATGCCGACCTTCTACGTCACCCCAACCGATCTAAATGCCGAGTGGCGTCGTCAATCCTCACTGCTGCTACTGGATGAAGTCACACCAGAAGAAGCCGTAGCAGCAATGGTCGATTTCGCCAACGCACGCTAAGGCCCAACCGCCCATACGCTAACTAATGATCTTAGATTGGGGAGAGGTGTAATAGCCTCTCCTCCCCCCTGTTAAAGCCTTAAAATGTACTTAATTGGTGATAATTCTTATGTCTACGAGTTCATGGCGGCAAAAGCTAGCACAACGGACTTACAAAAGCCGCAATAGCGACGGTTTTTGGGGGCCGGTATTTATAGCACCGGCGATCATCATGCTGGTTGTCTTACGCTTTTACCCACTGATGCGCGGCATCGGCTACTCCCTGACGGATTGGAACGGCATCAACCCCCCGGAGTTTATCTGGTTCGCCAATTACCAACGCCTGCTTTTCCAAGACCCGTTGTTTCGTTCATCGGTTTTCAACTTCTTGCAAATTCTCGTTACCCTGCCCATATGGGTACTTTTGCCACTGGTGTTAGCGGTGGCGATCTATCGGCGTGTGCCGGGGGCGCGGTTCTTCCGGGTCGCTTATTTCTTGCCATATGTGTTGTCGGTGGTCATTATTGCGAGCATCTTCACCCTTTTGTTACGAATGGATGGTGCGGTCAACAGCGTGTTGGCGCTGGTAGGGCTAGATGTATTGCGAACGGATTGGCTGGGCACCATCGACACCGCGTTACCGTCCGTCATTGCGGTTGCGATCTGGGCGAATTTCGGTCTGGGTGTCCTCATCTTCCTGGCGGCGCTGGCAACCATGAACACCGACCTGATTGACGCCGCCACTGTAGACGGGGCCAACGACTGGCAAATATTGCGGCATGTGGTGATCCCATCGATCCGCCCCACCATTGAATTTTATACCGTGCTGCAACTCAAGATGATGCTGGCGGGGATGTTTGTCTACATCTTCATTTTAACGTCGGGCGGCCCAGGGAGTTCAACTTACTTGCCGGAGTTTTTAATCTGGGAAAACATGGGCAGCCTCAATCGGCCTGGGTATGCCTCTGCCATTGGCACCACCATTTTCTTTTTGTTCATGTTCGTGATCATCATACAGGTTCGTATGATGACCCAACGCGACGATTAAAATAAGGAAGACGACTTATGACCATTATGCGAAGCGGGACAGACCGCCCTAGTTTGATGCGTCTCTTACGCATTTGGATTTTGACGATCCCGATGGCGCTATTGGCGCTCTCTACGATTTACCCTTTGTTCTTCACGCTGAATGTTGCCCTGAAAACGCGCCGCGATTGGGTGATAGAACGTTTTTCGCTGGTGAGCGAACCGACTTTTGATAATTTTGTGCAGGCCTGGACATTCGCCAGGATGGGCGAAGCAGCCTTAAACTCGCTGATTACAACGTTTGGTACCGTCATCATGCTGACGTTGGTATGCTCGATGGCAGCTTATGCGGTCGGGACGATGCGGTTTCGGTTTCGGGGGTTGTTATTCACAATCGTATTGATGGGGATGATGGTCCCGATTCAGGTGGTGATGGTTCCGTTTTTCCGAACCATGGCAGATTTTAACCTGCTAAACACCTATCATGGCCTCGTGCTTGCCCTGACGACCTTTGCAATACCGTTTGGTACGTACATGCTAAGTGCCTATTACGCGAGTATCCCCCGCGAGATTTTCGAGGCTGCCAAAATTGATGGGGCATCGACTTGGCAAACCTACCTGAGAATTGGCTTACCGATGGGCAAACCGGCGCTGGCCTCACTTGCGATTATCAATACGCTTTATGCTTGGAATGACCTTCTGATTCCCTTACTGGTGATGCAAAGCCGCGACATGCGAACAATCATGGTTGGGATCGCCACCTTACGCGGTGAACATCAGGCCGATATGCCCTTGTTCGCGGCGGCGGTTCTCATTGGTGTTATTCCGGTGTTGGTGGTGTTTCTTTTGTTTCAGTCACAATTGACTTCGGGCATTACATCCGGCGCGGTTAAATAAAACCCAACTTAGAAAGGTGTGTTATGGGTCCCAATATTATTTTGACGATGTGTGATGACCTGGGTTACGGGGATGCCGGCTTCAACGGGCATCCGGTTTTAAAGACCCCCCACCTAGACGCGATGGCAGCACGCGGGTTGCGCTTCGAGCGTTTCTATGCGGGTGCGCCGGTTTGTTCGCCAACCCGTGGCACTTGCCTGACTGGGCGACATTACTTGCGCTACGGTATCACCCATGCCAACGAGGGCCGCCTGCCACAACAAGAGATCAATCTGGCGCAGGTGCTTTTACAAGCTGGGTATCGCACTGGGCATTTTGGCAAGTGGCACCTGGGGACGCTCACTATGTCGGAAGCGGAAGGCAACCGAGGCGGCGCAGGGTCCGAGGCGTATTATGCCCCGCCCTGGGAACGCGGCTTTGAGGTCTGCTTCTCTACCGAGGCGAAAGTGCCAACCTGGGACCCGATGATCACGCCAGCAGAGGGGGACAACCGCTGGGGCGTACCCGGCACGCCGTGGGGCACGCATTACTGGGACGAAACCGGGGCGAAAGTCACGGATAACCTGGCAGGGGACGACTCGCGGGTTATTATGGATCGAGTGATTCCATTTATCCGCGAGGCGGCGCAACATGACCAGCCCTTCTTCGCTGTGATCTGGTTCCACACACCGCATACGCCGGTTGTGGCTGGCCCGGATTATCGGGCGATGTATGCCGATCTTAGCGAGGACGAACAGCATTATTATGGGTGTGTAACCGCGATGGATGAGCAGATCGGGCGCTTGACAGATGAGCTAGCGGCCTTGGGTATTCGAGAAAACACAATGCACTGGTTTTGTAGTGACAACGGCCCAGAGGGGCCAGACGGAAAAACCGGGCGGGATCGTGGGTCTACATCCGGGATGCGGGGGCGCAAGCGCAGCCTGTTCAACGGTGGGGTCGCTGTCCCGGCGCTGCTGGAATGGCCCGAGCAAGTCCCCGCCGGGCAAGTCTCGCAGATACCCTGTAGTACGCTAGACTATTTCCCGACAATTGCGGAACGGATCGGGTTTGCTATGCCGGACGAGCGTCCGCTAGATGGGGTTAGCTTGATGCCGTTGTTACGCTCGGAGATGGCCGCCCGTCCCCGACCGATTCCCTATCGCTTTTTAGAAACGAAAGATGCGATGTTTGGCTCTCCGACAATTGCGATGATCGATAATCGATATAAGTATCTCACGAACTTTTCCGGGGATCGAGCCGAGGACCAATGTTATGATCTCATCGCGGACCCCTACGAAACAACCAACATCATTGAGCAGCAAGCGGCTTTTGTGCGAGAGATGCGTCAACAGCTTGACGACTTCCTGGCGTCTTGTCGCCGCAGCTACGATGGGGCCGATTATCCGGAACCAATCGAACATCCAGACCCATTCCAGGAGATAAACGGTGGCTGGTTAACGTAGCTCACAACCATACCCACCAAGACAAAGACCAATAACACCGGAAAGATCAATTAAATGAAGATCACAGATATTAAATGCTACATCCTCGCCCACGACGTGCTACCACCCCGCTTTCATTGGCGGCAGGGGCTACCGGGAGATGGCGACGGCTCGCCAGTTGGTAGCCAAACCTATTCGGCAGTGTTAAAAGTGGAAACAGATGAGGGTATCATCGGAATGGCAACCGTCGATGGCCGGGCGGCGGAATATGTCGGGAGTATCACACGGCGTCGATTGAAGCACTTTATCGGGGCCGACCCGTTGATGACGGAGAAGCTCTGGCAACAAATCTGGGAAGTGGATCGCTTGGAAGAACTTCAGATTTATGCGCTGGGCTTGTTAGACATCGCTTGCTGGGACATCAAAGCGCGTAAGGCGAACTTGCCGCTATATCAACTACTTGGCGGCTATGAAGCTCAAGTTCCGGCTTATGCTTCGACTGTGACATGGGATACGATGGACGAGTACGAGCAACACATCAAAGCGTGTATTGACCAGGGTTTTACCGCCTTTAAGCTGCACGCCTGGGGTGATGTCAAAGCCGATGTGCGCCTGTCTCAGAATTTGCGACGGTGGGCCGGTGACGACGCCGACCTGATGTTTGATGGCTCTGCCGGGTGGGATTATGTCGATGCGTTGCGCGTTGGGCGGGCCTTGGAGGAGGCCGAGTTTTTGTGGTATGAGGAACCCATGCGCGAATTTGACCTACCAAGCTATACCGAACTATGCCGTAGCCTGGATATTCCCGTGCTTGCCGCGGAAACCGCCGACGGCAGCCATTGGAACGCCGCAACCTGGATTCAGCACCGCGCTTTAGATATGATGCGGGTGAGTGGTCGGTATAAGGGCGGGGTGACCGGGGCGGTCAAAGTGGCGCATCTCGCGGAAGCGTTCGGGATGCGGGCGCAGGTCCACGGTGGCGGCTATGTTAATTTACATCTTTGCGCCGCCATACCCAATAACGATTACTATGAAGAACTGGTGATGAATTTAGAGCAGATTCGCTTGTTAGCGCAACGACCCAATATCCCCGTAGTTGATGGGTACGTTTACGCTCCAGATGCACCCGGTATTGCCCCGCACCCGGATTGGGCAGAGCTTGAATCTCGTGCAGTTGAGGTTGTGTGATCGACCTTATCACACAGTACCGGAGAATAAAGGAGTAGCCTAGTAATGGAAGCATACAAAGAAATTGGTCGAACAGGCTTAAAAATACCGGGCGTCGGGTTTGGGTCGGCCTCCATTGGGAATCTATATTCGGAAGTACCAGAAACCAGGGCGATAGAGACGATCCAGTATGCGCTGGAAAAGGGGATTTGTTTTTTCGATACCGCGCCTCAATACGGGGCAGGCTTAGCGGAGGAACGCATCGGGTTAGCTCTGCACGGGGTCAACCGGGATGAGTTCATTATCGAAACAAAAATCGGGCGTCTGATCATGCCGGATAAGCAAGAGGTGTTTGATTATTCTCGTGATGGGGTTCTGCGCAGCCTAGAATCTAGCCTGAAACGCATGAAAATAGATTACGTAGATAGCCTACTCATTCACGACCCCGACGCAGGCGCACCGTCTACCAGATACATCATCGAAGAAACCTTCCCCGCCCTGGCAACATTAAAAGCGGAAGGGGTTGTAAAAGCGATAGGCATTGGCATTAATTATTGGCAGATGTTACTGGAGCTTCTCAACTCGACCGAGTTCGACTGCTTCATGCTTGCCGGGCGCTATACACTACTGGAGCAGACCGCCTTAGACGCGCTGGCGAGCTTCCAGGTAAAGGGTGTGAGTGTGATCGGCGCAGGCGTGTATAACTCAGGTATTCTCGCCACCGGGACCCGTTCGGGCTTGCCGCCGTACTATCAATATAAGCCGGCGGTTTCTGGCGTGATTGAACGGGTTCGCAAACTGGAGGCGATCTGCGATCAGTTCAACGTCATACTACCGATGGCGGCTATCCAATTTGTAGCGGCACACCCAGCGATGACCTCACTCGTGATCGGCCTGCAAACAAAACAAGAAATTGATGCCACACTCGCTTACTTCCAGCAGCCCATCCCGGACGAGTTCTGGTTAGCCCTACGCGATCAACAGTTTATCGAAGCGGCGGCACCGTTACCGTTGAGTTCGGCTGTAGATTCTTAGCGTAACAGGTGAGGAAGCTGAGTCGTTACGCTATTCTTATTGATCGACAGACCCACGCACCACGTTTATAGCAATAGTATATTCAATCATGCGAGACTGTGTTGGTATCTCAATTTGTATAGTGACCATATGCCATCCGGGAGCAAGACGTACATACACCCCTGTGTTAGCGAAAGGAATATCGACACAAGTATCATCAGGCCCATACCCATAAGCATTTCCTACCGATGTAACATCGTCACCATTGATAAAGAATTTGATATGCTCTCGCGTCAAAATACTATCTAGCACGTCGATACTATCATCGGGTTCACAAATTTGCGGTGGAACCAACCTTGCCGTAATGATGTCTTGGTACCCGATAAAGCGATCCTGATTGATTATCCCTGTATACATCTCTGCCCGTTCTTCAAGCGTTATGGATTCAATCCCAAGAGGTGGTTCAGGGACATTTGTCGCAAGTGCTATCGCTGTCGGTTGTAATTCTGGTTTTGGATAGATAACAGGTCTTGCTGATGGGCCATCGCAACCCGCTAAAAAAGCCAGCAATGCCGTCAGTAGGATTCTCGAACGATACATATAATTAGCTCGCTTTCGTTAACCGAGTGATACTTTTTCGCAGAAATAAAACTCATGCTTGTAAAGATCGTGACGTATCTGAAGGTGCATAGCCAAACTGTCGTTTGTACTCCCGGCTGAACTGAGCAGGGCTATTGTAACCGACTAGATAACCCGCCTCGTTTGCTCGTTTGCCCTCTCTGATGAGTGCCTGTGCGCGATGCAGTTTGATCGATTTTGCGTATTGCAACGGCGGCAAGTGCATGACCTCTTTGAAGTGACGATGAAACGTGGTGGCACTCATATTGACCATCTCTGCCAGGGCTTCAACCGAAATCGTCTGATCCATACTGTGGTGAATGTAATCCACTGCCCGCGCAATTTGTTGAACTTGTGCCTGTCTTTGCAAGACAGTTCGCAGCGCGCCATTACGATCATCACGCAGAATGCGATAGTAAATCTCATCTAAAATCGCTTCGCCCAACATGGCGGCTTCAACGGGGTCGGAAAGCGTGCGCAGTATACGGATCGCCGCATCAAGTAGCCCAACGTCCAGAGTAGATGTATAGATACCGGATGGCTCTTCATTTTGAGACCGGCGTACAGGCGAAGCCTCCACAGCGTCCAGCCGGAGAGAGACACTTGCTAATCGACTGAGGTTGAGCCTGAAGCCAACCATAAGCGCGGGGTAGTCTGGTGATATATCCGGCACGGTGACTTCCAGCGGCATCGGCAAAAACACGATTAAGTATTTTCCAGGATGATATTTGTAAACTTCATCCCCGATGTAGCACACTTTTACACCTTGCCCTATCATGAGTATAGCGGGTTCATACAAGATAGGGGTGCGTTCCATCGGCTGAGACCTGCGCCACAAACCCACATTATCCAGTATGCTTCTGTTGACACCCTCATCAGGTGTATATCGTGTCAGCAGTCGTATAAACTCATCCATTTTTGCCTGCTGAATCGTCATATAAGCACGCTCCTTATTGTTAAAATATATCACATCGGAACTTAAATTTTTCACGAGTGAGAGAATTGTGCAAGTTTATGGGCTTTATATGCATTCATTCATCGGTTTATCAACAGTATAGTATCATCGTCGTATAAATCGCAGTAGTTCAATAGAGATAAAATATGGGACTCCATCTGCAAGAACGCGAAAAAGCCGAATTGACTCACCTCGAAGATGATGTCTTCGCAATTCATACAGAAATCTTCGTTGATGCGCCGCCGGAAAAAGTGTGGGCTGTGCTGACCGACTTTGAGCGGTTGCCCGAGTGGAGTAACAATCTCGTCGGCCTGGAAGGGGACTTCCGCGAGGGTGGTCAGATCGCTGTCAATATCAAGGTGGGGGTTCTTCGCCAGACAATCCAACACGAAGTCAAGTTTTTTGAGGGCGGGCGTAGCTTCGGCTGGTCGGAGCCGTTCATGCCGGGAATCAGTGACCGACACATCTATCAGGTGAACCCAACCCATGATAGTAAGACAACAGAACTCTTAGTGCGAAGAAAAAGAACTAGGGCAGATGTGGTAGGTTGTCATCTGCCCCATGTGGTAATATCGCTTCGGCAGATACAATCTTTGTATCTGCCTCCACAAGTTAAAAGTCGATTCTGATTGTGAACAACGTTATGCATCGTCTAGCTGAGGGCAACAGGATTGCTTTCCTACTCATATCCATTTTATTACTCAACGTACTCTATCCGATCAGTGAGTTGGGCACATTCGCCGCCCTGTTGTTTATTGGGTTCTACCTCGTCCTGACAGCCAGCGCGATTTATCTCGTTAGCAGTGACCGACGCTTGCTAATGTTTGCCGTGCTGTTGGGGGTCGTTATCGCTGTGACAGGAGGAATTACTGTCAGCAGCGGGTTCACGCTGATGTGGGCACAACTGGCATGGAACGCCAGCCTGTTTGTACAGGTATTACTGGTGATGATATTGCTGGTGATGTTTATCATTGAAGCAGAGCATGTAAACAGAGAGGTTCTGTTCGCAGCAATCGCCATTTACTTCCTTACAGCGGGGATTTTCACGTTGATATATGGCGTCATCGAAAGCCTTGCCCCAGGGTCGTTCATCTCATCGAATGGGGCGGAGATCACCTGGCAGCGTCTCAACTACTTCAGCCTCGTGACGATCTCCACGCTGGGCTATGGAGACATTACGCCAGTGACTTCGACCGCACAATCGCTTTCCGCGCTGGAAGCCTCTATCGGAACGCTGTATATCGCCATCCTGATCGGGCGTTTTGTCAGCCTGTATCAGCATGGTGTGTCTCGCTAATAAAGCATATGTGCGTTAGCATACCCGAAAAACGCAAAGGAGCAGACTAACGATGTCAGACTTGTTCACACCGCCCAGATATTTTAAGGATGTCGCGTTTCACAAACACACCGATCGCACGATTGGATGGCTGGAACTGTTCTATGATCTGGTCTATGTAGCGACATTGATCCAGATTGGCAACTTTCTGAGTGATAACCTCACCCTGGTCGGATTCGGTCAATTTCTGGTCATGATGTTTGTCGTCTGGTGGTCTTGGGGCGGGGAAACGCTCTATCAGAATCGCTATGTCGCAGATGACATCTGGCATAGATTACTCGTATTCATTCAGATTGGGGGCGTGGCGACAATGGGCCTTAGTGTCAGCGAGGCTTTCGGTGATCTGTACGTACAGTTCACGCTCGGCTACGTGCTGGTTCGCGTTATGACGATTCTGATGTATGTGCGGACGTACTTTTCACATCCAGCGAGCCGCGCCTATGCCACGCGCTACATCGCTGGGTTCGCTGGCGGCATTGCGATTTGGCTGGCGGCGCTTGTTCTGCCCGCCCAATTTCACTGGGTCGCGTGGCTGGTTGCCATCGCATTTGAGGGTCTGTGGTGGGCACGCCCGGCGGCCAGTGAAACCGAAATCGAAGACTGGGGGCCAGATGCCCACCACATGCTGGAGCGTTTCGGTATCTTCACCATTATCGTGCTTGGCGAAGCCTTCGTTAAAGTGCTGGATGATGCCCAGGGCACCGCGTTAGGGATTCAGCAAATCCTGTTTGGCGTGACTGGCTTGGTGGTCCTGTACACGCTGTGGTGGCTGTATTTCTCCGACACTGCCGACAGGCTTTATGATATTTCCTCGAATCTCAAACTCAGCAGTTGGTCCTACGGTCATTTGTTCCTAGCGACTTCTCTCGTGGCGTTCGGTGTGGCTGCTAAGAAGCTCTTTGCAGAGACGATCAGCTACTCGGACAAAGTGGTCACAGACGAGTATCGGTTGCTATTGACCGCTGCCGTTGCGATCTTCTTGCTGGCGTTGGCGATGATCAACTATGGCTTGGATGACAAACTCACCCCCCACAGCCAGATTAAACGGGTGTTGATCTATCTAGGTGCGGTAGCTGTTATTTCCGGTTTAGGTCTACTCGTGACCGATGTGACCGCAACCGTATTGACAACGATCATTGCCGGGATCATGGTCTTGTTGGTTGCGTTCAACGTCTATCAGTCGATTACATTTGCAGAACCTCAACTTGAACACTGAGTCTAAGGTTTAGACGATCTTCACAGCTAAAGTTTGGTAGGGTTTGGGATGCAATCCCGATCTATGCCACCAGGTTGTGTTAACATTTACGCAAAAAACGGTAATTGTAGGGGTTTAGCGTGCTGAACCCAGGTCATAGCGTGCTATGCCCCTACGTTTTGAATCGTTATGGTCTTTAACGAGATCGAAATTTCAAACGTGAACAGCGCCTATAAAAATCTGAAGCGATTGCCCTGTGATTAAGCGCACTAAATTGCAACTTTAGACTATCTTGGGCACAATAAAGGGAACCCGTTCTTACGGGGCGCAACCTTCTTACACAATCGATCAGGGAGATAGACCGCTATGACAAGCAGCCGCATTAGCTATCATGTTCACATCACTTTCACGCCAGACCGTAAACGCCTCAAACAGCATATTGGTGCCATCCAGCCTCATTTCTTGCTGATTTCTGGCGAACAAGTTGATCTTGCTAAAGAACTTCAACAAGTCACGCCAAGCACAAACTTTATCTGGCGGCACGGCAGCGACGCGCTCGTCTACCAGAAGCTATCACCGGAAGCATGGCTCAACGAACGCAGCAGCGCCGCGCCGGGGATGTTCCTTTACACCTCCGATGAAACGCCGCTAGATAACCAGGCAATCGACTGGCACCTCAAGGTTATGGAACTTGCCGCCGAACGCGGCGTGAAACTCTGCGTGATGAACTTTGCTGCCGGTACCCCCAACCCAGAACAATGGTCCCAGGCACGCCCAATTATTGATATGCTCAATGCCCACCGCGATCTATTTGTGATGGGCCTGCGCGAATATGCCGGCGGCGTGGTCACATCTGGCGTAGACGGCGGCAACCCGACCATGATCAAGCCGGATACCTGGCCCAAGGACGTTGCCAATGTGGACCTGTGGCATATGGGGCGCTATCGTAACCTGCAAGCCTATTGCCAATCCGAAAATATCCAGACACCGCGCCTAGTTGTCACCCACCATGGCTTTGAGTTCATGCCGGACATCGCAGAATGGCTCAACAGCCTCATGATCAACCCCGACCATGGCGAAATTCGCGGGTGGCGCTCTTTAGATTGGCAGTGGATGGACGAATCCTGGTTCAATGGCATTTATGATAACGCCGAAGAAGCCTACCTGGAGCAGATCAAATGGGCCAATAACGTTCTCTACGAACCGTTTGGCGCAGTCGAGGCGCAGATGCTCTACTCGTGGGGTTTCGCTGGGGATGCCGAACGCACACTGGATATTTCTCAGGCGTTCGACTTCCAAAAGGGGTTAGAGAAATGGGCCGCCACCCAACCCGATTACAGCGGGTACACAGGCGCAACGGGCAACGAAGCACTGCAAGCGATGTCCGATGCAGATAAAGCTCAGGTTGTGCAGGGCTTCCAAAAAGCGATTGAAGCCGGTTTCTTAGATGGCACCACGACTGCCGCGCTGCAACGCTGGATCGGCATTGTCCAGCAATCGTAACGAAAGCTGTTGGCACGGCTAGGGAAGGCGCAAGTTACCTTCCCTGGGGCGTGCCGCCTTAACCCCACTAGCTGGCGGCCTCTGTCCCCGCTTCGACCTGAACCACATCAAATGGTGACGTAAACAACAACCGGGTCACATACGGGTTTTCTATCACTGGCATCCTGATCTCGCGATCCCCCTTGCGCATGTGAAAGTGATAGACATTCACCGAACGGGCCGCCCCCTGCATGATCTGTTCGTGTTCGACCCGGTTACTAACCTCCCAGCCACGTAACACGGCGGTTAGCAAGCAATCTCCGCCCGCGTACTGCTCCGAGCGTGGCGACCAATGACGATGTACATCTGCATACTGAACATGAAAATTCTTAGCATTATTTATCTGGAACATCTAAATGACTCCTTCATCCATCGCAATTGATAACAATATTTTGCGCCAAATTTCACAACATATATATATTGTACAGCCCAAGCGTTAAAAACGTTTAAATCTTCTATGGCAAATTGGTTACATTTACGAAGATACCGCGTTAGAGTGTGATGATAATCCGACAGTTGGCATGTGCATACTTAGCTTGCACGTCAAAATAAACAGATACACACCCGGAACTGTTTCCAAAAACTGGTGATTGTGACTAAATATCAAAAAAACGTTGACAGCCTAATACGCGCTATGTGAAATTCAGAGTCGGTATGATTCGATGGCATCCTACCCCATACCCAACACGTTTTCTAAAAAAAGTGGTCAAAAAGTGTTTAGATAAAAAATCTAATAGTATTTAGGGTGCTTAGGCGTTGGCGAATAGCGTTTCGGCGTGGATCATCGTTTCAGCGTATGGCACCACCTCGAAAGGCTCAATCAGCATAAAGCGCAACAGCGCCGGGTTTTCTTGCACAGCCATTGTGAAAAGCTCTTTTTGGGAACGGACTTCAAACCGATAAACAGATGTCCGCCGCCCCCCAGAAAAGTGTATCGTTTCTCGTGTGACGTGATGGCTTACCTCGGCTCCGTTCAAGATGGCACTGTAAAGTTGGCTGACGGTGGCGTAAAGTTCTGAACCTGGATGGAAATGGTGAAACTCTCTTTTCCCATTTACACTAAAAGCGTTCAACTGGGGTATGAAGAACATATTGTTTTCCCTCCTCTAAATGTGTACGAAGTGCAAGGCCTCATCATCAGTAAAACATAAGTCCTAGATGAGTATCAATACCAACTTTCACCCATTTCTTACATTTGATGCAGTCTACAGGCCGTGATATGGGTGGTCGGTGCCTATATATTTAATAAACCACAAGATGCTATGTCACTGCAAAGGTAGAAACATCCTAACTTTAGATGACGTTCATCATAGAAAGCCTACAACGCGCCCGTGAGGGGGGCACTTTCTCGTGCTATACTGGCATTTTGAGTGCAACCTATTGGTTAAATTCAACAAGGATAAATTTCTGTGGCACAGATCATTCGTATCAGCGATATTGCAGCCTACGACAACCAGACCGTGACCCTGCGTGGCTGGGTGTACAATCGCACCGGCAAGGGCAAGCTCCAGTTTGTGCAACTGCGGGACGGGTCCGGGCTGGTTCAGTGTGTGGCGTTCAAAAAAGATATGCCTGAAGATGTTTTCGAGGCGGTCAAGACCCTCACGCAAGAGTCGTCTATCGTGGTGACTGGCACCGTCCGCGCCGACGAACGCGCCCCCGGCATCCCTGGCGGCTACGAGATCGGCTTGCAGTCGGTCGAGATCGTCCAGGTGGCCGACGAGTACCCCATCACCCCAAAGGACCACGGCACCGAGTTTCTGATGAACAACCGGCATCTATGGCTGCGTAGCCAGCGCCAATGGGCTATTCTGCGCATCCGTGCCACCATCGTTAATGCCATGCGCAACTGGTTAGATGACAACGGGTATCTGTTGGTCGATACCCCCATCATCACCCCCGCCGCCGGCGAAAACACGACCACACTATTTGATATTGACTACTTCGGAGAAACCGCCTATCTCGCCCAGACCGGGCAACTCTACAACGAAGCCAATATGATGTCTTTCGGCAAGGTCTACTGCTTCGGGCCGACCTTCCGCGCCGAAAAGAGCAAAACCCGCCGCCATCTGATGGAATTTTGGATGCTGGAGCCAGAAGTCGCCTTTATGACGCTCGAAGCGTTAATGGACATGCAAGAAACGTTTATCGCGCATATCGTCCAGGTGGTGCTAGACAAGCACCCGCAAGAGTTAGCCATCCTGGAGCGCGACACGGACCGCCTACAAGCGATCACCGCGCCCTTTGCCCGTATTAGCTACGATGACGCCATCGACCGCTTGCAGGCGCTTGTTGCCGCTATGCCGGACGGCGATGAGAAGGACCAACTGCGCATCGAATGGGGCGCGGACTTTGGCAGCCCGCACGAAACCGCCATCGCGGAGATGTTCGATAAGCCCGTGTTCGTCTATCACTATCCCACCGATGTGAAAGCCTTTTACATGACCCCGGTCGAAGGCCGCCCGGAAGTTTGCCGCAGCGTGGACCTGCTCGCGCCGGAGGGGTACGGTGAGATCACCGGCGGGAGTGAGCGCATCCCGGACCCCGACCTGATCGAAAAGCGCGTCGCCGAAATGGGCCTCCCCCGCGAGGCCTACGAATGGTACTTAGAATTACGCCGCTTCGGGACAGTACCCCACGCCGGGTTCGGCATTGGCCTGGAGCGCACCGTCGCCTGGGTTTGTGGCCTGCCGCACGTCCGCGAAACCATCCCCTACGCCCGGATGCTCAACCGAAACTATCCCTGACAGGCCAGGTAACCCGACATGACCGCGACAATCTGCAAGCTCCCGCCGGAGGCCACCCGCCCGCTACGCCAGCAATTGCTACGGCAGCACACCCCGGTCGATCAACTCGTCTACCCCGGCGACCTGGCCCCCGACACGCTCCACGTCGGGGCGTTCGTCGGGGGGCAACACATCGGGATTGCAACCGTTATGTGCCAGCCGCCGACACATTCCAAGGGGATACCGTCAGATTACCCCAACCCCATCGATGCCAGCGCGTGGCGTCTGCGCGGGATGGCGACCGTCCCGGCCCAGCGTGGGCAGGGCATCGGTAGGCAGATGTTACAGGCGTGCATCCGGCATGTAGCGCAGCAGGGCGGTTCGGTGTTGTGGTGTGATGCACGCATCGCCGCCCGCAACTTCTATCAACAAAACGGCTTCCGGGTGCTGGGCGAAACGTATCACGTCCCGGATGTCGGGCCGCATTACTTTATGCAACGCCAGCGCCAGCCCACCGATGCGGGCCTCCCCGGTACGCTGCACACATCCTGAGTAGGTCGTCGTCGCCCTAAACAGCCATAGGGGATCATGCCGTTATCGTGTGCCGATTATTCAGGGTGACATGCGGTGTTGCAGCCTGTTTTTTCTTGATCGGCACAATATAATACAATTCAATTTGTTTAGTTTATAATCACATACACAGAGATAACATGCGTTATACACTATTTGCTGTTCTGTTCTTCTCACTGATACTCCCGCAGATAACCACGCACGCAGCAGACTTCAGCGTTGCCACCGCCGCCGAACTGATCGCGGCGATCAATACGGCAAACGGCGATGCCGCCGCCGATACGATCACACTCACAGCGGATATTACGCTTACAGCAACAGATAATACCGCCAACGGCGAGGGAAATAACGCCCTCCCCGCGATCACCTCTCCGATTACAATTTTTGGTGCAGGCCACACGCTCCAGCGGGACCCAAGCTATGGCTGTCCTGATGCGTTGCCAGAACGGAATTTTCGTCTGCTTTATGTAGATGGCGGCGCTAACGGTTCGCTCACACTGCAAGACATCACCTTAAGCAACGGCTGCCTAAACAACGGGTCTCGAAGGATGGGTGGGGCGGTTTACTCTGACAATGCCCCGATTACCCTGGTGAACGTGACCGCGAGCAACAATTTCGCCAGCTCACAGGGGGGGGCAATCGGCGGAACCGGTGCGGTTATCCTCACGGTGCATAATAGCACATTCAGTAATAATAGAACGAACAGTTCTGGCGCGGCAATCGGAGCCTACATCGTATCAGGCAACGATCCTCAGTATGACATTTACAACAGCACGTTCACCGATAACCTAGCCGGGAATGGTGGCGGTGCCGTTTACATTGAGTCCGATGGGAATAGCGAAATCTACAGTTCCACGTTTAGCAATAACGATGGTGGGACCAACCGAGGCGGGGCGATCAGTAAAAGTTCTTCCGGCGATATGGACATCTCCAACAGCAACTTTCTCAACAATCGGGCCGAAGGTGCTGGGGCCATCCAGAACAGCGGCGGGAACATGAGCATCACCAATAGCACCTTTCGCGGTAATACTGTTACTAACACCTTTGAATCTTACGGTGGGGCCATTGGCGTCTCAAGCGATTCTGCTGCTGCCAATTTAAATGTGAACAACAGCACATTTGAGAACAACACCGTAACAGTTGATGCTGCTTTCGAGAACGCCTACGGCGGGGCCATTGCATTTCGAGGTAACGACCTTCAATTGACAAATAACACGTTCACGGGTAACGAATCCATCAACAATAATGCTAACGGTGAAGGGTGGGGTGGCGCGATCTATTACAGCGGGTTTGGATTTGGGCCTGGGTCCATTGAATTTTCCAACTCCACGTTTACCGATAACCAGGCAAGCCACATTGGGGGTGCCATTTACACCGAAGATGATTTAACGCTGTCCCATGTGACGATGATTAATAATAGTGCCCCCACCGCTGGCGCTGTTTATGGGGATAACGTCGATCTCGATTTCGATTATTCGCTTTTCAATAACAATGGCGCGGTCGCCTGTAACGCTAACGGTGGCATGATCACCCCAACCGAATCCATTGGCGATGCGCCCTGCGGCGACGGGACCGCGCCAACGGGCCTGGGAACACTCACGGATAACGGCGGCTCGACGCAAACTGTCGCGCTGGGGGCGGCGAGCAACGCTATCGGCTTTGCGGCGTCGAGTGGGTTTACCACCGACCAGCGCGACGTCGAGCGCAACCCAGACGCGGGCGCGTTTGAGTTCACAACCACGGCGCTAGGCGAACTCAGCTTTACGACGACCGCGCAAACGGTCGATGAGACCGACGGCACCGCGACTGCCACGCTCCAACTGACCAACCCGGACGGGCGCACAGATAGTATCGACGCCTTCCTGACCATCTCCGGGACCGCCGCGCCGGAGGGTGTAGACTATAACACCACCGTCACCGTGCCGCTGACCATCAACTACGACGCTACCGGGACCGCCACCAGCAATATCGACCTGACGCTGATCGATGACACCATTTTGGAAGGGTCGGAAAACGTAATCTTGCAGATCAACACGCTTAACGGTCCGGCTTCTGTTGGGGCAAACAATACGCACACCGTCACCATCACAGATAACGAAACACCCCCGGCGGCGGCGGTTTCGGGAGCAACCAACACCGGCAGCGCCAGTACCGGCAGCGCCACCGATACCGATCCGAGCGTTGCCCCCTACGACCCGGCCATCAGCAAAGTCGGGTTCTTGCTGCCGGGCCAGGTGGGTATCACGGGCGAACAACTCGAATGGGTGGTAACCGTCACCAACAACGGCACGACGCCCGCCCCCAACGTGACCGTGACCGATTCGCTGGTCCCGGCCCTGCGCGTGGATCGGGTGGAGGCCCCCGGCGCAACCACCAGCATCAACGGGCAAGATGTGACCGTGACGTATGCCACGCTCAACCCCGGCCAGACGGCTCAGTTTAGCATTTTCACGACGGTACTTAACGGGGTAGAGGTCAGCAATACAGCCTGTGTGAACGCGCCCGAAGGCCAACGCTGCGCCACCGGGCAGGTTGTCCGGCAGTTGCCGCAAACCGGGGAACCCTCGCGCTGGCGGTCCTGGTGGCGTTAGCCCACAAGCGGGCCTTTCAGATGATTGGCAGCCATTTGGGGTGATGCCCCTGGGTCGTTACGATTCAAGGTTGGCAGCTTGCCGCCGGGCTAAGATCGCCCTCTAATGCGTCGGCACCGAGTAAGTCGCAAACCTCCCCCTCCAGGGCGGTGAGCGCCGCTACAAAATCGTCGGTGTTCTGAAGCTGATTGCCCCACTGCCGCAGCCGATTGGTGGTCACCTGCTTATCGGTGTTAATGTCCGGGTCGGAAGCCCAATCGAACCCGACAGCCCGCCCGATAGCCCATAAGCGATTGCGAATCACGCCCTGTTCATCTGGTGGGAAGGCGTCGCTTGCTGTCTGCGTGATATTCAACCAGGCCGGTTCACCGGGCAGGCAAAAGCCAGGCACGCCCTCACAATCGCCAGTCCAAAAGCGACGATACCAGCTTTCGTGCGCCTGGTGGTTGTAGGCCAGGTTGATATAGGGGTCGAACTGATCCGGGCAACCGGCTTGGTCCGCGCCGGATGCCCCGGTAATCGTACCGGGGCACCGGTCGTCAGCATTGATCACGCCGTCGCCGTCTGTGTCGTTGGGGTCGGTGAACGTATCGGCGGGGGTCGGTGTTAGCGGTATGGGCGTATTGGCCGGTTCGAGCGTGCGCGGCCCACACGCCACGAGAAATATCAAAAGCACAAACGGAACGTATCGCATCATCAAGTAGGTCCTTTTCATCAGATCGCGAGTAGATAACTTAAACAGTATCATACGCTTTATGTGACACGTAAAAGCTTGACCAAAACTTTAGCTATGAAAATCGTCTAAACCTTCATTTTGGATAATAAAATGGACGCTTTTTGTCCACTTTTTCGTAACTACTCAGGTACTAAACACATCTTACGGTATTGCACCCGCCCTCACCCCCTAAATCCCCCTCTCCCACAGCTTCGCGGGGAGAGGGGGACTTCTCATCGCGTGATTTAGCCCCTCTCCCAGTGCCAAAGGCACGTTTGGGAGAGGGGTTGGGGTGAGGGCT
>DAOTUA010000234.1:0-3782 GCA_034437355.1 Anaerolineae bacterium | reverse complement strand
TCTACCTGCTGATTGCCAGTGTTGGCGACCGCGCCGGCAACCTGTACACGTTCGATAACGGCGCAAATATCGGCTGGGGTGGGCCACCCGTTATCGAAAACGGCATCTGCCGTAATTAAATCCGGCGGCAGCGCACAAAATCACTATGCGGGCACCTTCCATCGCCTATCACTGGGCTACTATGGCGGTCACCCGAACCCGACCCGCGCCAGCCGGACCAATACGTTTAACGGGAAATCTCCGATTGTCACGGAAAATCCGGTCGAATGTGAGCTAAGGCACAATCCAACGCCAAGCGAAAGCGACGATAACAACATCCTACAGTCCCCCAACGGCTTTGCCGAGTATACCGCGACCACTTTCAACCGGGCTATGTATGGCGATTTTTTGGTGACAGATTTTAATGGCGGCATCAAACGGGTTCAGTTCACAGACGGTTCCGACGATCCGCAGATCACCAGCTTCTTTGATGGTTTCGGCCTGTCCCCACTTGATCTAACCATCGCCTCGGATGACTCACCGTTTGTCGGTAGTGTCTGGGTCGCGGATTTCTATACCGGGCAGGTTTACGTTTACCAACCCATCACATCACTAGAAATCTTCGCCAACGCCACTGCCGACGACGCCGACGGCGACGGTTTCCCTAATAACGTGGAACTTGCCGCCGGCACGCGCCCAGATTCGCCCGCAAGCCGCCCGCCAGACGCCGACGGTGACGGCATCGCAGACCAGGCCGACGACGACGACGATAACGACGGCATCCCAGATATAGAGGACATTTTCGCGCTAGACCCGGACAACGGCACGACCACGCCGCTACCGCTTGTCTACGAATGGGCCAATGGCGAACCCGGCACCGGCCTGTTCGGGATGGGCTTTACGGGCATGATGACCAACGGTAACACCGATTACCTTGAGCAGTTCTCACCGAACAACATTATTGCCGGCGCGGCGGCCGGCCGGCTTACGGTCAAGAATGTCGGTAGCAGCGACCCCATTTATAATCCCCCCACGTTAGAAAACACCTTCCAACTTGGCATCAACCTGACGAACCAACCCGCTACCACCTTTGAAACCCGCATCGTTGCCCCGTATTTCGATGGGAACATTCCGGGGGGAATGCAACAAATGGGGTTCTACGTGGGTACAGGCACGCCAGACAACTATGTCAAGCTGGTCGTGAGCGCCAATAACGGTAACGGCGGTATCGAACTGCTCGCCAAGGGTGAAGGCAGTGGTATAAGTACCATGTTCCCAGCCGATCTCGCTGCAACCGATGCTGTTGATCTGCTGCTAATCTGGGACAACAACACGCAAACCTTCCAGGCGGGCACCCGCACCCCAGACCAACAGGTCATCCCGCTTGGCGACCCGTTTACACCTCCAGCGGGCCTGCTCGATCAGATCACCACAAATGGGGTTGTCGCTGTCGGGACGTTATCAACCAGTGTTTTCGAGGCACCCTTTAGCGCAACCTGGGAGCGATTACTTGTGCTGCCAGAAGCCCCCACCAACATCGCAGAAAACGTCCCCCCACTGTTTGCTTTTGAAATCAGTGATCTACCCGTCAACAATGAAAACCAGCAAAATGCTAATGGAAACCAACAAGATATTGTGGAACTCGTTGAGCAGGTCGGGGCGTGTGGCTGGGAACCCCTGTCCCCCTCACCCGTACCAGGGTATATGGCAACCAGTACCGTTTTCGATGGTAAAATTTATAGTATCGGTGGCTTTATCGGGAACAACGTTATCCCGACCGATGTCGTGCGCATTTACGACCCACAAACCGATACCTGGAGCCTGGGTAACCCGGCACCGGTCCCCATTACCCACGCGCCCCAACTGGTTATTGACGACAAAATATGGTTGCTAGGCGGGTTCCAGGGGGGAAAATGGACCAACAGCGATGAAGTTATCGTCTACGATCCGCAAACCGATACATGGTCCAGTGGGCCAGCTTTGCCCAGCCCTGCCGCCGCCGGTAACGCGACCATCTTAAACAACCAGATACACTACATCGGCGGGTTACTTGGCGGCTTTGATAGCGCCGATAGCGACCGACACTGGGTACTCTCCCTAGACGATATTGATGCAGGTTGGCGAAATAGTATGCCCTTCCCAAGCGCCAGAAATCATCTGGGGATTGCGGCTCATGACGGCCTGTTATACGCGCTGGGCGGGTCCTTTGGTCATGGCGGCACTTCTACCGATTTAGCCTTGGCCCATGTCTTTAACCCGCAAACAAACATTTGGCAACAACTGCCGCCTTTGCCCATCCCAACCTCCCATCTGGAACCTTCCGTTTTTGTCGAGGGGGATGATATTCTGTACTTCGGTGGGCGTACTGCCATTGGATCGAGGACCATACGCCACGAGGTCTGGGCTTTCAACACCCGAACGCAAACCTACCGGCAGATGGCACCCATCCCCATGGCACGAACAGGCGTTAGCATTACGCGCATAGGCACAACCTACTACCTGTTTTTAGGCGGCCAGACTTATGCCCAGCCATCACCGTATATCTGGCAGCTTACGACCGAAAACGGTACCTACCCGGAATATGACCCCGCTTGCCTGTCAGACGTTATCACAGCCGAGGACATCAACCCCAACCTGAACACTGGCGATGGACCGCCCGCTGCTATCTTGCGCGTAGAACCCCCCTTCCGTGAAAACGGGCACCATAGCACCTACGAAAGCGGCTCATTCATCTTAGAAAATACCTCCGAAGGCGGGCAGATTATGGTGCGAATGACACTGGATACTCGTCCCGCGCTTCTACCCGGCATCGTGTTTGATGAAAACGGCATCGCCGGGGACCTCACCGGTAAAAACCTCACTGTGGATAATGATAATGGTACGAGTTTCATTCAGCACACCACGGAGCATCCCTTCGGCCTGGGGTATCAATCCCTAACGCTGAACTTCTTGGGGTTCGAGCCAAACCAGTCTTTTGCCTTTTCTATTGACTTAGACCCCGCCAGTATCCAAGGCACAACACCACCAGGCCCCAATGACAGCGGTGGTATCGACGGAGCAGAAATGATCGGTAGCAGGGTCGAGGTGGAATACGGCGACGGCACCGTTCAAAGTGGGTATTTGTTTCGGCTTGATGACACCGTACAAGCATCCATCGTCTATCTCGGTACAGACCTCCCGGACGTTTCAGCGGAACTCATCACGGGGAACTCTCCATTACAAACCGACGAAGCCATACAAACTGTCCGCATCGAAAGTGAACCCGATCAGCCAGTCCGCTTGATCGCCGCGCAAGTAGAAGCTCACACCGAAGGCGCTGACCCAGACGCCCCTCTAATTGGTGAATATGGAGCCAATAAACTGATCAACATGATCGAAATTCGGGTAACCACCGATGCAAACGGTGTTGCGCTCGCAGAATTGCCGCTGGATGCGACAGACGGCCTGTATTACATCGTTGCGACAGACGGCCTGTATTACATCGTTGCGGCTGCCCATGATGACGATCCCAACATGACGGGGCCACCATCGGAACGCTTGATCGTGAAGCGCCAACCGTAATGTGCGACAGCATCCAGCCCGGATTTAGCAAAAACGCGCCGTACTGGTAAGGGTCCAAGAGATACAATGTCGTACGTTTTATGTGAAATTCAAAATGCGTATGGTTTGGTGGGGTTTCACCCCCACCACGTTTTCCAGAAAGGTTCTTATGAAGAAAATGTGCAATGGGGACGCTGCCCCCAAACCCGCGGCAGGATTTTGCAATCCTGCACCTACCCAATGATGTTCGCTGTTACCTATGA
>DAOTUA010000233.1:0-6857 GCA_034437355.1 Anaerolineae bacterium | reverse complement strand
CCCTGCTCTGATCGGGGTATGTTCAAGCGAAGGAACTGAGTTGTGACAGCTATTTTTTGTGAAAATCTTCGATTTTCACAGCTAAAGTTTTGGTCAAGCTTTTGCAAAAGCTTGAGGGGGTTCGGGGGTGAAGCCCCTGAGTAGTTACACTTTTTCTGGAAAACGGAGTGGGGTGAAACCCTGGTAGCTTGCCAATCATCTGAAATGCACCCGTGATCGGTTTTTCTTTTAAGCATTGGCTCGTGTTAAAATAGGGTTGTGTTCATTTGAGGAGATCGTCATTGTGGATGAGAACCCGAAACTGCGCCAGGGTAGCGCCCGCTACCGACAGCAACAGCGAAAAGCCCGCCGCTTGAAACAACAGCAGGCCACCCGGCAACGCCCGGACGAACAAGTCTCCATTGGAGAACGTTTGCAAATGCCAGAGCTACCGATCCCGATGGGGGTTATCCGGGGGGTGGGGTATGTCTTGCTAACGGTGGGGTTGGTAGCCGGGATGATCTTCACCTTGCGCCTGTTTAACCCGCCAGAGTCCGTCACGCTACCCAATGCGATTTGGCTAGGGACGGGGTGGTCTTATAACCAGCCGAGCGACGAAGCGGTAGCCGCCCTCACCACGCGCTTAAAAACTCACCGCATCGGCAAAGCGTATGTGTGGGTGTCTTACCTCCAGGCCGATAACACTTGGTCCGGCAAGCAGGCCGACCGCAACGAAACCACCGGCGAGATCATCAACACCATCAACCCGCAGACCAACGAACCCTATCAGAACACCCTGGCGGAAATGGAACCGAGTATTATCGCGTTTGTGGATCAGTTCCAAACCGCTTACCCAGAAGGCCAACTTTACGGGTGGATCAGCTACCCCACCAACTTAGATGACGATGGCTACACACTCGATAATACCGACCTACACGAGCGCATCGCAGAACTGGCGGCGGTGCTGGTAACATCCTATGGCTTCGACGGTATCTATCTCAATGTCGAACCCGTGCGCGACGGCGACGAAAACTTTTTGGACCTGCTGCGTACCGTCCGGCGGACGTTAAACGACGTTCAAGCAGCCACCGGGCGCAGCGCCCCGATCCCGGTAGCAGTTGCTATCCCCCCAGATTGGCGTCCGTCCGACCCGACCATCCCCTTTAGCACCGGCTTTACGGGTGTATTCGAGTGGAGCCGCGACTACAAGCAGAGTGTGGCGTTGCTGGTCGATGAAATGCTGGTGATGGCCTACCAAAGCGGCCTGACGACCCCGGCAGATTACACCACATGGGTTGCCTACCAGACGAAAACCTATGCCGAAGCCGTCGCCGCGTTAGATGTACCGACGGAGGTATTAATCGGCTTACCGACTTACCCGGCAGAACTCCCGGCACACGACCCCGCCGTTGAAAACATCCCGACGGCGGTCGAAGGTGTCAACTCCGGGCTGATCCAGGCGGGGGAAGCGGCGTCAGTTGTCACCGGCACAACCATCTATGCCGAGTGGACCACGGACGAGGACGAATGGCAGGCTTATCTCAACAACTGGGTAACCCCACCGCAACCATCAACGAGGCTGAACAATGACAATACGAACTGAGCTATTGAAGATCGATCAACTATCCGCAGAACTCACTGACGCCATCGACGCGGAACTTAGAGCCGCTTTCCCTGATGTCGATGACAACGGACTAGACACCAACGGGGTACAATGGGCGCAACAACGTGATTGGCGTGTGATCGCCTGGGATGGGGATGACTGGGGCGGCGTGGTCGATATTGTAATGCGCGACATCACCGCTGGCGGTTTAGCCGTTAAAGTAGGGGGTATCGGCAATGTGATGACACAACCCGCCAAGCGCGGGCGCGGGCTGGCGAAGGCGGCCATGCGCCACGCCCAAAACGCCATCTGCCAGGACCTTGGCGCAGACGCCGGGGTTTTGTTTTGCCTAAGAGAAATGGTGAATTTCTACTCAGCCCTGGGCTGGGAAGATATGGGACGGCTGATCACTTACCGCCAGGATAACGGCGCACACATCTTCGATACCCGCCATCAGCAGGAAGGGTGCGCCATGGTCCGCCCATGCAGAGATTTTAAGATGCCACACGGCCCCATGGATATAAAAGGCCGCCTGTGGTGACTCATTCGACACGGCCCGCCACCTCTTGCATAAAGTAGATGGCGGTGTCGATGCCCTTGTTAAACATGCTGATATGAAAATGTTCGTTCGGGCCGTGGATGCCATCCGTGTTTAGCCCAAATCCGAGCAAGATCACCGGCAAACCTAGCAAGCTCTGAAATTCAGCGACAATCGGGATCGACCCGCCGCCGCGAACATACTTCGGGGCGGTCCCCCAACCTTGTTCATAGGCCGCCACAGCCGCCTCAAGTGCCGGGTCGTTGAGGTCTACCAGCGCGGGTAGGCCATCGTCGGTAACGCGGCGTACATCAGCGCGGACGGTGGGCGGTGTCAGGCTTAGGATGTGGTCGCGTACCAGATCGAAGATTTTGGTCGGGTCCTGGTTCGCCACCAGCCGACACGACAATTTCGCCAGCGCCCGCGACGGCAGCACCGTTTTGGCCCCTTCAGCGTAAAACCCGCCGCCGATGCCGTGAATCTCTAGTGTGGGGCGTGCGCCGATACGCTCTGTGAGGGTATAGCCCGGCTCACCGTAGGCTTGCGGGACGCCCGTCATGGCTTTGAGGTGTTCCTCGCTCAGCTCCACATCTTTCAGTTTTTCGCGTTCCGCTTCATCCAGCGGGAGGACATCATCATAAAAGCCCGGCACAGTGACCTTGCCGTTAGCGTCGTGTAACGCGCTGATAATCTCTGCGATGGCCTGCACCGGGTTATGGATGACACCGCCGTAACTACCGGAATGTAGGTCGGAACGCGGCCCGAAAACCTCCAGCTCCATGTAAGTTAGCCCACGCAGGGCGTAGACGATGCTCGGTTGGTCTTTAGCGAGAATAGCCGTGTCGGAGATCACACAGACATCTGCCGCCAGTTTATCGGTATTGGCGGGGACAAATTTCGCCAGCCCGCCGGAAGAAACTTCTTCTTCGCCTTCCACCAGCAGCTTGACGTTGACCGGGCAGCTATCGGTTGCTAGCAGGGCTTCAACGGCCTTGAGTTGGGCGAACATCTGCCCTTTATCGTCGGAAGCCCCACGCGCATAGAGTTTATCGCCGTCAATAGTGGGGGTGAAGGGGTCCGTATGCCAGCCATCCTCCATCGCAGCCGGTTGCACATCGTAATGCCCATAGATCAACACGGTCGGCGCATCGGCCCCGGCCCCCAGCCATTCCGCATATATAATGGGATGATGATCATCAATATCAAACCGTTCGACCTGATCCAACCCCATCCGACGCATATCATTCATAAGCCACTCGGCAGCCCGTTGGACATCCTGCGCGTGATGCGTGCGATCCGCAGAGACAGACGGAATCCGTAGTAAGTCTTGTAATTGGTCTAAAAATTGTTGGCGATGTTGGGCCGCGTATTCGTGGGGTGTTGGCATGATATAGCTATCCTCCGGCTAAAAACGTAGTTGACTAAGAATATATCACGGCAGTGATGGCCTATCTATTGCGATTCTTAGGCAGTGTTGACAGTTTACCAACAGGTTAACAGGATAAATCTTACACAAGCGCCATACACTATGAGTAGATGATAAACAAAAAGATAGAGGTAATATGAATCCACTAAGTTTAGTTCTATGGATTGTAATGGGTGCGGTTGCTGGTTGGGGCGCAAGTAAAGTGATGGGGTCCGGTCGCAGCCAGGGCCTACTGATGGACATCGTGATCGGTATTGTCGGCGCATTTGTCGGTGGGTTCTTGTTTAACCTGATCGGCTTCGCAGGTGTGACCGGGTTCAATATTTGGAGCTTGTTTGTTGCATTTATCGGTGCCATCGTGCTATTAGGGATTGGTCGTGCGATCAGTCGTTCGGCGGCGTAACGCAGCACACAAACGTACAACAGCAAAGATAGGAGCATAACATCATGACACAGCGAATGTACTACAGCGAAGAAGCTCGCAACCGTGCCAAGCAAGAACGCACCACCATTGCGCTACTAGCGATGTTGGTCGGGGCTGGGCTAGGGGCCGTGATCACCTTGCTGTTTGCGCCTTTTTCTGGCGAGCAAGCCCGCAGCAAGTTAGAAGATGTGGTCGAAACAGGCAAGGATCAGATCGAGGATGGGCTGGATCGGATTCAGGAAGTCGCGTCTTAAAAACTGCGTCACGCTTTCGGCACCCGCGTCTATTCATTACGGCGCGGTTGTTTTGGTTTAAAGGCAACGGCTGCGGTGGGGAGGGGGCGGGGCGAAGCCTCGATAGCTTGCCAAGCATCTGAAATGCAGCCGCAGATGTGAGTGAGGTTGGTTTAATACGCGATATTCGTCTATAATGCTAGGCAATGGCTTTGTCGTCAAATAGGGAAGTGCTATGTCGAATAATCCGCATGAAGATGTTTCCGAGTTAGGCCCAGAACATTTAACAACGCTGTATAACTTCAGCTTAAATATGAATTCCAGCCTCGATTTCAACACGGTACTCAACAATTTTATGGATTCGGTGATGGACATCACCAAAGCACAGCGTGGCTTTGTGATGATTGATGAAAACGAAACCGGAGAACTGCGCGTCATAGTTGCACGGGGGTTAGACGACGATGCCCTAGAGGAAGAAGGATATAGCACAACGATTGTCGATGAGGTGGTCCGTACACGCCAGCCGCTACTAACCAATAACGCCCAGTTCGATACACGCTATCAAGCCGGGGAAAGTATTATTATGCGTGGGCTACGCGCCATCTTATGTGCGCCGATGGTCGTTCAAAGTCGGTTATTGGGCGCGGTCTATGTAGATACAGCGATGCGATCTGGCACCTTCACTCCCGCTGATCTGGGTTTGCTGAACGCTGTCTGTGGGTTGGCAGGGACGGCTATCGAAAATGCGCGGCTCTACAAAGTAGCGGTTGAAAAGGGGCGCATGGAACGTGAATTGCAAATGGCTCGCGATATTCAGCAGGGGTTGCTCCCTTCGCAAATGCCCGCTGCCGTCGGCTACGAAATTACGGCTCGTTGGCGTGCCGCGCGCGAGGTCGCTGGGGATTTCTACGATGCGTTCACGCTTGCCGATGGCAGCCTGGGGGTTGTTATTGCGGATGTCTCCGATAAAGGGGCACCGGCAGCGATGTTTATGGCGGTAGCTCGGACGATGATTCGTAGCCATGCGCATTCAGGCATTTCTCCGGTGGATACACTCGCACGGACGAACGATCTCATTTTGCAAGATGCCGATAGCGGTATGTTTGTTACAGTTTATCACTCCATCTTTAACCCAAACGGTAAAACGATCCATGTCAATGCCGGGCATAACCCCCCGCTGTTGTTCCGCTACAAGACACGAAAAATGGCGTTTTTGCCCCAAGGTGGGCGAGCTATCGGTTGGTTCCCAGATAACCCATTAGAAGCCGGGAAGGTATCGCTAAAACCAGGGGATTTGCTCATCTATTACACGGACGGCCTAACCGAAGCAGAAAACCCACAGGGCGAATTTTTCGGCGAGAATGGGCTAGAAGAAACCATCTCGGAATGTTACGAGATGCCGATTGACGAAATGGGTGACTACATCCTGCAAAAAGTAGATGAATTCGTTGCCGGGGCACCGCCCTTCGATGACCTGACGCTGGTACTGGTTCGGTATACTGGTTAATGAAAAGTAATACTTTTTAAGATATTGGTCTCACTAATCGACGTAGGCCGACAGACAGTATATGTTCGGAGTGATTTTAAATAGGCTTGTTGATTTATGATAAGCCTGCAAAGAAAAGGATGATGTATCTTGGTTTTTCTGCGTAAATTTACCCTGGTCATCGCAGAGATATTGCTGCTTCTGCTGATAACTCTTTTACTGGCCTCACCGGAAACATTGGTGGGCATCTCAGAACGTCTATTCGCCGTTGATCTGACATTACGGGTGGTCGTTGTGATCGTCATCGACATCTTAATATTCTTGGCGATTATCTCTCAACTGCGGGGAGGCACTCGTTACAGTGGGCCGCAATTGATCGTCCAGGCCGGGGATAGCAACACCACCGTTACCACAGAATCGGTACGGCAGGGCATTATCAAAGCGATGCTGGATATTGACGCCATCGAAAATGTGAAATGTGATGTGAAGGGCAAGCGCGGTGAAGCACTCATTACGATGGAAGTCATCTCATCGCGTGATGATATTAACATCCCGAACAAGCAAAAGGAAATAGACCGGGCGATTAAACGTGTTGTTGTCAAGCAAATGGGAGTCAAACTAAGTAAACCAGCCGTGATCAGCATTCGCTTAGCCAGTGATGCGCCCTCAGAACCGGTCGAACAGACAAACACCGCACCATCGCCCGTGGTCCAACCGCTGGTTACCAGTCAAGTAACAGATGATCCCGACCCACAGGTAACGACCAGCTCCCAGCCACCCGCTAGCTTAGAAAACCTGTCAGGTTTAGAAAAAGAAGTAGCCCCGTCAGATATTCCAGAATCGGAAAACGTCTCGGATTCACTGGTCCCACCGAGCGACGAACAACTCGAACCGCTCGAACCAGAAGAGAAGTAACTCCGTTAGCTGGTTCCGACCAACATGCGCCCGGTTTTACCGGGCGTTTCGATTTAAGTTTGGGTTAAAACTATCCCTGTGCTTTTGCATTTGGGATAAGTTGTGATATATTGATGGCCGATGCGGGCGACACCCCAAAAATCGTCCCCATCCTACAACCCCATACTACCTACCTCCCGGTAACCCACCCCTTGCCGGACCACATTCTTCTACGCTTTCTAAAAATGCTCTTGACAACCAAAAACCAACCATG
>DAOTUA010000232.1:0-45718 GCA_034437355.1 Anaerolineae bacterium | reverse complement strand
ACATCTGTGGCGGCATGGCATGTTTGAATTGACGCGCCGCCAGATTCAAACGCAGCCATACACACCACCCACACCTACATCCCCATAGATAAATCTGGGGGGTTTAATGCGAAATTTGATAAGCATAATCGCATCTTAGCAGAATGTGGAAGGGGGTTCAACCGTATACAGTATCCAAATCGAACACCCGTTTTTACATGGTAACCCTACAAAGACTATGGGCTTTCGTCCCAGGTGCGCTTGTGGTTAACGGCGAGTTTATCTAAGACGGCTTGGCCCAGGTCGATCTCGGTGATGCTGGCTAGTTGTAGTAGGTAGAGCATCACATCTGCCAGTTCGCCGGCGAGTTCATCACGATTGGGGGCGGTGTCGGCCCATTGATAATGTTCGAGGATTTCTGCGGCTTCTAGCGATAGCGAAATGGCAAGGTTACGCGGGGTTTGTGGGCGTTTGCTGTTGGCCTCGTACCAGCCTTTCGATTGCACAAAGGCGTGCATGGCGGCGGTGAGGGCTTGCAGGCTATCGGGGTTAGTAGGCATTGGTATTTTGCCGGAAGATGGTCATAAAGATGGTACGTAGGATGATTTTAATATCTAGCCAGAGCGACCAGTTTTCGACATACCATAAGTCGAAGGCGGTGCGTTCGGTAATGGAGGTATCGCCGCGTAGCCCGTTGACCTGTGCCCAGCCGGTCATGCCAGATTTTTCGCGGTGGCGTTCCATGTAGCGGGGGATATTCTCGCGGAACTGGCGCACATAGACGGGGCGTTCGGGGCGCGGCCCGACGAGGCTCATCTGACCCAGAAAGACGTTGATAAGCTGCGGGATTTCGTCCCAGTTGGATTTACGTAGGAAACGCCCAAAACTAGTGACACGCGGGTCTTGTGGCACGGTCCAACCGGGGCCGTTAGCTTCGGCGTCGGTGCGCATTGACCGAAATTTGATCATCTCGAAACTTTTGCCGTCTAGCCCCATGCGTTCTTGGGTGTAAAAGACCGGCCCGTGAGATTCCAGCTTGATGATCAGGGCGGTGAGCAACATAAAAGGCGATAAAAAGACCAGTCCAAAAACGGACCCGACAATATCCAGGCCCCGCTTCAGGCTGAGCTTCCAACCGCGCAGGGCAATATCGCGGACGGTGATCAGGGGGGTACCGCCGAGGTCGTCAATGTTCATATCGCCGGACATATACGCGAGAATATCCGGGTAGACTTTGACATCAACTTGCCCACGCTGGCACATATTGATAAGTTCGACCAATTCAATACGTTTAGCATTCGGCAAGGCGATGATGACCTGCTCTACGCGGTACTGGTCGATAAGTTCGGGCAGATGTTGGTAGCTACCGATCACGTCGATGCCTGGCAGGTCGCCTTCTTGCGAGCCGGTCTTGGTGATGAGGCCCAAGAAGTTGTAGCCAAGGCCGGGGCTATTTTTGATGCGCAACGCCATATCGTGCGCGACGCTGCCCGCCCCAACGATCAACAGGTTATCGACATCTAATTGGGTACGACGCAGCACAATCTGGAATAGTCGGAACAGTTCACGGCCTACCCCGGCAAAAATCACGCTGAAAATGGTGGTGTAAAAAAATAATGTTTGAGGGTAATCAACAGCAAAGCGCGTATCTTCAAAAATAAGTTCGGAGGTGCCATAGGCGATAACGGTACCGATCATCACGACGACGGTTACATTCCGGGCCAGGTCGAAGCGGCTGATGGTGCGTGGCAAGTGATACTGACGCGCCAGGTAGAAGATCGTCATGATAGAGATGATGTGTACCACCATGACGCCGGAGTACGCCAGCAGAGATGGGGCGGTATCTGGCAGGGGGAAAAGCGGGATGTTCAAGCGTGCCCAGTAAGCCAGGATAAAAGCCGCAGCTAGCATAGCCGCATCAACGAAGTAAACCATGATATTCACAAAAGTTTTGATGCCACCAAGCGGACGCACCTGATTATTTAGGCGGCGGGCTGGTGGGATGGGGTTGGCTGCCGGACTTCCTTCAGCAGCACGCGCCCGCCCTTGGCCAGGATGCCCATTAGTATGAGTAGGTGAAGCGGCAGCGGTGTCTGCTGGCGGTAGTGCTTGCGGTAGAAGATGAGCATCGCCCGGTAGAACTCCATTTGTGCGCGTTGGCTCTTGCGGCTCGCGGCTCGTTTGACGTGGAGTACGGTCACCTTCGGATTGTAGTATATCTTCCACCCGGCCTGTTTGATCCGATATGCCCAATCTAAATCCTCTCCATACATAAAAAACGTCTCATCTAACAGCCCCACCTGTGCGACCGCCTCCCGGCGAACTTGCATATATGCCCCCACAACAGAATCGACTGCAATTTCTTCGTCCGGGTCCGCAAAGGTCATATTATACCGTGCGAAACGCGGGCTTCGTGGGAACAGGCGGGACAAACCGGAAAAGCGATAGAATGATACGAGTGGGGTCGGGAAGCTGCGACGGCAGGCTTTGTCTAGCGAACCATCCGGCAGAATGAGCTTTGGCCCGGCAACGCCAAGTTCTGGGTTTGTATCCATATAGTGTATCATATCCGCCAACGCATTCGGCGGGAGTTCGGTATCCGGGTTGAGCAGCAACGCATAACGCGGGGCGTTATCATCGGCCCCGCCGCCATCATGGAAGCCAAGCGCCCGCAATCCCAGGTTGTTACCATAGGGATAACCGCCGTTGATGTCGCTAGCGATTAGCGTTACACCTGGAAACTCTGCCTGAACCATATCTGGGCTACCATCGGAGGAGGCGTTATCAACGACAACAACGTGCTGGGTAAACGCCCCTTCGCTTGCCAGGACGGTCTGTAAGCAGCGCCGTAGCAAGTCTTTGGTGTTCCAGTTCAGAATAACAATTCCTATATCCAGTATAAACACTCCGCTACCGAACCCGCGTCTATTCTAACATATATTTTTTGGTGGATGGAATAGCTCACCTCCCAGGCATTTATTTACCGGTTTTGGTTCGACTGATCGCAAGCATGGTCTGTCAGGCAATAGATGGTGATGGCGGGGTGATGCCAGTAGGTGGCGGTGTGCATCGGGTCATCTGTGCCGATAACGAACGGGCGCGGCATATGATAAAGCATGGGTAGCTCTGTAACGAAAGCCTGTAGCGGGGCTAGCATTTGCTCGGCGTAGGTGGGGTCAATATATGGGGTATTTTCAAAGTATCGGAACCAGGCATCGGATACGATCACATAGTCCACGTTCTGCGCTCGTAGCGCGTCGATCTCAAGCGTTTCGCCGGTGCCGTAGGTGTGGGTGACGGTGTAGCGGTGGCTATCGAGGGGGACGTTATACGGCCCGTATAGATGGACTTGTGCGCCGTCCGGCAGATGGTCGGCAGCCCACAGCGCGGCCTGATAGCGGGTATCGGGCGATGTGAAGGCCGCCTGCGCACTAATTGACAGGATAAGCGGTGGGGTTAAGACCAGTAATGCAATTAGTGGGGTGGGCATCCACCGTTGTAGGCGGGCGGCCCCTAGCCCCACCACCACAGCCACCGCCGGGATAAACGGCACAAGCATTTGGTCGGACCACAGTGGGCGGATCGTTCGCAGTACGACATAGGTATACGGTAGGATGTACGTCAACACCAAACCCAACATGATCGCTTGCTGGCGGGTGCGCACCCCGGCCACTATACCTCCGAGCGCCACCATCGCTGCCACCGGCCCCAGACCGGTCGTTACGAGGTAACGCAGTTCGTAACGCAGGCCGAGCCAGGGCGACACGTTCAGCGGGTCAATGTCGATGCCGATGTAGCGATTGGTGATAAATTGAAATTCCGACCATACGAAGGCGGTATCGAATATCACATGCGGGGTGGTGAATAGGAATGTCAGCGGGAAAGCGACCCAACCGAGCAGGACCCATCCGGCGCGGCGGTATGTCCGGTTATTGTAAAGATGGACCCACCCGGCAAAGAACACCACCAGCGAGATCGCCGCCGCGTTATAGCGGTTGCCGGCAGCAAGCCCGGCAGCGACCCCAGCTAGCACAAATAAGATCGGATGAAAGCGGCGGATCGTCGCGAGCGTGGCCCACAGGCAAACGGCCACAAACCCCGCTGCTAAGCTGCTGGTGGTGGCGTAGTGGGCATGTTGGACCATCGGTAGGGAGACAGCCACAAGCGCCGCTGCGGTGGTCCCGGCGACATGCCCCGCTAAGGCCCGGCCCGCCGCATACACCCCGGCAACCGCTAACACACCCCCTAAAGCGGAGAACACGCGCCCGGTAAAAAACAAGCGAAACGGAGCCTGCCGCCGGGCGCTAAGCATCGCTCGGTCATCCCAGGAGATAGCGTTATATTCCCCGGTGAGCCAAAATACAACCAGATTCGTGTTAATTAGAAATGACGGGTTATGAAAGAATTTCGGATTGCGTTCCCCGGTGAGCAGCATCCGTAACGGGCGTTGCACAAATAAATACTCGTCCGGGTGGACAGCGGCGTCGGGTGGGAGCGTAGCGGGGGGTGCATCCGTCATGATGAGGTCGGCAGGGGGTTGCCCGAAATCCAGCCCATAAAAGCGGAGGGTTGCCGCTAGCAGTAGTACGGTAAGGATCACAGCAAGTTGACGGTGCATCAGGCTTCCTCGGCGGTGGGGAGGGTTTGCAGGGGGGTACCACGCAAGGCGGCCCGGAGCGCGTCGCGGTCGTCCCAGGGGTATTCGACCGTGCCGAAGCACATACTTTGTTCGTGGCCCTTGCCGCAGGCCATGACAATATCGCCGGGGCGGGCCATCTGGCAAGCGCGGTAAAGGGCCTGGCCTCGGTCCCGCACACGGAAGAACGTTTCGCCCTCCACCCCACCGTGGGCGGTTGCCGCCTGTGCCATCACTTGTAAGATGTTATCCAACGATTCTGTGCGGGGGTCCTCGGCGGTGAGGATAGTCACATCCGCGAGTTGGGCGGCGGTGGCTGCCATCAGGCGGCGTTTGTCACGGTCGCGCAGGCCGGCGCTTCCGAAAACGGCGATCAGGCGTGCGCCGTGGGGGAGCATATCGCGCCCGGTTTGTAGTGCGCGTTGAAGCGCGTTGGGGGTGTGGGCAAAATCGACAATAGCGGTGAAGGGTTGTCCCTCGTTAATTAACTCCATGCGCCCGCTGATAGCCTGCACGTTGGCAATTCCGGTATGGATGGTGTCGAACGACATACCCAGGCCGGACCGCGCCACAGTGATCGCTGCCAGGGCGTTGTAGACGTTAAACACACCCGGTAAACCAAGGGTAAAAGGGTGGTTGTTGACGGTGAAGGTCGTGCCGGAGGGGGTAAAGTTGATGTCGTGGGCCTGTATAGCACCCTGGTTGACACCATAGCGGACGGTTTCGTCGGCAGGGATGGCGGCGAAATAGTCGGCGAGGGGGTCATCGGCGTTGATAACAGCGATTTTGGGCTGATCGTGAGTGCGTTCGGAGTGAGCCAACATGCGGAACATGATCGCTTTGGCGTCGCGGTAGTTTTCCCAGGTACCATGATAATCCAGGTGTTCGTGCGTCAGGTTGGTAAGCACGGCAATATCCAGGTCGATACCGTTCAGGCGGCCCTGGGCTAAGCCGTGGCTGGTCATTTCGATCACAACGTGAGTTAGGCCACGCTGGGTCATCCCGGCGAGGATGGCTTGTAGCTGTGGCGCACCGGGTGAGGTGACGTGTAGGCCGGTGTCGGCGGTTTGCCCGTCGCCAAAATCGGCAGCGATGGTTGTGATGAGGCCGGGGCGAGCGTGGCCGGATGCTTTCAGGATGCTGTGAATGAGCGTGCTGGTTGTGGTTTTGCCGTCGGTACCAGTGACGCCGATGACGATCAGGCGGCGAGAGGGGAACCCGTGATAGGCGGCGGCGAGGTGGCCTAAGACAGCGGCGCTATCCGGGACGATGAGATGCGGTATAGCCAGCCCGTGCAGGGGGCGTTCTAGCACGACGGCGGCGGCCCCGCGTTGAATCGCATCGGTGACGAACTGGTGACCATCAACGGCAAGCCCGCGACGGGCGACAAACACACCACCCGGTTGGACATCGCGACTGTTTTCGACCACGGGAGCGGTAATCGGCGTGGTGGGGTCGCCTAGCATACGGACAGGGTTGATGTAACGTGCAAGTTGTCCCAGGGTTAGGGCCATAGTGGATCCCTTCTGTTCGCCAATGATGGCAAAAGTATAGCGCCGGGGGTGGGCCATCACCAGCCTGGAGGCATAACACGTTCTATGTGAAATTCAAAAACTGTCAGGTTTGTTGGGGTTTCACCCCACACTCCATCACTTTTTCCAGAAAAAGTGGACAAAAAGCGTCCGTTTTCATTGAAAATACCTCATCGCTTTCTTTGCTGCTTTCTTTCTGGAAAGAAAGAAGATAAAAGCATAAAGATAAGCAAAATCCGCTATTTCACATCAGACGTATAACGTAAAAGCGTACCGGGTTCGGCCCCGATACGCTTCTGGTGTTACAGATGTTGAGGAGGAAAAAGTTGTTATTTCAGGCGGCCCGCCAGGTTATTCAACCCGGAGCGAACGCTGCCATCGACTACGTTATCCTCATTACGGACGATCAGCCCGCCCAGAATATCTGGGTTGACATCATAAGAGATGTCATCCGCTTTGATTTCTTTCTCGATGCGAGATTTCTCTTTGTCCTCAAGTGGCATCGCACTAACGATTGTCACATTGCCGGACAGGTCCAGCGCCCCATCGGGGACTTTGGAGAAGAAATCGCTGATGAGGGTTTTCTGTTTCTTCTCGTCGAGCGATTCACCGATCAAGCGGTTGGCAAGCGCCACCGAGATATTCCCAACCTGGCTGCGCAGGTCGGCAAGTTCGGCATTGCGAGCCTGTTCTGCGGCGGCCTGGGCATCCTCACGGATTTTCTCGGCTTCTTCTCTTGCTTCGGCCTGGATAGATGCGGCCAGTTCTTCGCCACGTTTGCGGCCTTCTTCGACGGCCTTCTGTGCGTCGTTGCGAGCTTCTGCGCGGATTTTCTCCGCTTCGGCTTCGGCATTACGGCGGGCGTTGGCGGCTTCGTTGGCATCCTCCAGCCCCTTCTTAATCTTGGCGGTACGAGCGTCTAGCATACGTCCCATCGGCCCGACCAGCAAGAAGTACAACAGAACCGCGACAACCAGGAAGTTCACCAACTGAGCGATCATCAGCCCAGCGTTGATCCCGAGCGCACCAGCCGGGCCGGTGGCCTCGGCAGCGAGTGCGGCGGGGGCGAACATCATCATTGCCAGCCCTGTAAGTACGAGTGCAAAGCGCCTCATGCTAAGTTTACGCATACGTTTCATCACCTCTTCTCGATAATCTTCAACTAAAGCACGAAGATGATGAGCAGGGACACCACCAGCGCATAGATCGCGATAGCTTCGGTGAACACGATTGCCAGAATCATGTTCGTCTGCACGATACCAGCCGCATCCGGGTTGCGCCCGATGGCTTGCATCGCGCCCTGTGCCAGCATACCGATACCGATACCCGGCCCGAGTGCGCCAATCATTGCCAGACCCGCGCCGACTGCTTTTAATCCGATGTCGAGACCTTCCATTTGTATTGTTTCTCCTTACGTGTTGTTTTTTAGTTACGAATACGAGTTATCAAGTTAAGGTTAGTGTTGGCCGGCGTGTTCATGATCATCATCGTGATCATGGTCGTCGCCATGGTGGGCTTCCATCGCCTGGACAGAGAAGACGAGGGTCAGGACGGCAAACACCAGGGCTTGCACGGTACCAATGACGATCTCTAGCAGGAAGATGACCCCGGGAATGAAAAAGTCTACCAGGAACATCACCACGAGCAGAGCCACACCACCCGCGAAGATATTACCAAAGAGACGGAACGCCAGGCTAACGATCTTACCGATTTCGGAAATGATCTCGATGAGACCGACAATGAAGTCGATTAACCCCATCGGGTTTTTGCCGATATTGCCAAGCGCACTGATGTTGATGAACTTCTCGAAGTAAGCCGGGCCAAGTGCCATCACGCCGTAGGCTTGCACGGCTACGATGGATAGGATCGCTAGGCCGAAGTTGAAGCTGAGGTCCGTCGAGACACCACGGAACCATGGGGCCAGCGTGAAGATGTAGGGCTGGATGCGGTTTTCTTGGAGTTCGGTAGCACTTAACGGGAAGATCGCGCCGGGGTGCATCATTCGGGTGACTTCGCACTGGATGTTTTCTAGCGTGAGGTCGGTGATTTCGCCGTTAGCGTGAGCTTCTTCAGCAGTTTCTAACTCCGCAAAGGCGGCTGCGACCACTTCTGGTTCGGTGGTGTTGGCGGGGGGTGCTTCTTGGCCATCGCCTTCACCTTCTTCAGTTGCCAGGGTGCTGGTTAGCAGCAGTGAGGCGCTTTCGGAGTCGGCTTCTTGGCTATCGTCTGGTTCGCCTTCAGTGTCGCTTTCGGCTTCGGCCTCATCGCCGGTTGCATCTTCGCTGTCGTCGTCCTCAGCTTCGGCGTCGGTTTCGGCCTCCGCTGCCCCGATTTGCCCACCCTCTAAAGCAGCTTCTTGGGCGGCTTGTTGCTGTGCCACGCTGAGGCAGGTGCCTGTTGCCGGTTCCGGTTCTAGCTCGGTCTCGGCGGCGGCTTCAGGTTCGGCTGCCCCCAGGGTTGAGGTGAGGGTGAAGTTATCGGCTGGGGTGATGGGGGTCGCCACAGCGTATTCTTCGGGGACATCGCCACCGATGGCGGCTAAGCGCTCGTAGTAGGCGACGCGCTCAGCTTCGTAGTCGGCGGGGTCGTAGTCCCCATAGTAGATGCCAAGCACTTTCATTTGGTGCAGGCATTCGGCTTCGGTGGCTTCGGTTTGGGTGGTGCCGGCATCGAGTGCGGCGTCTACCCATAAGCGACCGTTTTCGTTTTCCCCCACACGCTGATACCCGGAAAAGCCGGGATAGCCACAGTGTAAGTAGCCGATTGATTCGACCCCCGGAAAGAGCTTACCGAGGTTACCAGCGAGCAGGAAAATAAAAATTGCGGCGATGAAGGGCCACAATAACGGGGCTTTACGGAAATTTTCGCCGCCGATGCCGTCGGAGAAGTTGTAGAGGGTTTCCACAAAAATCTCGGTCCAGGCTTGGCTGCGATCGGGTACTTCGCGGGTCCATCCGTTGGTGTTGCGGTAGTTGATAACCAACCACAGGGTCACCAGCGCAGTTGCCAGAAAACCGCCCATCAGGGTGTTTGGAAGGTCGAAGCCCCCCAACCAGTTGTAATGGATGATCTCACCCGGCACTGTAATCACTGGCATCCCGACACCAAGGCCCGCCGCTGGCAGCGCGGAAAAGGGTAACAGAACGCAGAAGAACCATGCTGCTACCAGCCCGACTACCAGAAAGATCAACCCTCGTGTTCTAGGGTTTCCCATTCTGTTGACCTCCTTGTCGGATCGTAACAAATAACCTCAAAAGACTATTCCTCCTCCATGTGATCTGCAATAGCTTGCTTTTCTTTGTGTGGCGGGGGTTGTGGGATAATCCGAGCAACCAACGACATCACAATCTTCAACATTGTAAACAGGCTCACGGGGACACTGAGCAAGAGCAGGCTTATTGTAAACAAGCTGTCCCTGCCGGTGATGTTGTCTAACCACATGCCCACAAACAAAGCCGTCAATATGATAATGACCGAAGCTAACCCCGCCAAGGCTGCGACACCCGCCAGCGACAAGTTTTTTATCCGGCGGTCTCGCTTAGAATTTGGCATTGTTGCCCCTTCAAAATCGCGCTGTGCATTCTATCACAAACAATTCTCGATTGCCACAAATTAAACAAAGAGTTGTCGTGCAGCCTCTACAGCCCAGTTGTAGACCGGGCCAGCCGCGATGGTCCCCAGCACGATAACAGCAATTGAGTTCAGTGCCAACACCCAGCCATTGCTCATCGTGAGCGAAACGGGTTGAATCCGTTCTTCGTCCACATCATCGAAGTAGATCACTTTGACGACAACCAGGTAGTAGTAGACGGAGATCAGCGCGTTGACCACACCGACCACGGCTAGCCAGGTTAAACCGGCTTGCACGGCGGCGTTAAACAGGTAGAACTTACCGATAAACCCAGCGGTAGGTGGCAACCCGGCTAACGAAAGAAAGCCGATAGTCAAGGTGAGCGCCAGCAGCGGGTTACGGCGGCTAAGCCCGGCAAAGTCCGAGATTTCTTCGCTGTCGTTGGTTTCGCTGAAAATGATGATTACAGCGAAGGCCAGCAGGTTGGTAAAGGTGTACATGAACATATAGAACCCGACCGCCGCGACTGCCGCTTCGGTCTGATTCTGGATAGCGGCCATGCCGATCAGCGTATACCCGGCCTGGGCGATGGATGAATAGGCCAGCAGCCGTTTGATGTTGGTCTGGGAGAGGGCTAGCACGTTGCCCAGTATCATGGTGATGGTTGCCAGGGCCGCCACCAGCGGCACCCAGTAGGCTTCGGCCCCGATGCCGCCCAGGTTTAATTCTAGCGGGAAAACCGCAATGAAGAAGCGCATCAGTACGGCAAAGCTGCCGGCTTTGCTCGCCACACTCACAAAGGCGGTTACGGGCGTGGGTGCGCCCTCGTACACGTCCGGCGTCCAGAAGTGGAACGGCGCGGCACTCACTTTGAAGCCGAAGCCGACAATGACCATCACCATTGCACCAAGTACGGGGACCGGGTTAGCGATGAAAGCCTCCGTCCCCAGAAAAGCGGCGATGTCGTAGAGGGCGGTTGTGCCGCTGAAGCCATACAGCAGGCTAAAGCCGTACAGCATGATGGCGGATGCGAACGACCCGAACAGGAAGTATTTCATGCCGCTTTCCGATGAGCGCATATCCTGGCGGTTAAACGAGGCCAGGATGTAAAGCGGGATCGAGATGGTTTCTAGCGCGATGAAGATCATGATCAGATCGGCGGATGCGCTGACCAGCGTTGCGCCTAATGTCGAGACAATGATGATCAGGTAGAATTCGCCGCGTGTGCCGAGCGATTTGGTATCGACCGCCATCAAGCAGGTGACGCCGCCAGCAACGGTGATCATCACTTTGAATATCTGCGCGAGCATGTCGTGGCGGATCATACCGCCCCAGTACAACCCGGCATCGACGGTACTGCCCCATAGTAAGGGCGTGGTGGCGACAGCCATCAACCCGAAAAAAGCGACATAGCCGATGTTGCGGTGCTTACTCTCTGGTAGGTAGACATCCAGGAACAGCACCACCATCGCCATGATCAGTAGCCCGATCTCGGTTGAAATGGCGGGGAGGCTTGCTAAGAAGTCAAACGATTCCACGAGTGTTTACCCTCCAAGGATAGCAATAATTGGCGTTAAACCGACGGTGATCATGGGGGCCATGATGTCTGGGTAGAGGCCGAGAACCATCAGCGGGACGGCTAGCAGCAACAGCACGATACGGTCGGACCAGGCGATATTGCCGACATCGGGGTAAAGCTCGGCATCGAAGGTGCCGAAGAATACCTGATGCGCCACCCGCAGCACGTAGGCGGCGGTGATGACAATGCCTAACACGGCGATGATCGCGATCCAGGCGTAGTAGTTGCTAAGCGTGAACGCGCCGATTTGCAGGGTGATACGCTCCGAGGCGCTAAACAGGCCCATGAAGATCGGGTATTCGGCAACGAACCCACTAAAGCCGGGCATCCCCATACTGGTGAGGCCGCCCACCACAAACGCCAGCCCGACCCACGGCATTTTATGGATGAACCCGCCCAGGCTGGGAATATCGCGGGTGTGGGCGCGGTCGTAGACCATCCCGACGCAGCCGAAGAACAAGGCGGTCATCGCGCCATGGCTGAACATTTGCAAACCTGCGCCCGTCATACCAAGGATATTCATAGACGCCCAGCCCATGCTCACCAGCCCCATATGGCTAACCGACGAGAAGCCGATGACGTACTTAAAGTCACGCTGTCGGAAGGCGATAAACGCACCAAGGACGACGTTGATCAGCGTCAGGAATACTATCCAGGGTAGATGAACCTGTGCGCCGCTTGGCAATAGTTGGACGCCAACGCGCAGCGCGGCAAACGCGCCGAGCTTCATCAGCACCCCGGCATGGATCATCGAAACGGCGGTCGGGGCGGCGACGTGCCCATCCGGTGACCAGTTGTGGAACGGGAAAACCCCTGCCAGCACCGCAAAGCCGATAAACACGAACGGGAACCACAGTTTGGCAAACGTCAGGCTGTCGATGCCGAGGAAGCCGGCCTGGGTGTAGGCCCCGCCTTCTGCGGCGAGCATGATCTGCACGATGCTAAAGCTAAACGTGCCGCTATCTTCCGGGAGGGTGCCGTTAGCGATAGCCGCCTGTAGTAGCGCGGCCCCGTCTGGTGTTTGGAAGAAGGTATTGGCGCTAATCACCATCGCGATCACGCCGACCAACGAAAACACGGACCCTACCAGGATGTACAGCGTTAACTTCATAGCGGCGTACTGTCGCAGTTTGACCCAGCCCCACCCCGCGATGAGAATATACATCGGGAACAGCGCCAGTTCGTAAAAGAAGAACAACGCGAAAAGGTCTAGCGAGATGAACACCCCATAGACACCCGCCACCAAGAGCAGGAAGAAGGACATAAACTCGCGGGTCTGTTCTTGGATGCGCCACGAGATCAGCACGCCGGTCACGGCGACCATGCCTGTTAGCAAGACCATCGGTGCGCTGAGGCCGTCTACCCCGACATGATAGGAAATACCGAGGCCCTCTACCCACTGATAACGCTCGACCTGGGTTAATTGGTGGGCAAACATGGCGGTGGCATAACCGGGTTCGGCGGCCTGTTCGATGGCGGCCAGTTCCGCCGATAGTTGGTCGGCGTTAGTCAGGTAATTGACGTAGGTCACGGCCGATAGCCCCAATACGGTAAACGCGGTCATCAGTGCGATGACGCGAATCGTCTGCTTGTTTTCTGGGGGTAAAAACAGCAGGATGACCCCAACAACAACCGGGATGAAAACGATTAAACTTAGTATCATGATACGGTCGCCCTACCCTATTAATCCGATTAACATCTGTGTGACCGACCCGTTGATGATCGCTAAAATCCAGTTCGGAGCGAGGCCCGTCAGCAGCATCAGCACCATCAGCGGGGCAATTGCAACGAGTTCGTTTAATTCCAACTCTAGGCGGGTATCCTGCCATCTCATGTTAAACGGTCCATGCAACACCGCCCGAATCCCCTTTAAGATGTAGCTCCCGGTGAACAAGAGGCCGATCATCGAGAACACGGTGAGCCACGTAAAGACCGGAAAGGCCCCCCGCACCACCAAAAACTCGCTGACGAACCCATTCAGGCCGGGCAAGCCGAGGCTCGCCATGCTGGTAAAGATGAAAATGCTGCCATAAACCGGAGCCTTGACCCATAAGCCGCCGTATTGGGTCATATCGCGGGTGTGGGTCTTGTGGTAGATGGCCCCGGCGAGCAGGAACATACCGGCAGAACTCAGGCCGTGGTTGAACATTTGCAGCACCGCGCCGTTAGTAGCGATGATCGCATGGCCCATCATGGCATCATCAAGCGCCCCATCCATGAAGGCGTGCCCGTAGGCGACAGCGGTCACAGCCAGCCCCATCGCCACAAAGCCCATGTGATTCACCGAGCTATACGCCACCAGCCGCTTGATGTCGTTCTGCCCGAAGGCGGCCAGCGCCCCCAAGACAACACCGAGCATCGCCAGCAACGCGAACAACTCGGCTGGGGTGAACGTCGCCGCCCCAAGCAGGCTGTATTCGCGTATCCAAACATCCGGGAAGAACGGGATCACCAGTCGTAAGAAGCCATAGGCCCCTAGCTTGAGCATCACACCGGCTAGCAACATCGAGCCAGCCGTGGGCGCTTCGGAGTGGGCGTCTGGTAGCCAGGTGTGGAAGGGCCACACCGGAACTTTGATGCTAAAAGCCACAAAGAAGCCGATAAACGCCAGCGTCTTGATTGTGCCGACCGGCTGGCCTAAGAACGTTTCGCCTTCTCTCAACAGGGGCCAGTATTGGTTAATGAGCGTCATATCGAAGGTGGGGGTGCCAACTTCGGTTAAGGACATCGACCAACCAATAAGTTGCGTTGCAAGTAACATCCCCAACGAGCCGCCCATCGAGTAGATGAAAAATTTGGTGCTGGCATATAACCGATTGCTACCGCCCCATTGCTTGATCAAGAAGTAGATCGGGACCAGGCTCAGTTCGTAAAACAAGAAGAAGATCATCAGGTCCAGCGCGACAAACACACCGAATAGCCCGATCTGGAAGAACAGCAGTAGCGCCATGTGCATCTTGACGCCCTCATGGACCTCAAAACTGACCAGCACCGCCAGCGGGACGAGTATCCCGGTGAGCAGGATCATCGCGGCGCTGATGCCGTCTATCCCCAGATGCCAGTTCGCACCGATGGCGCTAAACCAGGGGTAGCTCACTTCAAAGACGTAACCGTCCACCCCAGACATCCCACTATAGGCATAGAAAATGAAAATCGAGTAGACGCCGATGAGCGATGAGAACAAGAGCGCCATCCAGCGTTGCAGCGTGTCGTTATCTGGCAGTAGTAGCAGCGCAAAGCCAGCCAGGGCGGGCGCTACCAGCAAGAACGTCAGATAGTCGATATTTAGAATCGGAATCGTCATGCGTGTAATGCTCCCTTAGAATCCTGTGGCCTGTGCCAGCACGCCGGTCGAGAGCGCAAACAACAGCCCGATCATGATGATGGCGATGGCCACCAACAGCAGGTATTGTTGGACACGCCCGGTTTGGATGCGGCGGAACCAGTTACCAAATGCCCCAACGCCGTCCGGGATGGCATCCCCGAAGCCGTCGATCAGCCAATAGTTGAACACTTTCGCTAGGTCCCCAATGAAGGTAGACACTCGCGCTATCAGGTGTAAGAACCCGTCGATCACGCCCCGGTCGATGACATCGGCGGTCAGGCGTCCGATCAGTTGTGAGGGGCGGATGAAAACGATCTCGTAGAGTTCATCAATGTAATATTTGTTTTCTAGCAGGGTCCAGAGTGGCCCCAGTGTTTGGATCAGCGGGTCCTCTTGGCCCTTGGCTAACGGTTTGCGGATGTACATCACATAGCCCAGATAAATCCCACCGAGGGCAACGCCGAAGGAAGTCAGCACAGCCGGCCAGACCTCAACAAATTTCGGCTTGGGGATGGGGTGCAATAGCGAGGCGTTCACAAACGCGAAGAAGGGATTTTCGCCACCATTGGAGAAGATAAACCCGAAGATCGGGAAATCTGGGGGGACGCCGACAAACCCGGCAAACAACGCGAACGCCGCCAAGATCACCAGCGGCGCAACCATCGTGATATTGATAACCGGCTCGCCAAGCGTGGCGTGTTCTGCGGCCTCGCTGCGGGCTTCCCCAAAGAAGGTCAGCGCGATCTGGCGGGTGGTGTAGAAAGCGGTCAGGAAGGCAGCCATCGCCAGCATGAAGAATACAAAGAACTGCGGCCCGTAGCCGTGTGTAATCCCTAACCAGGCATCGGCAAGAATCTCGTCTTTGCTCCAAAAGCCCGCCGTTAGCAACGGGAACCCCGCCAGCGACAGCCCCCCGATTGTGAACGCGACAAACGTTACCGGGAGTTTGTGCCGTAGGCCGCCCATGTTGCGCATATCCTGCGGGTCGAAGATGTACGGTTGTGCAATGTCGGGGAACTGCCCTGGGTCGTCCTCGGCTTCGTGCGGCGCGGCGGGTTTGTGCCCGGCTTCATCACTCACGTCTGCCGGGGCGTGATGGTCGTCGTGCCCGTGGGCGTGTTCGTGGACGTGGTGTTCGCCGTGTTCGACCGCGTGGATAACGGCCCCGGCGGACATAAACAGCAGCGCCTTAAAGAAGGCGTGGGTGATCAGGTGGAAGGCGGCGGCAACATAAGCCCCGATGCCCAGCGCCGCCACCATAAACCCTAACTGGGAGATGGTCGAATAGGCCAAGACCGCTTTCACGTCAAACTGTGTGATAGCGATAGTCGCGGCGAACAAAGCGGTAAAGCCCCCGGCAAACACAAGCAGCAGCATACTCGCGCTGAACATGCCGTCGTGCGGGTTCATCCCGGCTTCTAAGACGGGGAACATGCGGATGACGGCGTAGACCCCAGCCGAGACCATCGCGGCAGCGTGGATCATGGCGCTGACGGGGGTCGGGCCTTCCATCGCATCCGGTAGCCAGACGTGTAACGGAAACTGTGCGGCTTTGCCGATGGTGCCGATAATCAAGAAGATGCCGATGAGTTCGGCGGCACTAAGCGCCCCACCAAACAAAATTGCTGGCGTTTCTTCCAGCAAGTGCAGCACATCATCGTTATAGAGAATGTCGCGGAAGCTAAGCGTCCCGGCGATAGCATATAGGTAGACGATGCCAAGCAGCATCAGCACGTCGGCAACACGGGTGGTTGTGAAGGCTTTGATGGCGGCTTTGTAGGCGCTTTCCTTCTCGAACCAGAAGCCGATCAGCATGTAGGAACACAGGCCCATCACCTCCCAGCCGATGAACATCATCAACACATTATCGGAAACCACCAGCGTAAGCATAGCCCCGGCAAACAGGCTGAGCAGCGCGAAAAAGCGAGATTGGCGCGGGTCGTGGGCCATGTAGCCGATGGCGTAGATAAAGATCATCGTCATAGCTAGCGGGACCATGAACAGCATCACAGCGGTTAGCGGATCGACCATCACGCCGATCTGAAAGGTGCCCATGCCGAGGTCCATCCATGGCAGGCGGCTGCCGATAATCTCGACCCCGAAGTTCTCGATCCCCTGCACATGGAAGAACACCCGCCAAGACATCAACCAGGCGGCAGTGACCCCACTCATGGCAACGATGATGGATAGAACGCGGCTGCTATCGCGCACAATTGGTACATCCATGCCGTCATAGTCGGGGTGATGCCCGCCGTAGTGATGATCCGTTGCTGGGAGCAGCCGGGCGCGGTTCGTGATGAGTGAGATCACGAAAAATGCGAGCAGTGGCCCAGCGGGAATCAGCCATAATAAATTATTTGGATCAGAAAAGTTCATTGATGTATTTCTCCCCTACCATCGTAGCAGGTCCACATCTTCGACAATCACCGAACTGCGGTTGCGGTAAACCGAGATCACAATCGCCAGTCCGACGGCGGCTTCGGCGGCAGCGACCACAAACAGAAAAGCCGCGAAAACCTGCCCGTTCACATTGACTATATCCGGTGTGGTATATCGCCAAAAAGCGACCAGATTGATATTGACTGCGTTGAGCATTAATTCCACACACATTAAGATCGCGACGGCATTACGGCGGCTCAGCACACCAAAGACGCCAATACTTAGCAGCGATGCGCTCACGACCAGATACATCCACAGAGGAACTAACATAGCGTGTCGGACTCCGTTCTATTCTTCCTCACGGGCAATCACAATCGCGCCGACCATCGCCGCCGTTAACAACACGGAGGCGACCTCGAAGGGCAGCACGTAGCCGTTCCCGCTGACAAGCGCCAGCCCAATCTCGCGGGTGGTAGCGACATCAACGGAAGCGGGCTGGTTGGGTAAGGTGCCGTTTGGCCCCCAGACCGGTAACACGACGCCGAACAGCATCGCAACGAATAACGCCCCCCCCGCTATCGCCCCGACCCACCACTGTTGGGTGAATAAGTCGCTAAGGGCGGCACTGGTCAAGCTGCGGGTGAGCATCACGGCGAAGATAAACAGGATAGCAATCGCGCCGATGTATACGAGAATCTGAATGGCGGCCAGGAACGGCGCACTTAGCAGCACGAACAGCCCGGCCACGCCGAATAAACTGACAACCAGCCACAACGCGCTATGAAAGAGGTTGCGTGACCAGACGACCAGCGCCGCCCCCCCTAAAACGGCTAAGCTAAAAATCCCAAAAGCAAGATATTGTGCAATCATTGTTTTCTCGCTGCCTCTCTCTTAGTCACCGACTGCCGGTTGAGTAGTTAAGCGTTCTTCGCGGCCTTGCCGCCGGACATACTCGCTGATGCCGACGATCATCAGCAGGTTGGCGAACAGCATCACCAACGTAGACGGGAGCGCCTGCGCCAAAGTGGTATCGACTGTAAAGCCGCCTTCTGGGAGGATGCCGACAACTTTGAGGATCATCAGGGTGAAGGACATCACCAGCACATTGATAATTGAAATAGGGACTAAAAACTTCCAGTTAAAGTACATCAATTGATCAATACGGATGCGCGGCACGCTGTTACGCAGCAATAGTGAGAACAGATAGAATATTGCCGTTTTTAGCAGCAGGTAGATGATCGATAAGATGGCCGTTAGCGGGCCACCTTCCGGGCTGACACCAAAACCCCAGTACCCACCGAAGAACAGGTGCGTCATTAGGATGGCGTTGGTAAAGACATGCACGAACTCACCCACGAAAAACAGACCAAACTTCATGCCGGAGTATTCGATGTTAAACCCGGCGACGAGTTCGGACTCAGCTTCGATCAAATCGAAGGGGGCGCGTCCGGTTTCGGCCTGGGCCGAGATGAAAAAGATCAGCGCCGAAAGCGGAGCCATAAACACAAACCACATGCCACGCTGGGCATAAACAAGGTCTTGCATCCCCAAGCTGCTGGCAAGCAATACCGGGACCAACAACGAAAGCACCAGCGGCACCTCATAGCTGACGAGTTGCGCCACCACACGGAACGCGCCGAGTAGCGCGTACTTGTTATTGCTGCTCCAGCCGGCCATAACTATCGCCAGGGTGCCTAATGAAGCGACCGAGATAATATACAGAATCCCGATCTCAAGATCGACGCCGATCAGGTTTGGTGTAAACGGGATATTCGCCCAGATGAGGACCACGGAGGCGACACTTAACAGGGGTGCGATGTTGTACACCACTTTGTCGGCCCCTGCTGGGGTAATATCCTCTTTAGTGATCAGCTTGAGCGCGTCGGCAATCGGCTGGATTAGCCCGGCTGGACCAACACGGTTTGGCCCCAACCGATCTTGGATTCTCGCGGCAAATTTACGCTCGATCCAGATGAGAGGGATTGCTAGCAGTAGCGGTAGGGTGCCTACCAGCGCCACGCCTAACAGCAGCAAAATAAAATCCTGTGTTTCCATAAATGTATACCCCCTTGATTATCATTCGTGTGGGGGTCGCCAGGTAGCGACCTTGGCTAGGCCCACTCTAGCGCATTTTTACGCCAGGCATATATCAGCCCATCCGTCAGCAAAAAGATGAACAAGAAGCCGGCCCCAAATGCAAAAATGCTTAGTTCGTTGAAGGCGAGTGCCCAGGGCAACAGGAAGATCATTTCGACGTCGAATATCAGGAAGATGATCCCGTAGATGTAATACTGTACTTTGAACTGTACCCAGGTATCCCCAACGGTTTCGACGCCACATTCGTAGGTTTGTAGCTTGATGTCGTTGGGCTTACTTGGGTTGAAGATCGCCGCCACTACCACCGGGGCCGCCGGGAGGACGAAGGCGATGACGAAGAACAGACCAATGGGAACCCACTGATTTAGGATGTTCATCCGGGTTAACCTCACATGAAAGTTATAAGTCTAAAACCGTTAACAATTCATTCGTGCTATTTAGAACAATCAAGCAGCGCGAGTATAGCATCGCGCCGTACTTGTGGCAACAATGGGTGCGTTTTTCTACCAGATTGCACAACATAACGGATGCTTAGCGCAATATAGGGGGATTTTAACACAACACTCACGAATCTCAACCATGTTGCTACAGTGGGGGCTACGAAAGACTTGTCAGCCAGCTTTCGATACCCACTCCAACCGAGACATTGGGCCACCATAAGCCCTTTCTGTGGACTCCCGTTGGTGCGCGTATCGGGAGGGCACAGCGACCCTCCCCTACGATGTTGGTGATGACAGGTTGTTCGTACACCCCAGGGCAATCGCAAGGGATGTACTACTGTGTACGCCCCTGTCAGCTAGTGATTTATGCGGCGGTAGGGCACGGCGACCCTCCCCTACGTTGGCTTTGCGGCTGGTTTTGGGTTTTATCTTGCTTTTCTACGTCTACCTGCCCCACAATAAGGCTTTGGTGATAACTGACCTGTCAATTAAAGCGGATACACCATGTTAGAAGCAATCGAACCAGGCTCCCAACAGTGGGACGCATTTGTTAAAGAACAACCCCGCGCCCATGTGCTACAAAGTGCCCATTGGGGCGAACTCAAGGACGCTTTCGGGTGGGATGTGGTACGGGTCGGCCTGGCGGACGACAACAATTTAGTCGCTGGGACACAAATTCTGATGCGTGCGCTGCCGTTCGGGTTGGGGATGATGGGTTACTTACCCATGGGGCCGTATGCGGACTCCGATGAGGCGCTTACGCAATTGTGGCAGGCAATTGACCAGCGCATGAAACAGAAGGGGGCGGCCTTCCTCAAATGGGAGCCGGGTATTTTCGAGGGGGGCTTACCAGATATTGGACGGTGGGGGTTCCGAGAGAGTCCGCAGACGATCCAGCCGCCAAACACAATTTTGATCGACATCAGCAAAGATGATGACGAGATCATGAGCCGGATGTCGCAGAGTACACGGCGCAAGGTTCGCATCGCCCACCGCAAAGGGATACGGTATTATGAGGCGACCCGTGAGCAGGTCGGCATCTTCACGGATATGATCGAGATGACCGGCCAACGTAACGAGTTTGGCGTACATGACCCGGCCTACTACGAGAAAGCCTACGAGTTATTCGTGGCGGACGGGTCCGCCGCATTGATCTTGGCGGAACATGAGGGCGACCCGTTAGCTGGGATCATGGTCTTTGCACATGGGCGGCGGGCGTCTTACTTGTATGGGGCCTCCACGCGCAGTAAACGTAACCTGATGGCGACCTACGGCGTGCAGTGGGCGGCGATCCAGTGGGCTAAGGCGAAGGGGGTGCAGCAATATGATATGTGGGGTATCCCCGATGAGGACGAAGAAACGCTAGAGGACAAGTTCAAAGAGCGTCACGATGGGTTATGGGGGGTTTACGGGTTTAAGCGCGGGTTCGGGGGGGATGTGGTGCGCAGCGCGGGGGCCTGGGACAAAGTTTACAACCCGTTGGTATATAGCGCCTATTGGACGGCGACACAATTCCGAGATTGAACGAGAAGGTAGTGATGCAGCGATGATACAGCGCAGGCGACAGCAAAAGTCCCGTTTAGTTTTATTCACTATGATGATATTGCTGGTAATGATGGTGGGCGCGTGCAGCAGTACCCCAGACGGTGCCCTGGTGATTACCAATAGCGACCCGCGAGCGCCAAGCAACCAGGAAAGCGTCGTCCTAATGCCGCCGGAAGGGTGGGCCGTCAATAGTGAGGGCAATGGCATCACGGACGGTCAGGCGGTTATCACGGCGATGACACTTTCGGACCTACCGACCGACAATGAGGCGATATTAGCCGACATCACCGGGCAAACCAACGAGATCGACGGGCAGACGGTCATCCTACAGAGGACGTTAAACCGGTTGATGGCGTGGCGGGTGGTAGATGGTACGATCTTAACGCTGACGATGCAATCGCGTACCGAGACGCCCTTCACGCCGCAACAAGAACAAACGCTGGTGGAATTGGCAGCATCGGCACAATTTTAACGCTGCCGGGCCTGGCTTGGCGAATGAGGGATAACGACCATCACACCAACTATCGAAACGATCAACGACAAACACACCTGGAACGAAAAGCTGCGCACGTTGCCCTATGCCCATGTGCTGCAAACCTGGGAGTGGGGCGAGTTCAAGCGGCAGACGACCGGCTGGCAGCCGCTTCGCTTGGCGTTTAAGCACGGGGCACAGGTGGTCGCGATGGCGTCGGTAGGGGTGCGGCGTGTCGGGCCGTTGCAGGTGATGTACGCCCCGAAAGGCCCAGCGATGCCGTATGATGACCCGGCGATCACGGCGGCGGTATTGGACGAACTCGAACGCCGCGCACGGGCGGCGGGGTCGGTGTGGCTGAAGATCGACCCGGATACGGTGGCGGCAAACGGCGTCCCCGGCGAGCCGGACGACCAACCAGACACCAACGGCGCTCAATTCCAGGCGGCCCTCACGGACCGAGGCTGGCGCTTCAGCGATGAACAGCCGCAGTTCCGTAATACGATTAAAATCGACCTGACACAGCCCACCGACGATATTCTAATGGCGATGAGTGGCAACACCCGGCGCAAGGTGCGCCAGGCCTACAAGAAAGATGTGACGATCCGGCATGGGACGTTGGACGACCTACCAACGCTCTACGATCTATACGTCACCACCGGGGATCGCAACGATTTTGTCACACGGCCCCTGCCGTACTATAAGCAAGCCTGGAGCGCGTTTATTGAGGCGGGGTTAGCGCATCCGTTAATTGCGGAGTATAACGGGACGCCCATCGCCCATGTGATCCTCTTTCACTTTGGGGAAACCTGCTGGTATTTTTACGGAGCATCGGCCAACAAAGAGCGAAACCGTATGCCCACTTACGCCCTGCAATGGGAGGCGATGCAATGGGCTAAGGCGCGGGGTTATCGCGTTTATGATATGTGGGGTGCGCCGAATGTGTTTGATGAGAGCGATAGCATGTGGGGGGTCTATCAGTTTAAGCGCGGGTTCCGGGGGACGGTGACACGGCATATCGGCGCATGGGATTATGTGCCATTCCCGCCGTTATATTGGGGCTATAGCCAGGTGATGCCGCGCATCTTGGGTTGGATGAGGAGCCGGGCCAAGCATGACGAATAAGTTCCAGGCGCTAGAGGATGCGCTCAACGGGATGGTTGGCGCGGGGTGTTGGTCCGTGATGGTACCGGGTGGGCTAGAGAACGGATTAACGCTCAGCCTGGGGGATAAAGTCCCGCGCCCGGCCCCCCTCAACGCCCCGAACCTGACAGCCGAACAGCAGGCGTTCTGGGGGGCATATGAACTGATCATTGCCGATTGTACTTGGCGACTGGACTCGCCCGATGTGATTGTCACGTCGTGGAGCGATGACGCCCCAGCTCAACGTGAACGATTGGCGCACTTGATAGGGACAGTGATCGGTGCGTGGGAGATCACCTGGCCGGGGCTGGACCTGTCGCTGCACTTCGATAACGCGCTATCGTTGCGGCTATTTTGCGATCAAACCGACCCGCAAGACAGCGGCCATAACTATAGCTTGCTCGCGCCGGGTCTACAGTTTTACGTTGGGGTTCGCAGCGAGCTAAGCACACAAAAACGCTAACCGTCGGCCCGCAGGCTAAGCTAAGCCCGTCAGGGGATCAATCCCCTGGCTACAGGTGAACTTGTCCCTATTGACGTTTGATAAAATAATTGGGTAATTGGGTAAGTGGGATGTACGAACAACCTGTGATCACCAACATCGTAGGGGAGGGTCGCCGTGCCCTCCCGATACGCGCACCAACGGGAGTCCACAGAGGGACTCCCCTATAATATCGGCTTGATAGACCCTAAAGCGATTCACTTTTAAGCACGAAAACAACTCATCCGCAGTGAAATACACCCAAGAAAAATTGGCTATTTCACATCAGATGTGAGCTATAATGAAACCAAAACGTGAAAAGGATCGAACCTCGTGCAAACAGAAACCATTCGCGTAAACGTACCTAAACCATCTTATATCGAAACCAACGGGATCAAGCTGCATGTGATGCAGGCCGGCGTTAGTGATGGCCCACCAGTGATCATGCTGCACGGCTTCCCGGAGTTCTGGTATAGCTGGCATGATTACTTCACGCCGTTAGCCGAAGCCGGATACCGTGTGATTGTGCCGGACCAGCGCGGCTATAACCTGAGTGACAAGCCGAAGGGTATCGGTGAGTATACGGTTGATAAGCTCGTAGCGGACATCATCGGGTTGATGGATGCGCTCGACCACCCGCAGGTGCGGCTTGTCGGGCACGATTGGGGCGCAATTGTGGCGTGGTATCTGGCGATGTGGTACCCGGAACGGGTGCAACAGCTTGTGATCGCCAATGTTCCACACCCGAAAGTGTTCAAGCAGTTTTTACGTAGCAGCCCCAAACAAGTTTTGAAAAGTTGGTATGCTGCCGTGTTCCAACTCCCCCTATTGCCAGAGTTGGTCAACCAGGCGAATAACTGGTATATCTTCAGCCAGGTGATGGGCGATATCCCCGGTATGACCGAACGTGAAATACGGTTGTATCAGCAGGCGTGGTCGCAGCCGGGGGCGTTTACGGCGATGCTCAACTGGTACCGGGCGTTTTCGCAGCGCAAGTATACCGCCCCTGTCAAAACCGATAGGCGGGTGCGGGTGCCAATGTTGATGTTATGGGGCAAGCAAGATTTCGCCCTATCGCACGAGATGGCGCAGCCCTCATGTGATATGTGTGACGAAAGCCACCTGATCTTTTTTGAGGACGCCAATCACTTTGTACAGCACGAAAAGTCGGAGGAAATCCGTGAGTTGTTGCTGGCATACTTTAACGGGGGGCTGGCGGCGGTCCGCGATTAAGGCAAGAGTGCGGCAGCCGTAACCACATAGGCCCCGCTGCTTTCGCCCTCCCGCCCGAAAACCCGAACGGACCAGCTGCCGCTGATATGGATCGAGCAGATATAGACAACACCGGTCTGCTCGTCCAGGATGGTATCTTGCTGGCAGCGATTTGTAGCCAGGTTGTCGCTAGCGTCGTACACGGCAACGTTTTTGCGCACATTGCCGGCCATTGGCGAAAAGAACTGGATAGCGACCGCCAGTTCTTCGCCAGCGGTGGCCTCAAACTCGTAGACGTGCAGCGCCCCATCGCGCATCACGTCGCCAGTTGCGCCGCCCTCCCCGCGTGCTAAAGGTGAAATGTAGGACGGGGCTAGCCCTGGCAGGGCGGCTGGATTAGCGTACTCGGTGATCGGTTGCCCGTCGTATTCGGTGATGGGTGGCGGCGCACCGATCACACCTAGCACACCGTTCACGTACTGCGCCCCGAACCCCAAGAGCAGCATCACCAACCAACTAGCCGACAGCGACAGCAGTAGCGCACTCAAACCAATAGTGATCAAGCGCCCACGTGAGGCCGTCAGCCAACTATGTTGCCGCCCGCGCCGCCGTCGCCGGATCGCTTCCGGCGTAACCAGCATCTCGGCGGTGGCGTTGGGGTCGGGGGTCGTTGCCCGGCGAACGGTTATCGGCACCATCGGGACCTCTTGACGCAGCGCCAAGGCTCCGGTTTTGGCAAGCTGGTGCTGTAGGCGTTGCGCTCCGTCATGGTCGGCGGATAGCGCGAGCGCCCGCGCCACGAACTGCTGGGCCTGGGTCGCATCTTTGGCGACAAACGCGCCGTAGTAGTACACATCGGGGTGATCTGGCATCTGACGGGATAACGCCTTGAGCATGTGGCGGGCGCGGGCGGTATCGCCTGCTAAGATCGCTTTACGGATGGCTAGTAACTGTTGATGTGGGTCGTCACTCATACCGATTGCTCCCGGAAACTACACGGGCGCTGACCTATGACAACGCCCGTTGTTACTATCACTTGCTCCGATTGTACCGCATCGTGGCTATTGTGCGGGTAAAATCGTAAAGGTCGTCCCTGCACCGCGCCCGTATACATCCGGGAAGTAGAATTCCTGGGCGGTAGCAGGTATCACGTTATAGGTGCCGGGGACGGTTGCCCGTACTTTGTAAACATACTCGTAGGTCCCCGCCGGGAGGTAGGTACTGTACAGCACGACTTTTTCGTCGCGGAACTCAACATCGCTAAACCACCACCAGCCCCAGCCGTTATCGAGGCTTTCGAGTTGTGGTCGGGTGCCGACCTGGGCGCTGGTGAGCAAGTCCGGGTTAATTGGCTCCATGCCTGCCGGGATGGGGTCCTCGACCATAACATAGTGTAAGTCCTGCGGCGCGACCACAGTTAAGCGTACCTCGACAATATCCCCAACCTGGGCTTGCTGGAGGGGTTGTCGATTATCGCCGGGGGCCACGTAAGACCGGGCAACGGTGATCCCGTTGTTGGCCGGTTGGACTTCGGCAACGGGTAGGGTGGCGTTTAGGAAAGCGGTATAGTACAGATTGCCATCGCCAGGGCCGCGCTCGAACGTGAGTTGGTTCACCTCACCGAGTAACATTGACATGACATCGACTGTGAGCGTGTTTTCGGTATCTGAGGCGGTGCCGGTCAGTTGTTGTTCGCCGTTGAGTAGCACTTGGTAATCGTAGTTGGCGTCGAGTTCACCACTGGCAACCATCCAGTCGGTAAGGGCCATAACCGCCCAGGCGGTTTCTTGTGTGGTTTCCCAGGCGTCGGCATCGCGGCTCACGACCAGATAACGAACGACATTCGGGATCAGGTCGCTATCGGGGCGCGTCATCACGAGCGCCTCTAAGATAACGGAGGTGGCGCGGGTCTGGGTTGTCCAGTTTAGCGGATCGTTGCTGCTCCAGAATGTGCCGGTGGCGCTGGTCGATGCGACGCTGATCACATCACTGATGAGCGTATCGACGCGGGGGTCATCGGGTGTGGTGAGGTGGAAGCCCAGCGCAAGGTAGGCTTTCGCCTCCGGGTTGAGCCGAGTACGGGCTTCAAACAGGTTCGCCATGCGGGAGGCATCCGGCATACCGGAGCGAGCCAGCGTGTATAACACAAACGCCTCTCGGTTGAACTGCCAGTCCTCGCCGCCGATGTTCTCCACCCGTTGCAGGGGCATGTTATTGCGCAGGTAGGACCGCGCCGCACTAATCGACCTAGCGCCTACCGGGTAGCCGGCTTCTTGTGCTTCGACTAAACCGAGCAGCACATAGGCCGTTACGAGTGAGTGGCTGTTATCCCGCTGGAACCAGCCCCAGCCGCCGTCCACATTCTGGCGGGTATTGAGAATTTGCAGGCCCATACTAACCTGTTCGTCTAAAGCAGATTTTAAGGCCGGGTCATCCAGGCCGAGGCGGGTTAGTGCCTGGTAGGTGATGATGTTCGGCAGAAAGCGGCTGACGGTCTGTTCGGTGCATTGATGCGGGAAGTTGCGCAGGTAGTCCAGGCCATCTAGTGTAACCGCCGCCAGCGACGGGTCCAGGTTGACCGTCAGGTTGCCGCCGCTGATGTCATCGGCTGCCGGGAGTTGAATCGCTTCGGTGAGGGCTTGCGCTTCACGGATCACGCCCGCCGTCCCGACTGTTTCCGGCACATCGTAGCGGTAAACGGGCAGCAGGCGGTCGTCCCCCAGCCCAACCGGGGATTTACTAGCGTCGGTGTAGGTCCCGTTATCGGAACTGGCGAAGAACGTCACATCAACATGCTCGACATTTTCGACGGCGACGCGCCACTCAAAGCGGGCACGCTCGCCTGCCGGGATGCTGAGGGTCTGCTCGTTGTCGCCGGAGCGTGTCGCCCCGGTGATCTCGATGAAGGCGGTCACGTTTTGCGGCTCGCCGGTGTTGTTATTCACAACCGACGACAACACGACTTCATCCCCCACCACGAAAAAGCGTGGTGTCACTGGGCGGACCAGTAGCGGTTTGGTCGAGACAAGATCGAATGTGTCTTGACCGACCAAAAAGGGAGATTCGATCTCGCGTGAGATGGCCCGCGCATCTAAGCGCCAGGTGGTGAGGTTATCCGGTAGGGTTACGGCGAAGTCGGCTTCGCCGTCGGCGTTGGTTTCTAAGCTGGCGTTCCAGTAGGGGGTATCAACAAATTCTGAGCGTATCTCGAAAATGCCGGATAGCCCGCCACCGCCACCGCCGCCGCCTTTGACGACATCGCGCACGTACTCGGTTAGCTGATCGGTGTTGATGGTTAGCGGGGTACTGGTGCCAACGGCGAGCGATTGCAAGCCATAGAAGGCTTGTAAGATCGGCCCGCTGTTGGGCGGGGCCAGCGATAGCGCCGCAAGATCGGTTAGACCGACGCCGACCTGTGCCGGGACGGGTGCGCCGGCGTAGTCGGTGGTGCGAACGGTGTAAGTGACGGTTTCGCCGGGTTGGGCGCGGTCGGTATCCGGTGTGATCTCGATGTTTAGGGCCTTGCGTGAGGTATCCACATTAAGCTGGACAACCCCGTAACGGAAATCCGCCACCGGATTGTTGTCGTCTACGCCCTTCACGAGCATGACGCTAAAGAACACATTGGGCGCGTAGCTAGCGTCAATGGGCAGGTCGTAGACCAGCGAATTACCGGTTAGCGTGACGTGTTCCGTCATTAAGACGTCTTCACGCTCGACGGTGATCAACGCTTCGGTTGTGCCCTGGAAGGGAGAGGTCACCAACAGCCGGGCAGTATCACCGATGCTGTACTCGTCGGCATCGGCGATCACTTCGGCGCTCTTGTCGTTACCGACGCGCCACTGTACATACTCCCGCCCAGAAACCCAGATCACCTGGGCGGCTTGAACGGTGTTGCCCTGTTCATCGCGGGAGGTCGCCAGGATTTTGTAAACGCCGCCCTGTGTGGGGGTAAACTCGAAGGTAGCGAGGCCGTCGCGGTCGGTCACCACCGTATCGGAGGTAATCGGTTGCTGTTGCAACTCGTCGTTGAAGGCGGTTTCGCCATTTGTCCCGACTTCCTGCACCGTCACCCACTGCCAACGCTCGATTTGAACGTCAACGGCTTGACCGGGTACGGGGAGGCTGTCCCAATCGACCGTGATCAGGTTGGCGGTGACGGTCTCATCGGTGCGGTTGACGTAGCGATCTAGCCCGACACCGACGTAATGCTCGGCCTGATGCACAATCGCCGTCCCGCGCCCAGACACGCTCACGCCGGTTTCATCGCGGACGGTCGCCTCCACGGTAAGTTGTTGGCTGATTGATTCGCCGCTTAGGTCGGTTGGTAGGTCGATGATGGCATTCCCGCTGCGGTCGGTCTCGGTTTCGTCACTGGCGACCTGCCGCCCGAATGGGTAGAGATAACGGCTGCTGTACGGGTCATAATCTCGGAAGCTATAGCGCCCGTCCCCCGCATAGCGGAAGCTGTACGGCATAGTTTCCACTGTGTACTGGACAGCGGCATCACTCACCCCACCCCCGAAGAAGTAAGACGCCCCGACGTTGGCACGGAGGACCCCACCCTGTACAGCTTCATCTTGCTGTGGGGCCACATTGACTTCGTATTCCGGCAGGCGATATTCTGCCACGCTAAACCCGATCTGGCGCAGGCTGCGATCTGGGTTATCGGGGTCCTGAATCAAAATCCGGTAATTACCGACGATCACATCGTCGGCTAGCACAAACGTATCGGAGAACGCGCCGTAGCTATCTAACGCTAATGTTTCGGTGTAGATCGGTTCGTTATCTGGCCCCATGATGTTAACGGTAACATCGGTTAGGGTTGGGGGGCGGTAGGTCACGTCTATTTTATCGCGCAGAATCCCCCGGAAGTAAACTGGCTGGTCTGGGCGGTAGATGGGACGGTCGGTATAGAGATAGCTACCAAAACGCTGCAAGTTTTGGTTAAAGTTCACATCGAACTGCCAGAAGTTGATGCCCTCTATCCATCGGTCGTGGCTGATACCGAAGTGTTCCGGCGTTTGTACGGAGGCGACCACCCGAGAATTGTTGGTTAGCCGCCCGTTATTCATGCGGATAGAAGCGACGCCGTTCTGGTCGGTGACGGCAGTGCCTAGCGGTGCTTGAAAAGAATGCACAAAGTCCACACTCACGCCGGGGATAGGCTGGCCGGTGTGAATGTTGGTGACCCAGGCGGTGGCCCCGCTCGGATATGTCTTGAGTGTCACGTTAGCGGTCGCCACGACCATAAAGTGACCGGGGTTGTAACTGTCGAACATTTCCGGAGCGTCGGCCCGGATGTAATAGATACCGGGGGCTAGCGGGCCGCCGTCGGCGTTGGTCACGGGGACCGAACCGTTTTCGGCAGCAGCGCGGACATCAACCAGATATTCGCCGTCTATGCTTTCGGCAATCCAGGCGAGGGTGTCATCGCGCAGCGTAACCTGAAACCAGGGGATGCCCTCAATACAGCGCGGGCCATCGACCACGGTAAAGCGATAGTCACGGTACATCAGTTCGACGATCTCGCCGTTGGGTGGCTCGGACCGGGCGCGGAGGGGGTCCGGTTCGGTGGTGACGATGCCAATATCGCCCACATTCAGGCGGGTGGGGAGTGCCCCGGCGCAGTCCTGGCCAGACGAACCAACGTTGAGCAGGTCGTAACGGCGTTGGTTCTGCGGGATGGTGGAGCCGTCAATCGTCCAGTCGCGGATCAGGGTTTGCGGGTTGGGCTGGTAATCTTCGGTGGTGGCGTAGCTATCGTCGGTGAGTTGGGCGATCAGGTCGGTTGTGGGGACATCGTACAGGTTGAGCGAGATATTACTCACATTACGATAGGCCACATATAGCGCGGTGCTATCGCGTAGAGCATCGTATAGCCCGACCTGCCCCGGTGTTTGCAGCGAAACTTCTGGTTCTCGCTGGCGGGTGGTGTAGGAAAAGGTAAGGCCCTGGGTGATGGTGTTGCCGTAGACATCCTCCATACCGGGTGCGATGGTGACCGTGTAGGTGGTGCTGGGGTCGGCCTCAAAGTTAAGGCGGAATGATTCATTATAGGTGCTATAGAAGCTGTAGACGCCGTACTGTGGTTCGGGTTGAACGTTGATCCGTTCCGGGATGGTGTCCTTGTTCATCGGAGACGCGAAATTCAGCACGACGCCCTCAAACAGCCCGATGCCGGAGCCGCCATCTACCGGGGAGGTGCTGATAATTGCCGGGGCGGGGACCGTTAAGAACGACCAGTTCGGGGCGTCCGCGCCGAGAGATGCGCCGCCCTGGGTTTTGGCGGTGGTGCCGTCAAGGGTGGCGTTATAAAACGTATCTAGCATCAGGTTCGAGGCGGGTTGGAAGCTAAAGGCGGTGTTGTTATCTTGCCAGGTGAAATTACCTGCGACTGGGGTTTGTGCGCCATCGGCCTGAAGTGTGAACGCGCTTTCGACGCTGGCGGGGTCCATTGGCATATTGAAGGTAACGCTGATCGGCGTTTCTAGGCGCACATCGGAGGCCATCGGTTCGGGCTGGACCCGTGTCACGCGGGGGTCAACCGTGCGGAAGGTCCAGCTAAACGGGGTAATCGGCGTTCCGTCGAAGCTGGTGAGATTTTCGACAATAGCGAGATATTGCAGGCCACCGCCGAACGCTTGATCGGGCCGGAACACGTAGATCGATGTATTGAGCCATTCGCCCGTACCGGGGACATCCGGTAAAAGCGTCAGTGGGTTTGGCAGGGTATCGCGCTGGTCTAAGACGGTCAGCGGGACGACCGGACGGTTAAAGATCACGGTGATGGCGGCATCGGTTGCGACATCGACCGCGCCATCTGCCGGGACGACTTCGGTCACGCGAAATTCGGGTGGGGTATCGGTTTCGCTTGGCGTTTGTGCCAACACCCCGGACGACCCAATAACGATCAAACTGACAAGCAACCACAACCAACGCTGTTTCATCAAGGCACCTTCCCATGGGATGATCTGTTATGAATATCACTCTAATTATACGCAAGAATAAGCAGCAGGGAAAAACCCACCCGGTATCTGATTGCCCTACGATTCGGCTACGGGACGGGCACGCGGATATACGGAACATCTAGGCGATCTCGGATAAGCTGCCAGTGGAAAGCAGCGAGTTCGCGCAGGTAGCTGTAGGTGATCTCGGTGGGGGTTAGGTAGCCGATGCGGGCCGGGGAGAGATAAATTTGCAGGGATGGCGGGGGCGTTGCCCGCCAAAATAACCAGCGTGCCCGTAGCAGATGGTAACGCGAACTCACCACAACAGCGGATTGCATCTGCTGTTGGTGCATCAATTGGCGGGTGTAGTAGACGTTCTGTTCGGTGTTGATGCTGCTTTCTTCTAAGAGAATATCGGCGGGGGCTACGCCGAACTGCTCTAGCGTTTCGCGGCAGGCGTCGGCTTCGCTGCGGGGGGCTACCCCCGTCACCCCACCAGCGCAGATCACAACCGGCGCGATGCCATCGGCATAAAGGGATGCGCCATGTTGTGCGCGGACGGTAAGCGTTTTTGACGGGGTTCCGTTCGGGTTAACCCCACTGCCAAGCACGATGATCGCATGGGCTGGGCGGGCGTTATCGCGGTTGCCGACGATGATCACGGCCAGCAGTAACGCTACCACACCGATCCCCCAGGCTAGCCCCAGCCCGACCACCCCGCGCAACAACCAGCGCGTTTTAATGGGCGAGATTGCCGAGATCAAAGTCTGGGAAGTCCGGCATATCGGGCAGCAAACGCCCGATCATCCAACTGTCGATGGAAGTCAAGCGGACGCGGAGAATCACATCGCTGCCCTCACCAAAGCTGACGGGCGGTTCGCCACTAAGGACAAGCGGGTCTTTGAGGTGGGCGAATTGCAGCGGGGGGGGCATATCGACATCTTCGAGCAAATCCTCGAGCATATCCTCCGAGAACGGGTCATCGCCGCTGGGTTGGCCTAGCGGTGCGCTCACATCGTCCAAGCTGTCATCTGGCGGTGTATCGAGTTGGTCGGTGAGTGGTTTGAAGATGCCTTCCGGGTCAAACTCGGTCATCATGCGTAAGTCCAGGATGTTGTTAAGAGCCTCACGCGCTTCTGGGGGGGCGTCGGGATCACCGAAGTCGATCTGGGTTTGTAGCATGGTGGTGAGGTTATCCAGGTAGGCTTGTTCGCTGACGAGCGTCCCACTCATGACCAGGCCGCGCACAGTGACCGTCACCCCGACTTCAATCCCCATACCGTTGACAAGCGCCGTTACGATGTAGGTCAGGATAAAATCTGGTTCATCCCAATAGTTATTGCTGCTGTCAAACATGCTTGTATTGTATTCCCCTGGATAATCTTTATCGAACCATGCGGACCCCGTTGAGGTTGCTTAGTTGCGCCGCCCTTTACCGCGATTACGAATAAACGATGGCAGATCAATATCGTCAATGTCGTCTACCTGCTCGTAGACGTTGTATTCCTGCTGCGAACGCTGCGGCTGTTCCGGTGGATTGGGTTGGGCCGGTTGCGATGGCGGCGTTTGCTGGTGCGGTGGCTGTTGGGATGGCGTCTGGCGCGGTTGTTCGACGGGTTTGGGGCGGCTGACGGGCGGCTGTGGGGTGCTGCGTCGCTGGTTCCCCTGGATGCGCTGCTGCACTTTGCTCTGTTCAAAGCCGGTGGCGATAACGGTGATGCGGATTTCATCGCCCATAGATTCGTCAATTTGCGCCCCGAAGATCATGTTAACCTCTGGGTGGGCACTCTGTTGGATGATGGCGGCGGCTTCGTTGACCTCGAATAGCGTCAGGTCGGTACCGCCGGTGATGTTAAACAGAATACCGCGTGCGCCGTCGATGGTGACATCAAGCAAACCGGAGCTAATGGCAGCCTCGGCAGCGGCCCGCGCCCGGTCGTCGCCGGTACCGTGTCCGACTGCCATGAGTGCTGCGCCGCCTTCGGACATGATGGTGCGCACATCGGCAAAGTCCAGATTGATCAGCGCGGGGACGGTGATTAGCTCGGAAATCCCCTGGATACCCTGGCGCAGCACATCATCTGCTAGCGTAAAGGCCTGTTGGAGTGTGGCGCGTTTGTCCGCCATTTGAAGCAGGCGGTCGTTGGGGATCACGATGAGGGTATCGACCTGGGTTTTCAGGTGTTCGATCCCGGCATCGGCATCACGCATCCGTTTTGGTCCCTCAAAAGTGAAGGGGCGGGTGACAACGCCAATGGTTAATGCGCCGAGTTCTTTGGCGATCTGCGCGATGACGGAGGACCCGCCGGTGCCGGTGCCGCCGCCCATCCCAGCGGCGATAAACACCATATCGGACCCGCGCAGGATTTCGTAAAGCTCGTCCTGGCTTTCTTCGGCGGCCTTGCGCCCGATTTCCGGGTTGCCGCCAGCGCCTAGCCCGCGTGTGAGTTTATCGCCAATCTGAACGCGGGTTTTAGCCTGCGAGAGCATGAGTGCCTGGTTATCTGTGTTGACCGCGACAAAATCCACACCGCCGAGGCCCTCACTGATCATACGGTTGACGGCGTTACCGCCCCCACCACCGACACCAACAACTTTGATCTGTGCAAAATTTTCTCCGGGTGTGAACTCTTCCATGCTTAGTAGCCCCTTGTTATCAAAACCCTGTTACTTGCCACAATAGCCTTTATTGTATACACAAGTGTAACATCTGCAACAATTTATATGCAAAATTAGTCATCATCCGGCATCAAACGGCGGACTAGATCGCTGATCCAAGCTCCAAGCCCGCCATTCCCGGTACGTGCATCGCGCAGGCCCCCGGCAGTAACCGGGGCGGCGGCATCCATTTCTAGCCCAAGCCGCAATAGGCCGACGCTGGTACTGTAGGCCGGGTTTTTGAGTGTATCGGCGATACCGGTAAGGCGTTCGGGTTTGCCGATGCGCACGGGCAGGCCGAGCTGTTCGGAGGCAATCGTTTTCAGGCCGGGTAACTGTGCGCCGCCGCCAGTGATCACCGCCCCGGCCCGTAACAACCCGTCGTACCCGGAGCGTTTGATCTCGCGGTGGACCATCATAAACATTTCTTCCACGCGGGCCTCAATCACCATCGCTAAGTCGGTGCGGCGCTTTTCGGTCGGGTAGCCCTCCCCGAACGGTTGGACCATAAACGTTTCGAGCGCGTCCACATCACGCGGGAGCGAGTGCCCGTGTTTGAGCTTGACGGCTTCAGCATCCAAAAACGGGATTTGCATCACATAGGTGATATCGTTGGTAACGTGGTCGCCGCCAACGGGAATGACGGCAGTATGCCATACGGTCCCTTCGATGAAAATAGCCAGGTCGGTTGTGCCGCCGCCAATATCGACCACGACCACGCCCATCTCGCGTTCTTCTGGGGTGAGGATGACATCACCGGAGGCCAACGGGTTGAGGATGAAGCGATCCACATAGACCTGGGCGGTTTCTACGGCTTGTTCCAGGTTGGCAACGCTAGTTGAAGCGGCGGTAATAATATGCGCTTCGACTTCTAGCCGGAAGCCGTGCATCCCGATGGGGCTGCGCACGCGGTCTTGGCCGTCGAGTGAGTAGCTACGTGGGACGATGTGCAGCACCTCGCGGTTATGGGGGATAGCTATCGCACGGGCGGCTTCCATGGCTTTGTCGATGTCGTCATAAGTGACGCCGCGTGTCCCGTTAATGCCGGTAACGCCCCGGCTGTTCATGGAGGCGATATGGTTCCCGGCGACGCTGACGAAGGCGCGTTCGATGTGGTAGCCGCTGCTCTTTTCCGCTTTATGGACTGAGGCGGAAATGGCGCTGCTAAGCGATTGAATATCGTTTACGACGCCTTTCTTCATGCCCTGGCTTGGTTCGATACCCACACCGACCACAAACACGTCATTGTCGCGCACTTCCCCGACAATCGTACAAATTTTATTGGTCCCTACGTCGATACCTACGACTAAATCACCCATACCGATCAACGACTCCCTACTGTCGCATAGTAAACTGCGTCGGGGTCCGCGACGCTAACCACGCGCAACGGCAACCCACGACCCTGCAAGTTACGTACCATTGTATTGTAAATCAAGACCTTATCTGGCATATCCGTCCCGGTACCGAACCAGGCGTCCCAGCCGTCGTCCGCTTTGAAGCCCAACCCGTAAGCGCGGCTATAGCGTAAGACGGGCACATCTGGGAATAAGGTGTGTAGTTGCAAAGCGCCCTGTACCACATCCGGCGGGATGGTGTCGTTTGGGCGCAGGGCGGTAGGGGCTAACCCTTCATAAGCCACGCGCACCAGGTCGTCGCGGTCAGCACGGAGCGTCATCACGCGGCCTTGCAAGTCTACCCAGGTAGCAACCCCGGCCTGCTCCCAGATAAGGGCGGGTTCGCGCTCTTGCACGGTAATCTGGACCATCTGCGGGAACCACGCCAGCCGAACGTCCGCCTCGGAGATGGTCGGGGATGCTGTCAAATTTTGCTCGACTGTTTCCGGGTCGATCCAAAAGATATGATACCCGGCGATACCAGACAGCCCAAACACTTCTTCTTTAGACAGCGTTTGTGTGCCCCCGACCGCGACCGATTGCACATAGAAAGTATCTGCCCCAAAAAACAGACCGAGCAAGGCGATCATGGTGCCGACTACCCCACCACTGACCACGCGCCAGCTAAATTTAACGCCCCGGCGTGCGCCGTGTGGGGTGCGCTCGGTGGGACGATCACGGGGGATAGGCGCGGCCGCCTGGCCCCGCCAGACGGCAGGCGTCCGGGCTTCGCTCCGTCGCCGTTGTCGTTGCTCTTTAGACCGCCGAGAGGCCACCGTGCGTTTTACTCCGTGTTTGTATTCGGGTTCCCCCCATCGTATCGAAATCAGCCCAGTCTAGCAATTCCAGGCTTGGAGGGTGGCACACAAGTTAGAATTCTCCAACCTGTTCGATCTCCGGTTCGAGTGAGATGCCAAACTGGTGGTAGACAGCCGCCTGCACCTGCTGGATGAGGACGGCGTAGTCGGTGGCGGTCGCGCCGCCGGTGTTGATAAAGAAATTGGCGTGCCGATCCGAAACCGCCGCCCCGCCAACCGCCCGGCCTTTGAGACCGGCGGCTTCGATCAGGCGTCCGGCGTAGTCGTCGGGCGGGTTTTTGAAGATGCTGCCGAGGCTGGCCCCTGGGGGTTGGGTGCGCTTGCGATGGGCGCGAAACTCGGTCATGCGCTCGCGGATCGTATCGGGGGCGGCGGGTGCGAGTTGCAACACGGCAAGCAACACCAGAAATTGACGGTTCGCTCGCTGCTTCAGGCTGGATGTGCGGTAGTCGTAGGCGAGGTCGGCGGGGGAAAGCCAGATCGGTTCGGTGTGCGTGGCGTCTAAAAGCTGGACGGCGTGTACAGCGTCGGACATATCGCCGCCGTGTGCCCCGGCGTTGTTGACGACCGCCCCGCCAACCGTACCGGGGACACTCACGGCCCACTCGAAGCCAGTAACGCCATGTGAGGCGCATTGGTTGGCGAGGGTGGTCAGGCTGGCCCCAGCGGAGGCGTGAATTTTGTGGCCGTTAAAGGTGATCTGCTTGATCCGGTTGATCACCACCAGCCCCGGCACGCCCGCATCGGAGATTAACACATTGGCCCCGCCGCCAATCACTCGCACGGGAATATCCGCACTCCAACCGACCCGGACGACCGCCGCGAGTTCTGCTGGGGTTTGGTTGGCGACGTAGAGCATATCTGCCGGGCCACCCAAGCGAACGGCGGTGTACTTGGCTAGCGGTTCGTTGAACAACAGTCGATCTCCGACCAGGGCTTGCAGTTGCGCGGCGATCATCGACCTAGCCCGCGCTGGTTAAGGAACTGTACGCCGATCTGCGGGGCAGTGCCGGCACTCATGATCACGATGACCGCCTCGGCTGTGACCTGCTGGACCAATTCGGCAGTTGCCGCCTCTAGCGTGCCCCGGTAGCGCACGTCCGGGTGTTGGACGGCGGCGGCGATGGTTGCCGCGTCGATGCCATCAAGCGGCTGTTCGCGGGCGGCGTAAATATCGGTGATCAGCACATGGTCGGCGACGGTAAAGGCTTTAACGTAGCCATCCCACAAGGCACGGGTGCGGGTATAGGTGTGGGGTTGCCAGACCGCCCATAGCTGCCGCCCAGGATAGCGCGACCGGGCCGCCGCCAGGGTCGCACGGATGGCGGTTGGGTGGTGGGCGTAGTCATCTACGACGGCGATCCCGTCGATGTCGTCGCGTAGCTCGAAGCGCCGCCCGGTCCCCAGGAAGGTCGCCAGGTGTGGTATCACATCCGCTAGCGCCAGATCGTTGCCTGGACCGGCAGCATAGAGCGCCGCCAGCGCGTTCAAGATGTTGTGATGGCCCGGTAAGCGCAACGTAGCCCGCCCGCGCACGATCCCGCCCTGGACGACATCGAAGGCGGTCGCGCCGTTCGCGGTTTCGGAGATATTGCGGGCGGTCAGGGTGGCGTCGGCGGCGTCTATGCCATAGGTGAACACCAGTCGTTTTTGATGGCGGTAACGCATGATCAGATCGCGTGCGCCGTCGTCGTCGGCACAGGCCAATAGCACGCCGTGATCCTGTGGGAGCCGTGCAACGAATTGATCGAAGGCCCGGCGGAGGTCATCGGCCTGTTTGAAGAAATCCGGGTGATCCCACTCGATGTTTGTCACAATCGCAATTTCTGGGTAGAGGCCCAGAAAGGCGTTATCGTACTCATCCGCTTCTATCACGAAGGTATCGCCGGTGCCGTTCCCGGCGTTGGTGCCGGTATTGGCCATCACCCCACCGACGATATAGCTAGGGTCGGTGCCGCTGGCTTGCATCAGATGGGTGATCATGGCGGTGGTGGTGGTTTTGCCGTGTGTCCCGGCAACGGCGATCACGCGCTGTTCGGCCATCAGGTGAGATAAGACATCGAAGCGTTTATAGATCGGGATGTGGTTCTGGCGGGCAGCGACGATCTCCGGGTTATCATCCGGGATGGCGGAGGAAACGATCAACAGGTCGGCGGCGGCTATGTTGGAGGCGGAATGCCCGGTAAACACCTGGGCACCGTCGGTTTCGAGCGCGAAAGCCAAGTCGTTAATCACCCGGTCGGAGCCAGAAACGGCCAAACCGCGTTCTAGCAATACACGGGCAATCGCGGACATACCAAAGCCGCCGATCCCGACGATGTGGATGTGCTGGCCCGGTTGGAAGATCATATAACGATCAGCACGATCAGGAATAGCACGATCACTGCAACTGCTAAGAAGTCACCACTCCCACCGGGGCCACCGCCCAGGATGATCAACGGCAGGATATTGAGTGCCTCATCGCTGGGTGATCCGGGCGCGGGGGCGATCACATAGGGGGCTAGCGGGTACTGGTTGATGTCCATGAAGTACCACAACGACCCCCAGATCAGATACCCATTCACAAACCCCATCACAGCCCCGATCACGCTGGTTTGCAGGTCGTCGCGCCCGTCACCGTCGTTATCGGCCAGGCCAAGGGCGCGGGTCTGGTAGGCGAAAAAGACGACGACGATAAAAATAGCGGACTGAAAAATAAATATCTGAGCCGCCGGAACGTTAACCAACAACGTCCCCCGAATATAAGGATCGAACTGGAACAGTCCAAACAAGGCCAGGATAATCCCGGACATCGAAATAACTTCTTTGTTGACCCCTCGTAAAAACCCGATGATGCCGAAAAACATCGCCATCATCCACATCACCCCGACCAATTGTATCATCGCGTTTCTCCTGCGAGTTGTCCCAGCACCGCCGCGAGCCGGCGTGCGCTGCCCGGTTGTGCCAGTTTCTTCACCTGTTGGCGCATTGTAGCAAGCTGTGCGGTATTCGTGAACAATGCGTTGAGTTGCGGGTATAAATCCGTTGTCATGGTTTCATCGGGCAAGACGACCGCCGCGCCGCGCTCCGCGAGATAATCTGCATTGACTTTCTGGTAGCGCCAGGCATACGGGTAAGGCACAAGGACTGACGGCAGCCCAAACAGCGGGAACTCGCCCAAGATGCCGGCCCCGGCCCGGCTGACCACCAGGTCCGCCGCCGCCAACGCCAGTCCCATTTCCGGGCCGTGTAGGTAATCGTGTAGGTGGTAGTGGGGGTGGTCTGCCATAGCGGATGCTTGTTCGGATAACCACTCGAAGGTGGTTGTGCCGCCAATGTGGATCACCTGGATACCATCCGCCAGCAGTTGCGGCAGGATACCCAGCAGGGCCACGTTGATAGTGTGTGCGCCCCGGCTCCCCCCAAACACGAGCAAGGTCTGGCAGGTTGGGTCCAGGTTAAAATGGGCGATGGCGTCCTGGCGGGTGGCGCTTTCGACCGCATCGCGGACCGGATACCCGGTGACAACGGCTTTCCCCGGTGCAAAGTAAGATGCAGATTCCGGGATTGCCAGCGCGATCTGGGTGGCGAAGTAGCGCAGCACCTTGATCGACAGGGCCGGTTCAATATCCGGCAGGAAGATCAGCACTGGGGTACGCCGCAACCAGGCCGCGAGTGCCGCCGGGAACCCGACCCACCCGCCAGTAAGCAGCACGACATCGGGCCGATGCTTTGCTAGCAAGCGCCACGCGCTAAGCGTCCCGGCTGCCATCTCAAACAAGCTGCGGATCGCACGCAAGGGGTTGACCCCGTGTAATGGCCCGGCGCGTACTTCATCGTAAGCATCGAACATTACGCCGCCCTGTTCGACCAGGGGGCGCTCGAACCCGCCGATACTGCCGATGAAAAACAGCTTACTTGCCGGGTGATAAGTGTGAATTGCCTCCGCGATGGCCAGGGCGGGGTACACGTGGCCCCCGGTCCCGCCGGCGGCGATGGTCACTCGCACCAGTTTCTTTTCTCCGTTCTGGCGTACTTTGTTGGCGTGCTGCCACCCGCGAGACACTCATCATAATGCCGATGCCAGCCAATAGCGCCGTCATCGACGATCCGCCGTAGCTAATCAACGGAAGCGGCACCCCGGTAGACGGCAAGACCGCCGTCATTACTGCGATATTCAGTAGCGCCTGGCTCACCAGCCAGATTGTGACCCCGGCAGCCAGCAGCGATCCGAAGGCGTCGTGAGCGCGGGTAGAAATCCGAAAGCCACGGTAGACGAACACCCCGTATAGCACAAGTACGAACAGCGCCCCGATGACGCCCATTTCTTCGCCTATAGAGGCGAAAATGCTATCGGTGTGGGGGGCGGGTAAGTAACCGAACTTTTGACGCCCGGCCCCCAAGCCGACGCCCATCCAACCGCCTTTGATAAACGCCAGGATAGACTGCTGAACGTGATAGTTCGTTTCGGTGAGGTCCGCAATGCCGCTAAAATAAGAGGCGATGCGCTCCTGGGCATAGCTGAGTTGCTGGATCATCAGCGCCCCGGCTAGTACGATCCCACTACCGGCAATGGCCAGATGAAATAAGTTGGCCCCGGCGAGGAAGAACATCAGCCCGGCGGTGACAAAAATGATCGCCGTGGTCGATAGGTCCGGTTGGAGCAAGACCAAGCCGCCGATAATCCCGACCAGGGTTGCAAATGGTACCAGCCCATAGGCCACGCTGCGAATTTTAGTGCGCTTGGCGCTCAGCCAGGCCGCCATGTAGATCACCGTCACCAACTGGGCCGCCTCCCCCGGCTGGAAGCGCCCACCGATCAGGCCACGCCGCGCCCCGAACGCATCATCCCCAAACAGCAAGACAGCGGTTAAGGCCCCAATCACGATCAGCAATAGCGGGAAGGCGAAACGCCGGATAAGGCGGTAATCCAGGAATGAGAAGCACAACATAGCCACCACGCCGACCGTCATCGTTTGGGCATGGCGGATCAAGAAATAGGCGCGGTTGTCGTATTGCTGGTAGCCCCAGTCAAAGGTCGTGCTGTAGACCATCATCAGGCTGATAGCTAGCAGCGTAAACACGACGATCACCAGGTAGACATCGACCCCGGCAAACACCCGCGCCAGTAGCGACTGTCGGGTTGGGGCGCGTTGGGTGGCAGGGGGGGGCATGGCTCGCGCACGATTCCCACGTACCACAGCGGGCACGTCGGTATCTGGCAGTCGTGGGGCCTGGTCTGTCATAGGGTTTCACCTCAGGCTAACGGTCGGATCGTCACAATCACTTGCCTACCATTATAACGCGCTCACCAATTCTCGAAAGTGACGGCCCCTGGCGGCAAAATCTGGGTAGGCGTCGTAGCTGGTCCCGCCGGGTGAAAGTAAGACGACATCACCGGGCTGAGCGATGTTCGCCGCCTGTACCACAGCTTGATCGAGTGTGCCAACGCGGATCACACGGTCGCCCAGTTGATCGTGAACAATATCCGCTGCGCTGCCACCAAACGCGATGATCTGGCGGGCCTTGCGCTCGGCAACCTGGAGCATTTCATCCCAGGGGAGTTTTTTATCGGCCCCGCCAAGCAACAACACCAGCGGCTCGTCATAGCTGCGGAGGGCGGCTAGCACACGTTCTGGGGCGGTGGCAATACTATCATTGACATACGTGACATCATCGCGCACGCGCACGACTTCCAGGCGATGCGGGACGCCCTGAAATGTGCGGATCGCGTTGGCCATCGCCTCGACGGGCACCCCGGCGGCCCCACTCACGGCACAGGCGGCTAGCACGTTGAGCAGGTTATGATCGCCACGGAGTTGAATAGCGTCACGCTCGCAGATCATGCGGGCATCGCCGGCAGGGTTGGCCGCCCCGACGAGCATCAGCCGCCCCCCAAGCAGAAAGGCCCCATCGCTCACCATGCTCTGCGCACTAAACCAGGCCACCGCGCCGGGAACGTCATCACGTAGCCCGTAACTGCCGCCGTCATCGTAATTTAAGATGGCGGTATCGGTTGCGGATTGATAGTTGATGATATTGGCTTTGGCGGCGGTGTAGGCTTCCATTGTGCCGTGTCGATCCAGATGATTGGGGGTGATATTGAGAACGGCGGCAACTTGCGGGCTGTGGGTCATAATCTCCAGTTGGAAACTGCTAAGTTCCATCACAACCCGGTCATCTGGCCCGATCTGATCCAGCACATCGAGTAGCACATTACCGATGTTGCCACCGACCCAGGTTGTGACCCCGGTTTGGCGCAACATCTCCCCGATGAGGGTGGTTGTGGTTGTTTTCCCGGCGCTGCCAGTCACGCCGATCACCGGAGCCGGGCAGTTTTCCAGGAACAGTTGGGCGTCGTTGGTAAGGGGGATGTCCCTGGCGATGGCTTCTTGCACAAACGGGATCGAAAGCGGCACCCCACCGGACACACACAGCAGGTCGGCGTTATCCAGTAGCGCGGGCGGATGCTCGCCTAACGTAAAGGTGACGCCGGGGTAGCTTGCCGTGTCGATGTGAAGCACGTCGGCGGGTTGGCTATCGGTGACGGTGACGTGTGCGCCCTGCGCGGGTAGCCATCGGGCCAGGGCTTGCCCCTGCCGTGCAAACCCCAAAACGACAATTTTTTTACCGGCTAAATCTTGTTTTAACATGACATCCCTGTATCTATTTGCCCAACAACTGCGCATCGACGGCTCAGAGCAGCGCCAGGGCCACCCCGACAAACGCGCTGAGTATCCCCACCAACCAGAAACGCTGCACGATCTGCATTTCGCTCCAGCCGCCCAGTTCAAAATGGCCGTGTAGCGGGGCCTGCCGGAATAACCGTTGGCCACCGGTCCAACGGAAGTATAACACCTGTAAGATTACGCTGACGGTTTCGGCAACGGGGACCAGCGCAATAACCGGCAACAACACCCACTGCCCAGTCATCATAGCGACGGTGCCGAGAGTCGCGCCGAGGGCCAGCGACCCGGTATCGCCCATAAACAACTGTGCCGGGTAAGCGTTGAACCACAGGAAAGCGAACAACGCCCCCACCAGCACGAAACACAACTGTGTCAGGAAGATTTGCCCCTGGATGAAGCTAATCACACCGTAGGCGGCAAAGGCACTCGCGGAGATGATCCCGGCGAGGCCGTCTAAGCCGTCGGTCAGGTTGATTGCGTTGGAGGTGGCGACGATCACAAAAGCCATGACGGGGATGAATAGCCAAATCGGGAGCAGCAGAATCGCGCCATCCATCAGCGGTAAGTGAATCTCATTGGCGTAGGCGAACCCACCTTCATAGAGCGCAAACACGCCAGCAGCCACTAACGCCAAGGTCACCTGTGCCGCAAACTTGACGCGCCCGGTCAGCCCCTCTCCGATTGGGCCGCGCTCTTGCAGGCCCTCCCAATCATCGATCATGCCGAGGATGGCAAAGCTGACCAGCACAAACAAGGGTAATAGCACGCTGGCCCCTTGCCCGCTGCGGATAATATTCACCAGGTTCAGCGCCAGTGTGATCGCCACAGTCGGCAAGATGATCATAATGCCGCCCATGGTGGGGGTACCGGCTTTATTCTTGTGCGCGTCACCGAGTTCGGGGCGTATTTGCTTGCCGATCCCCAGGCGATGCAGGATTTCGACAAACGGACCGCCCCAGATCACGCCGAGCATAAACGCGATAGCCCCGGCAGTGAGCGCAAAGGGGAGGCCGTCGGAAACAAACGGTTGTGTCATCAGCTTATCGACTCCAAATATCGTTAACGGTGCCGCCTTCAGCGGCGAGTGAGCGCCGGATATTATCCGATGGGATCTCCATCAGGATAACCAGCCGTTCCGCTAGCCGCTTAAAGACCGGGGCGGCCACAACGCTACCCCAGTACCCGTTCGGGCGGTCTAGCTTGACCAGCACGATCACCTGTGGGTCATCGGCGGGGAAGAAGCCGACAAACGAGGCGATAGAGGCATCTTGTTCGTACCCAAGCGGCGTCGGGATTTGGGCGGTGCCGGTTTTCCCGGCGACGGTGTAGCCGGGCAGTTGGGCATTTGGCAGCGATTGCTCGACCGTTTGCACCATCATATCGGTTACCGATTGGGCGGTTTCGGCGCTAATGGGGCGGCCTAATGCGCTCGGTTGTGAGGGGTAGATGCGGTTACCGTCGATAACCTGGTGGACGATATGCGGCTGCATCATCAGGCCGCCGTTGGCGATGGCGCTAACAGCGGTGATCATCTGTAACGGGGTGACGGCGACCCCCTGGCCGAAACTGTTGGTGCCCAGGTTGCTATCGCTGTACTGGGCATCAAGGGGGGTGTAGACGGTGCCGATAGCCTCGCCTTCCAAGTCGATGCCGGTAGCCCGCCCAAAGTTAAAATCGTTGAGCTTGCGGTAAAAGGTTGACGGCCCCATTTCCAGGCTGATCGTCGCTGCCCCGACATTCAACGACTGGACGAGAATCTGCTCCAGCCCGACAACCCCCTTGGCTTGCCGGTCCGCATTTTGTACGGTGATCCCGCCAACCGCTAACGATCCGTTATCGACGTAAGTAAAGCCCGGCGAGACGATGCCGCTATCTAATGCGGACGCGACGGTGATCACTTTCATGACGGACCCCGGCTCGTATTCGTCGGAAATAGCGGGGTTGCGCAGTTCGTCCGGGTTGGTGATGTTAAAGAAGGTGTTGGGGTCGAAAGAGGGATAACTGGCCATGGCCAATATCTCGCCGGTGCGCGGGTCCATTACGATGATGCTGCCGCCGGTCGCGCCGGACTCGGTGACGGAGAATTGCAGTTCACTTTCGACCAGGAATTGAATATCGCGGTCGAGTGTTAGCACAAGGTCGCTGCCCTGGTCATCCGTGGCGCGTTCGGTTGGTAGGTCGAAGGGAATCTGGCTGACGGTTTGATCGCGCACGCGCCCGGCCAATTCGCTTTCGTAGTAGCCTTCCACGCCATTGTAACCCCGTGACGCCTGCAAGTTGGTATTATCGCCGGCCACAAATCCGAGAATCTGCGCGGCCAGGGTCCCCTGGGGGTACAAGCGGCGCGGCTGAGAGTTGATGGTGATCCCCAGCAATTCCAGATCGCGGATATTTTCGGCAACGTCGGAACCAACAGGCCGGGCCAGTTGCACCCAGGTTCGATCACTGTCGATGGCGCGGAGGATGTCCAGTTCTAGCATGTCGAGTTCGGCAGCGAGGGCGGTTGCGACCTGAGTTCGCTCGGCACGGGCAATCAAATTTGGGCTGAGGCCGATTTCGTAGTCGAGCGTGTTACTGGCGAGGGGTTGCCCGTCGCGGTCGTAGACCAGGCCCCGGTCGGCGGTGATACGCTGATTACGGTTATAGTTATAGCTGGCTAACCGGTTGTAATAGGCGGTGACGTAGGCGGGTTGATATTGGAAGGTGACGATCTGCACGACCAGATACAGCGTAGCGACGATCATCAACCCGGCGACGATGGGCAAACGGTTATGCAGGCTGGTTTTTTGGTCGGTGGTACGATAGGGGCGCTGCTGGGCCATAGGGTTAATCCCCCAAC
>DAOTUA010000231.1:0-14955 GCA_034437355.1 Anaerolineae bacterium | reverse complement strand
GTTCCCGGTGGGCGCGTGGATCGACAAGCACGGGTCGCGCCTGTTGATGACCGCCGGTTCTGTGGGGGGAAGTGCGCTCGTCATCGCCTGGTCACAGGTGGATGATCTCACCGCGTTTTATCTGATCTGGGCCGGACTGGGCGTTTGCGCGGCGGCGGTACTCTACGAACCCGCCTTTGCCGTAATTGCAACTTGGTTCGTGCGTCGTCGCAGCCGGGCGCTGGCAATCGTGACCTTCGCCGCTGGTTTGGCAAGTACGATTTTCATCCCTCTCTCGGATGCGTTGCTGAACGCCTTCGGTTGGCGAGACGCCGTGCTGATCCTTGGTATTGGGCTGGCCTTAACAACCATCCTGCCGCACGCGCTGATATTGCGCCGTCGCCCGGATGATCTGGGCTTTTTGCCAGATGGCGCGACCAAACGCCCAGGCACCGAACTTCCCCGTACTGGATTGTCACTCTCTGATGCGCTGCACAGCCGGTTCTTCTGGATGCTGACGCTGGCGTTCAGCCTATCCTATCTATCCGCAGCTGCCATCCGGGTCCATTTCATCCCCTTCTTGATTGAAGTGGGTATCGACGCCAGCACAGCGGCGATTGCCAGCGGTTCAATTGGGGTGATGCAGGTGACGGGGCGGGTAGTCTTCGCACCGTTGGATACCCGGTTGTCAGGTCGCGTCATGGTAGCCGGTATTTTTGCGATGCAGGCTGCCGCGATGGGCTTGCTGCTGCTAGGTTCTTCACTCATCGCGGTCGGACTGTTCATCCTTGTGTTTGGCACGTCCTACGGTGCCCGGACACTTGCCCGTCCCTCGATTCTGGCGGAGTTGTTCGGCTCCACGCACTTCGGACGCATCTCTAGCGTCATGGCAATCTTTCTCACCGCAGCGGCGACGATTGCGCCTGTGGGTGCCGGGCTGCTGTATGATCGCTACGGTAGCTATGACTTTGTGCTGTGGCCAGTGCTGGTATTGGCAGTGGGGGCCGCTCTGGTCATGGTTTTTGTGAAACCATCGATAGGGTCAACATTTCACCTGTAAACCAGGCAACCGCGTTTCTCAAGCTGCCGTGTCCATCCGGCAGGTATCGTCAGGTTTGGATTCCAGCGCAGGTCGAGCTTTTCCAGGCTTTCGAGCGCGAGGACGGATTCCGGCAGGCGCTCAAGTTGATTGGCACGCAAATCCAGATGACGTAGATCGGCTAGATGCTGGATGGTGTCCGTCAGGGTAGTAAACCGACACCCGCGCAGCGACAACATCCGCAATGATGACAGCTCGCCGATAGCATCCGGCAGGGCACGGATAGATGTGTTACCCAGATGCAACTCGCGCAAATGCGCCAACTCCCCAATCGAGTCCGGCAAGGTATCCAGCGGATTGTCATAAAGACGCAGTTCAACCAGTGCCGTCATATGCCCAATCGCATTTGGCAATGTCGCCAGTTGATTATGGCTCATATTCAAATAACGCAGCCGTGTCAGCCGGGTGAGGGCATCCGGCAATAGGTTCAGGTGGTTGTGGCTGAGGTAGAAAAAATCGGTGAGCGCGGGCAGGTCCCCGACGGCTTCCGGCAGCGTTGTTAGCTGATTATGTCCCAGGTCCAGCATCCGTAGCTTGTGGAGCTTCCCAACATACTCGGAGAGAGATATCAGGCGGTTATGGGAAAGGTTCAGCGTTTCCAGATGTTCGAGTGTCCACAACCAATCGGGTAATGAGATGATTTCGTTGTCATATAGGCTGAGATGGTGTACATCAGCAGCTTCGCGCACCCACTGCGGGATTGATTTAAGTTGCTGTCCCTCCAACTGTATCGTGCAATGACGCATGAGCCTGTCTTTCTCTGAATCCAAAGCCAACGTGGTCTTATCCGAACTGTTGCCTGACAACGCCTCTAGCTAAACTGGCACGCGGTTCTGACCACCACACATCAGCCCTAAAACAGTCTGCTTGAGGTCCGGTCGAACTCTGGCGTGAGGTACAGCGCACGTCCGACAAAGCCCAGGCCGTTCAACACCATCGCTTGCACGACCTGACCGACGCTGACATTGTGGCCGGTGTCCGGAACACGGGCGTCGATTTGTCCAATCAGGTCGATCTGCTAGCAAATTCCGGCGACAATGCCCAGGTGATCCAGATTTTGGGTGCTGAAGGACTGGTCCATGTGCTTGTTCCTCATTTTGTGGCCTCAAAATGAGCTTACCCTATAATTATTGGTAGTGGTCACATGGTAAGTGATGAACGCATTCGCAGATTATGCTCACTGATGAGCCATCGCGTCACCAATTCGTGATAGTAGTGAGTTCTGGGAAAGGCGCGTCTCGCACGGGGTGAGGCTAGATCGTTTCATCGTTGTCGGGTTGGGGGCCTTCGCTCTGGTAATCTTGTGGCAGTAAGATGGTGGTTATGCTGCGGTCGGCGTCTGTGAATACCCAAATTTCTTCGCCCCCGTTGGTGTGATAGATACTGTGGAGAGGGCCGTTATTCTCCAGGGCGGCGTCGTTTTGTTGTTTCTGTGCCGCATCGTGATCGCCCCAGTCGGCGGCAACATGGCGCGAGAGAAATTCGGCGGGAGTGTGGCCTTCTTGCTGGAGTACACGCATGGCCTGTTCGGTAACGCGGGCTTTGCCGGCATCAAATTTGTGACCTAGTGGTAAATTCGTCATCAGGTAGCTTTCCGGTTTATTGGCTTTATATCGTACATTCTATGTGAAATTCAAAATGTGTAAGGTTTGGTCAAGCTCTTGCAAAAGGTCGTGGGGGTTTGGGGGTGAAACCCCTGAGCAGTTACAAAATAGGGAGAAATTCGCTATTTTACATCAAGTGTACCATATCATATTAAAACGATCCTGGTGGCTTTGCCCCCACACCCCCAAGAGGGATTTACATCCCTCGACCCTATATTTTCAGCAAAGTGAGAAAGAAATTTAGAGTTTTTGTCCACTTTTTGCAAAAAATGAACGGGTTTGGGGTGGAACCCCAACAGAAATGATTTGTCTTAACTGCCATATGCGATTACCCTACCCGCCACCCGGACACCACTACGCAAAATCCGAGCGTTCGTGCTATACTCGCTGTTGTGGATAATAAGTGAATAGCCACTGGATTGCACACGATGGAAAACTTGACGGGGCAGCAGGTCAAAGGGTATGAACTGCGCGAGGAGATCGGCGCAGGTGGGTTTGGGGCTGTTTACCGGGCATACCAATCGGCAATAGATCGCGAGGTCGCGGTTAAGATCATTTTACCGGAGTATGCCAACAATGCGGAGTTCATCCGGCGGTTTGAATCCGAAGCGCAAATGGTCGCCCGGCTAGAACACTTACACATCGTGCCGCTATACGACTATTGGCGCGAACCAGACAGCGCCTTTCTCGTGATGCGGTATCTACGAGGCGGCAGCGCACGCAATATGCTAGAGCAGCGCGGCCCCTGGGCGCTACCAGACATCAGCCGACTACTGCAACAGATCACATCGGCGTTAGCGGTCGCACATCGCAACCAGATTATCCACCGAGATTTAAAGCCGGATAACATCCTGCTAGACACATCAAACAATTACTTCTTAGCGGATTTCGGTATCGCTAAGGATATGAGCAACGGCGATGTCAACAAAACTGGGCCGATCATTGGCTCCCCGGCGTATTTCTCGCCAGAGCAAATACGCGGCTTACCCGTCATGCCTAGCACGGATGTCTACAGCCTGGGAATTTGTCTGTTCGAGCTGCTCACCGGGCAACATCCCTACGAGGGCACCCGTGCCGAGGGCATGATTTTCAAACACCTTTCGGAACCCGTGCCAGATGTGCTAGAACACCGCACAGACGTTCCGCCGGCTATCAATGAGGTTATCCGGCAAGCGACAGCCAAAGAACAGCACGACCGTTTCACGGACATTATTACGCTGAGCTTGGCCTTCCAACAGGCGCTTGGGACGAACCAACGCGGCACCACCGCCCCGCTACGCGATACAGCTACCGCCATCCTACAGCAGAATGTGATCGCCCCGGATATTACCCCGGTGATGGGGGTTACGATCCCAGAGCCAGAAAACCCGTACAAGGGGCTGCGGGCGTTTCGAGAAGCGGATAGTGATGACTTCTTCGGGCGAGACAAGCTGGTAAAAAAGCTGCTACGTCGCATCGAGGCGGCCCGCCTGCTGACAGTCATCGGCCCCAGTGGTAGCGGCAAGTCTAGCGTAGTCCATGCTGGGGTGATCCCGGCGCTGCGGCGGGGCGCGGTCGGCAATAGCCGGTCGTGGTTCTACGTGACGATGCACCCCGGCACCAACCCGCTAAAAGAACTGGAATCCGCGCTATTGCGGATCGCCGTCAACCCGCCGTCAAGATTGATCGACCAGCTACAGGAGAACGAGCGTGGCCTATTGCGGGCACTCAAGCGAACGCTGCCGGATGACGACAGCGAACTATTATTGACCATCGATCAGCTTGAGGAACTTTTCACGCTGGTTGAAGATGATGCCGTGCGGGTTCACTTTCTCAACAGCCTACGCACGGCTATTGAGGACCCCCGCAGCCGGCTGCGGGTGATTACGACCTTACGCGCAGACTTTTACGACCGCCCGCTACTCTACCCGGAGATTGGCGAGATAGTCCGGCAGTCTACTGCCGTTGTGCTACCACTGAGCCGCCAAGAACTGGAAACGGCTATCACCGCCCCAGCGGAGCGTGTCGGGCTGATTGTCGAGCCGCAACTTGTCTCCGCCATCATTCAAGATGTCGGGGCCTCCGCGGGGACATTACCGCTATTGCAATACGCGCTCACCGAACTGTACGAGCGCCGCGACGGGCGGATGCTCACCACCGAGGCTTACCGCGCTATCGGCGGCGTGAGTGGTGCCTTGGCCCGCCGTGCAGAAGAAATTTATGTAGACCTCTGGGAGCCAACCAAGCAAACGGCCCGGCAGGTGTTCTTGCGGCTGGTGAACCTGGGCGAAGGCACCGAGGACACGCGGCGGCGGGTGCTGCGCTCGGAGTTACTGACGCTCAACCCGGATGAAGTAGACGATGCGGTCGAATATTGCCTGGATCAGTTCGGGAAGTACCGTCTCATCACGTTTGACCACGACCGCCAAACCCGCGAACCGACCGTTGAAGTAGCACACGAGGCGCTTATCGGGGAGTGGGGGCGGTTGCGCGAATGGCTTGAGGACAACCGCGACGACCTACGCACTCAGCGCAAGCTCTACGGGGCAGCAGAAGAATGGGAAAACGCCGGACGTGACCCTAGTTTCTTGGCGCAGGGTACCCGGCTGAATCAGTTCCAGGAGTGGCAGCGCACCAGCACGCTCACTATGAACGATCTGGAAGAAGATTACCTTGCCGAGAGTACACAGGCCGACGAGCAACGCCACGCCGAAGAAGAGGCCCAACGCCAACGAGAAGCCGAACTCGAACGGCGATCCCGCCGGCGGTTGCGAGCCTTCCTGGTGCTGGCGGCTTTTGCAGCAGTCGCCGGAATGGTGTTGTCGATCTTTGCCTTTAACCAGAGCCGCACCGCCCAGGCCAACGCCAACGCACTAGCAACCTCCGTGATGATTACCCAGGGAGAACGACTAATAGCGGAACGCAACGCCGCCGAAGCCCAAAGCCTAGCACTGGCTGCTAGTGCGCAGCAGGCCTTTAGTGCCAGCGATAACGACCTGGCGATAGCACTGGCACTGCGAGCAAATACCATCGACAACCCCCCGGCGCAATCGCGGCGGGTGCTAGCCGAAGCCGCCTACGCCCCCGGCACACGTCGTATTTTTAGCGGTCACACCAACCAGATTCTAGGCGTGGCCTACAGCAATAACGGCGAACGCATCGCGTCCGCCTCCGCGGATGGCACCCTGCGCCTATGGGATGCCGCCACCGGCGAAACGATCCAGCGGTTTACCGGGCACAGTGCCGCTGTAAACGATGTAGCGATCTCGCGTAATGGGCTGCAAGTTCTCTCAGCGTCTGCCGATGGATCGGCCAGGGTTTGGGATGTCGCATCCGGTGAGGTGATCGCCTCGGTGCGCCCAGCCGATGGCAGCGGGATGCTGACGGCGGAGTTTAGCCCCGACGGGTTAGCGGCACTCATCGGGGATGCAACCGGCAATGTCTACCTATGGAACCTGACCGCCAACGAAAACCTGCAAACCTTCGCCGGACACAGCGCCCCCATCTACGATACCGCCTACAGCCCACGCGGGAGTACCTTCATCAGCGCGGCGGGGGATACAACCATGCGCCTATGGAGCGTCAACACCGGGCAGGAGGTCCGGCGGCTGCTAGGGCATGAAGCCCGCGTTTACACCGTCGCAATCGGCCCAGATGGAACCACCGGTATTTCTGGCGATGCGGACGGCAATATTATTGTGTGGGATGTTCGCTTCGGGCAACAGATTAAACAATTCTTCGGGCATACGAGCGCGGTTAACGCGCTGGAGATTACACCGGATGGACGGTTCGCCGTCAGCGGCAGTGCCGATGGGACCGTGCGCGTATGGGATATAGAAACCAGCGAGGAGGTGCGGCGCTTCCGGGGGCATAGTGCCGCCATCGACGCGGTAGCAATCTCCCCGGATGGACGACAGGTAATTTCTGGCGCACAGGATAACACCATCCGCATGTGGGACCTACAATCGGGCGCGGAGATACGCCGCATGACCGACCGCAACGAGGCGTTTACGGATGCGGTCATCAGCCAGGATGGGGCCTTTATTTTGACAGGCGGGCGCAATGGCGGGCTAGCCACCTGGGATATAAACACTGGCACATTGATCCGCACATTATCCACCACCAAGGGAACGGTCGGCGCATTGGAAGCCAGCCAGGAGGACTCGATTAGTGTGGTGGCGCTCAGCCCGAATGATCGGTTAGCGTTATCCGGCACCCGTAGCGGGATGGTTGTGATATGGGACGTGAATAGCGGCACCGACCTACGGCGGATTCAGCTTTATAACAACGTGACCACGGCGGCGGCATTCCTGCCGGATAACCGTCAGGTGTTGATTGCCGGGGCCAACAGTCAACTTGTACGGCTGGATGTGGGCAGCGGCGAGACTATCTACGAAACACGGATGGCATCGGCCCCGATCAACGCCTTACAACCTATCCCCAGCACCGAAACCTACCTGGCTGGGGCCAACGATGGCGCTTTATTCATATTGGATGCCAACGACGGTAGCCTGCTCCGGGAGCTTGGGCAACATACCGACAGCATCCAATCTATAGCCGTCGATCCGAACGGCGAACGCGCCCTTACCGGGTCCAGGGATCGCAGTGTACGCCTGTGGGACCTGACGCCAAACGTGCCCAATCCACAGATCACGCGCTTTGATGGGCACACTGGCAGCGTCAGCGGGGTAGCGATCAGTGAGGATTTGCGCTTTGCGCTCTCCGGTGATACCAATCATAACATGATTATGTGGGACCTATCGCTAGAAACGCCCGTGCAACAACTGACCGGGCATAACGGGGCGATCAATGCTATCCACTATTTACCGGGGAGTACGACAGCGGTATCTGCCACGTTAGATGGGGCAGTGCATGTGTGGCAAACGGTGGACCTGCCCAACCTGGTTGCATGGACCAACCAGAATCGCTACAGCGCCACCCTTACCTGTGCCCAACGAGAGCAGTACCGCATCCAACCGCTATGTGAGAATAGCCCCAGCTAATACGACACATCCCCAACGCCGCGCTTAATACGCCGGGATATCGCTCAGGTCGCCGTTGATCTCTAAAAACGGCGTATATTTGATCCACCCGACCCGCCCGTTATGGTCTAGCCGCACGAGCAGCCAATTGCTGATATTGCGCCCGTCGAGGCGTGTCCGGCCTAAGACCTGGAAAGTACGGCCTTCATCGAACTGCAACAGCAGGGCCGCGTTCGGCGTGGGGTACTCATACAGGTTATTCTTGTGCGGGGTGCGCCCGGTGCGCCCGGTGTCATTCTGGTTCACGCTATCGAACGGGTTACCGATTTCCGTCAGGTCTGGCAGGTAGCCAGATAGGATCATCACATCGCTACTCACCCACCCGGATTGATTCTGGGTTACGGCGTCCTGCTCGCCTTCTATGTTCGGATCATCCCCGCCCCCAATAAGATACTCGATCAGATACCACTCGGTCCGGCTACCGGGCATGATGTAACGGCCCAGCACATTGTATTTACGCCCGGCCTGGGCAATGTTGATGATGGTCGCGCCGGAGGCTGGCCCGGAGTAGATATAGGTGCGTTCAATTTCGGAATTGGGATCGATCTCCACGACAGGCGGCCCCAGGTTGGCGCGGATATTGGCCTCGCTGGTACTGGCGATGTCCGCCTGGCTGATGGGCGTTGCGGTCGCCAGCTGTGCTTGTTCGGCTTCGCTGCCGGATGGTTGGCCGGTGAGCGTAAACTCGACGGTATAACTTCGGCTGCCCTCCAACGAATTGCCGGAGGTGCTATCGACCGCTACCACTGTAAAAGTAACCGTGTGAACCTCGGTCGGCGTGCCGGATAATACGCCCGTACCGGAATTGAACGTCCAGCCATCACCGATAAATGCTTGCTGATTATTGATAAAGAAGATGTACGGCGGGTTACCGCCCGTAGCGGAGAATGACGCCTGATACAGATCACCGACTTTACCTGTCGGGACGCTTTCCGGGAGGATGGTCAGGTCGTTACCGATCACGTTGGTATCATCGTCAAGGATAGTCCCCAGCACCGATGACGGCGTGCCGATTTGTGCCCCACTGACGCTTAAAATCTCGACAATGAACGTTTCGGTAGGTTCCTCCAGGCCATCGTTAATGATGTCGATACGGATATTCTCCGCTTTAACCGTATCGGTGAAGTTGATGGTCGTCGCGGATACACCATCGTAATCTTGCCCGTCAACGGCGCTGGCATCGCGGGTGCGGTAGGTGACCACAACTGCCGGGTCGGTGGGGGTGAGGGGGTCGTCGGAATCATCCAGCGTGATAACAAAGTTAAAGGGCGTGGTCGGCTCACCAGCAGTAACGGCGTTCTGGAAAGAAACGAACCGTTTAGAATCGTCATCGCGGATGCTGACCGTCAGGTTAGAGACGCCATCGAGCGCATCATAGGCGGGGTCATCGGTAGCGGTCTTATCAATGTCATGGGTCACGAGGCCGCTATGCGGGTCCACTTCCTGGATGACATCCTGCACCGCATAAACGCGCACCTCTCGCGGGATGGCCCAATTATATTGATTAAAGGTGAGGGTTGTTGTACCGGGGTTGGTCGTGCGTGTGCCGTCGATTTCGATCTCGACCTGAGTATCTGGTGCGAGTGAGATGACCACCTGTGTGCCGTCCGCTGGTTCGCTTAGCAATTTGACGGTATACGTCAGGTCGTTGGTCCCGTTTTCCGCCACCATCACATTATCGACGCCGACAGGCGTTATCACTTTGATCTCTACCCCCGCGCTGGTAGTAGGGGGGGCCTCATACGCGCCCACATCACAGTTACCGGAGGTAGGGGTGCGCGGTGCCAGCCGTTGATCTTCGCGCACCAGTGACCCGGACCCATAGCTAATATTGAGTGTCGCAAAAACAGAAGCACTCGCCGCCTGCGAACTGGTGGTACAGTTGGGCACGGCGTCGATGGCGGGGCTTTGGGTGGGCGTTTCTTGGAGGGGGCGCACGCCATTTGTAAAAGCAAGCAGGATCGGGTCGGTTGAAACCTGGGAGTTCGTCGGGGAGAAGGCGCAGGTGTTCCCACCGTCTATGTTGCCGGTCTCGTCATTCATGGAACCGTCAAGCTGGCAATTGCCGTTGGCATTACCTGCCAGGATGCTGTTTTTCATGTAGGCGGTGGTGCCCGTATCTAGCCATAGGCCACCAGTCCGCCCGGAGGCGGTGGCGTTGATATTATCTGAGTAGGTGACAAAGGACGAAACCAGCACAGCCCCGCCGGTGACAAAAACAGCCCCGCCTTCATCACTCAGGCCAGCATCAGCGGTGATGGCGTTACCGTGAATGGTGCTGTTATACAGGTCTAAGCGGGCGCTGGTGGCAATCGCGCTGCCCCGGTGCGCTTGATTGTCGTAGATGGCACTTCTGCCGATAAAAACGACATCGCCACCCCCGGCAGCATAGACGCCGCCGCCCTCGCCATACGTGGAGGCCGCCGGAGAAAGATTGGCGGTGTTCTGGTAGAGGCTGGCCCGGTCGATAACCAGCGTACCGCCGACGCTGTAGACGCCGCCGCCCCGGTAAGACCCGGTGTTGTTGTGAATCGCCCCGCCTTGGATCGTCAGATAGTTGCGCGAGTGTATACCCGCCCCCAGGCGTTCATTAGCCGGGGTGGTGGTCGCTAGCGTGTTGTTGTACACATCGGTATTGGTCAGGGTGGCCGTGGCGTTGGTATCAATATAGATTCCGCCGCCCATCTTGGCTTGGTTGCCGTAAATTTCGGAATCTCGCGCATTAAGCCGACCATTCCCGCCCGTGAGGTAAACGGCTCCCCCAGAAAAAACGTCGGTGGTATACCCGTCAGTGACATTCACCCGGTCCAAAGTGAGCCGCCCCTGTGAGGTGATCACGCCGCCGTTAGCGGCTACCGGGTTGGTGTTGCCGCTTCCTTGCAGCGTCCCATTGTAGATGATCAGCTCGGCATTGTCGCCCACATTAAACAGCCGATGCGCCCCACTCGGTTGGATGGTACGCCCACCCAGGTAGATGGTGATGACGGCCCCGGCGGGGATGGCAATTTCGGAACTTAGCGTTAGGCTCATCCCGACACTAGCATCGAACACAATATTTTTACCGTTGCCGTCTTGAACCGCGTCACGTAGCGAGATGGTGGCGGGGTTGGTGTCGTCGGCGGCGGTATCCACCGTGATGCTATCGGTTGTTTGGGCATAAACCGGAGCTGGGGGCCACTCCCAGCCCAGCAATAGACCAAGCGCCACAATCAACAGGCGAGAAATTACAGTGCGCTTCATAATGTTGACCTGCCTAGATAATATCCGATGATTGTTATAGGTCTATTTTAACGGCGAATCGGTGATTATGTTGTGCCGATCTGAAAACAACTATAGCGTGGCCTGGGTATCACGCGCATCGGCGGCAGCCATCACGTATTCATGGAATAGCCGGACGATCTTTTGCCCCCAGGGGCCGGGGGCGTCCCCGTAGGTATGATCATCGACCTGCACTACCGGGATCACCTGTTTGTTGGCAGCGGTGATGATCAGTTCATCGGCGGCGAGCAGATCGTCGTAAGATAGTGGGGTTTCTTCGACTGTATAGTCATCTGCCAAGATTTCCAGCACACGCCCGCGTGTAATGCCGGGCAAAATATCCACTGCCGGGGTGACGACCCGCCCACCTCCATAATAAGCAAAGATATTGGTGGTGGTCCCTTCACGAATGATCCCGGCGCGATCTTTGTAGAGGGCTTCGATGGCCCCGTTTACTTTGGCTTGCTTTTGCGCCAAGATCGCCGGGATGTAGTTGAGATTTTTAGACTGCGGCATGTAACGTTCTTCTTCGACGGTGATGACTTTAACGCCATCGTTATACCATTCATCGGGCATGGGCTTCAGCGGTTCGACATAGATCAGCAGGCGCGGGTTGCCGTTGGGGGTGATAAAGTTATCAGCATCGCCGCCGGTTGCAATCAAGCGGACGCCGGCTTCATCGAAGCCGTTACGCGCTAACGTCTCATCGATCAAACGCTCTAGCTCGGCATCCGGCCAGGGGATGTCCAGGCCAATGTAAGCGGCCGAATCTCGGAAGCGCCGCAGGTTGCGCTCGACCTGGATCGGTTTGCCGTTGTAAGTTCGGAAGAAGTCGAACACGCCATAACCACGCACAATCGCCAGGTCTTGAACCGGGATGGACGCTTGATCGGCTGGTACGAACTGGCCATCAACATAATATATCTTGTCTGTCATGGTTATTTCTGTTCCCTGTCTACATACAACGTGATTGCTATTTTAGCGTGTTTAGCGAAAATTACCCGGTTTATTCCGAGATATGCAGATATACGGTAAACTATGTAAGATAAGAATCGTTTCAAAGGATGCACAATATATGGACGTTCACATCCGGCAGCACAACGACATCAAAATCATTGACCTAGTAGGTGACCTGGATTCTAACACATCGAACACGGCATACGAATACATCCAGGGCCAGCTGAACCCCAAAGACCGTGTGATCCTCAACATGAAAGACGTTAACTATATGTCTAGTGCCGGGATTCGCACGCTGTTGTTATTGTACCGGGCCGTGAACAACAGCGGCGGTCAGATCGTTTTGACCGACTTACAAGGCCCGTTACGAGAAACCCTGGACCTAACCGGTTTTTTAGAATATTTTGATACTCATGATACAGTAGATGCTGGTATACAGGCCCTCAAATAACTTATGGATCGAATCGACTTTTACCCCACGCACGAACACCAGGGATTCAAATATCGGATTGGCAAGCCGCTACCCTTCGGCGCGACCGTCACCGCTGGGGGGATTAACTTTGCGATCTTCTCGCAGCACGCCACCGCCTGCAAGCTCGTCTTGTTCAAGCGGGGTGCGACCGACCCGACCGTTGAGATCGATTTCCCGCCGGAGTTCCGCATGGGGAATGTATGGGCGATGAAGGTTTTCGGCATCAACCCGGAGGATGTCGAATACGGTTATCGCATGAGTGGGCCGTTCCAGCCACGATTAGGCCATTGGTATAACCCGCAAAATATCCTGCTGGACCCTTACGCGAGAGCCATCGGGGGGCGCGAGGTGTGGGGCGACCCTGTTGACGAAAAAACAGCGTACCCGTACCGGGCGCAACTCATCGAGGATGACTTCGATTGGGGGGAAGATACGCCCCTCAAAATCCCGATTGAGGATTTGGTGATGTACGAAATGCACGTGCGCGGCTTTACCAGCCACCCATCGGCAGATGCCAAGCATCCCGGCACGTTTGCCGCCATCCGTGCGAAAATCCCATATCTGAAAGAGCTTGGCGTGAACGCGGTCGAACTCATGCCGATCTTTGAGTTCGATGAGTTCGAGTATCACAACAAGACCAACCCGATTACAGGGGACCCACTCTGGAACTACTGGGGATACAGCACATTTGGTTTTTTCGCACCGAAGGCGGGGTATGCCGCCACCGGGCACCTGGGGATGCAAACGGACGAGTTCAAGGCGACCGTGCGCGAACTGCACCGCGCCGGGATCGAGGTCATCCTGGATGTGGTGTTCAACCATACAGCGGAGGGGAACGAACAGGGCCACACGATCAACTTTCGCGGGATCGACAACAAGGTCTATTACATGCTCACGCCAGACGGCGACTATTATAATTTTAGCGGCACCGGCAACACCATGAACTGCAATCATCCGGTGGTACGGCAACTTGTGATTGACTGTTTGCGCTACTGGGTCAGCGAGTATCACATTGACGGGTTTCGCTTCGACCTAGCATCTATCCTGGGCCGCGATCAAAACGGCGCACCACTCGCCAACCCGCCGCTATTAGAAGCCCTGGCCCACGACCCCATCCTGGCAAACGCCAAGCTAATCGCGGAGGCGTGGGACGCCGGCGGTATGTATCAGGTGGGGTCGTTTCCATCGTATGGGCGTTGGGCGGAGTGGAACGGTAAGTATCGCGATGCAATCCGGCGGTGGGTGCGGGGGGATGGCCATATGGCGGGCGAGATCGCAACGCGCATCGTTGGCTCACCGGACTTATACGCCGAACGCGGGACGGGGGCTTCAATCAACTTTATCACCGCCCACGACGGGTTTACCCTGTATGACCTGTGGAGCTATAATGAAAAACACAACCAAGCTAACGGAGAAAACAACCAGGACGGCACCAACGACAACTACAGTTGGAACTGTGGCAAAGAAGGCGAAACCGACGATAAAAACATCTTAGCCCTGCGCTACAAACTGATGATGAACGCCATCGCTATTCTGATGATCAGCCAGGGCACGCCGCTATTGTTGATGGGTGATGAAATGGCCCGCACCAAACGCGGCAACAACAACACCTACTGCCACGATAACGAATTGACATGGCTCGATTGGTCGCTGCTGGACGATAACTCGAATCTGTTTCGGTTTGTAAAAAATATGATCGCATTCCGGCACGCCCACCCCGTTTTACGCAGCCGCTATCACTTCACCGGGGCGGATGTCGTCGGGAGTGGCCATTCGGATATTTCCTGGCATGGTATCAATGCCCGAGAGCCGGACTGGAGCGATCACGCTCGGACGCTAGCGTTAATGCTAGATGGCAAGCACGCGCTAGATGGGCTAATCACGGACGACACGATCTACATTGCAATGAATATGCACTGGGAACCGCATGAATTCCAACTTCCCCAACTCACAGAGGGGGAATCCTGGCATCGCTTCGCGGATACCGGGCGACGTGGTAAGCAGGTGATTACCGAAGTCGGGCAGGAAAAGCGCCTGCGCCATCAAGATTACTATCCACTACAAGCACGCTCGGTCGTTATTTTGGTTGGGTACTAGGCCCGATGTACTACGCGCTCACGGTCCCGGCTTTACCGGAGTCGCTCCCGGTCATCTCAGCAGTGACGTGGGCGATTGTATCCGATGCGCACCTGAGCTACCGCAAGGCCTATCGGTTCCGGCTGGCAGTCGATGAGATTGCAACCAATATCATTCAACACGGCGCACAGCGAGCCGCCCCGGTGCATCTGTTCGCGGAGATCACGCCCCGGCAGATTAGCATCATTCTTGAGGATACCGGCATTCCCTACGACATCACACAGGAAGCGCCCATCGTAAATGTGAACGCCCCCCTCGGTGATCGTGAGGTCGGCGGCTTAGGCGTGTTCCTGGTGGTGCGCTATATAGATGACATCCGATACGATTATGTGAATGGGCATAACGTGAACCGCCTCACCATGATGCGTGATTGAATACGTTCTATGTGAAATTCACATAATCGTATCGGATGTCATCTATATAGCGCAC
>DAOTUA010000230.1:0-5086 GCA_034437355.1 Anaerolineae bacterium | reverse complement strand
GCCCAACCCCAACCTCACCCCCAACAACGGCCCCCATCACGCCGGTTGATGAAGATGTGGCGCTTTCCGACGTGTTTGATGTGGATACACTGTTCGCAGAGGCACAGGCCCAGATCAGCGCCAACGATTATCAGTCGGCGGTACGCACACTAGAAGCGATCACCGCCCTCGACCCAGACTACCGCGCCGATCAGGTGCGGGCGCTGCTGTTCGATGCGTGGCAATCACGCGCATTACGCCTGTTGCGGTCTGGTGACGCCGCCGATCTAGCGGCGGGCATCCGCGCTGCGAATGAGGCCAGCACCTACGGCGATATTGGCGATCTTGCTTATGAGCGTTACATCGCCGGGCTATACCTGGACGCTCAAAGCCAGGAGGCGCTCAACCCGCAGGCGGCTGTGACCATCTACAGCACCATCTACGCCCAGACACCCGCCTACCTGGATGTACGCACGAAGTTATATCGCCTGCGCGTGGACCTGGGCGACGAGGCTTACGAGGCGTTCGACTTCTGCCCGGCAGCCGATCAATATCAGGCCGCACTCGCTATCCAACCGGGAAACACCGACTTAGAAACGAAATTGCAGGCGGCTCAAACATCCTGTGGCGGCGGCCCGACCGGGCAACCCCTCAATGAGACGACCCCCGGCACGCCCTCCGACGATAGCGCCGACAGCGGTCCCACGCCCCCACCCACTAACGCACCCATAGGCCAACGGTGATTCAAGGCGTGTGTTTGGCCCGCCACCGCACCGCCAAAATATTTGATACGTTCTATGTAAAATTCAAAATGCGTCATGTTTGGTGGGGTTTCACCCCCGAACCCCCTCAAGCTTTTGTAAAAGCCTGACCAAAACTTTAACTGTGAAAATCTCCGATTTTCACAAAAAAATGTAACGACTCAGGTAACCTGCTTGAATCCCCCACCCATCCCAATAGGCATCAAGTTAAGGCAAGTGCGTGGCGTTTGATGCACTTACCCCAGCTAAGCTATGTTAGAATAGGCAAGAATAAGAATTGCAAATATAGGTAGGCCACCGATGACAACCACCGGACACGAAGCCCGTTTGCGGCGCATCCGGGAGAGTGGGAATAAGCTCACCCATGCGCGGCAAGTGGTTTTACAAGCCCTAGAATCGCTCAACGGTCACCCGACCTCAACCGAAGTGTTGGAGGCCGTCCACCGTATTGACGATAGCGTAGGCCGCGCCAGTGTCTTTCGCTCGCTGGATTTATTCAGCCAACTGAGTATTATCCGCCCCACATATATTAATTCCGCTACTTTAAATTACGTGTTAATGCCAGATGGTCATTATCACCACATTATTTGCCTCAACTGCAACCGGACCATTCAATTTGACGACTGCGGGCTAGGCGGGTTATCCGTTACACTAGAGGAGCGTTTCGGCGTACAGTTGACCGGGCATCTACTCGAGTTTTACGGGGTGTGTGCGGATTGCCGGGCGCAAGCCGAATAGGGCTTTGCGTTCGGTATTAGGGTTCGTCCTGGCGCACCCGGCCCGCTACAATGTCCCTTTGTCTACTTAGCAGGAGATACCCGCAATGACCATAGCCGTTTCAACCGCTGGCGAAGTCCTGAGCCCCCGTGAAGCCCGGATCATACGTGGTGCGGCGCTATTGCGCTGGGGGGCGGTGCTGCATCTGGGCGTGTTAATCTTGCTGGTCGGGTTAAGTTGGGTAGCAGCCGGGGGCGGGTTGCTCGCCGCAATCAAACGGCTGACATTCTTCCGTTTCGGCGGTGGGGATGATGTGGCGCTGGCCTTTGTCATGCTGCTGCTAATGGTCAACCTGGCCGCGTTATTGGTGGTGATGGTTGGCCTGTTGGCGCGGGAAGTGTGGGGGCTGGTGGCGGTATGGCTACTGGTGATCGGGAATGTGGCGTTGTTGGTAGTGTACGGGTTCACACTGGCGGCACTCGCCGCGATCCCGGCAGCGGTGGCGGGTGGGATCGTCTCGCAGGACCCCCGCGCCTACCGCCCGAACCCGGTCATGGTTAAGGAACTGCGCGGGCGAATGCGCGGCATACGTGCTTTTATCGTGCTGACCGTCTACCTGGGGCTGATGAGTGTATTTATGGCGGCGGTCTACCTGACGTTTACATCCTTGGATAACAACCTATCGAGCGCGGCGGCAGGGGCTGCCGGGCGTTTGTTGTTTGCCGGTGTGGTCGGTGTGGAAATGCTGCTGATCATCTTTATTTCGCCGGCGTTCACCTCTGGGGCCATCACGGGGGAGCGCGAGCGCCAAACCTACGATCTGCTCCAAACCACACTGCTTGCTAGCCCTTCTTTTGTCATGGGTAAGCTAGAGAGCGCCCTGAGCTACGTCTTGTTGTTGCTGCTGGCCGCGATCCCGTTGCAAAGCCTGGCCTTTCTATTCGGTGGTGTGAGCCAGGCCGAAGTCCTGATCGCGTTTGTGATCCTGACGGTCACTGCGATCACACTGGGGACGATTGGCCTGTTCTTTAGCGCGGTTGCCTCGCGCACGCTTTCTGCTAGTGTGCAGACGTATACTGTCGCGCTATTGGGCGCGTTCGGTATGCCGTTGTTTATGGGCGGGGTGGTGCGGTTATTGCGCCAGTCGTTTGGGGTTGGTTCCCCCGTCTTAGATGCTGGCCTATCCTACCTTCAACAGATATTCACCAGCCTGAACCCGGTCGCAACCGCACTCGAAGCGCAGGTGTTACTGGTCGAACGGCAGGTGATCGGCTTTACCACCGTGACGTTAAACAACGGATCACAGATTCCGGTAGTCTCGCCCTGGATTAGCTTCACGATCATCTATTTGATGATCAGCGCGGTAATGCTTGTCCTGACCGTCCGCCGGATGCAACACCTTACAGATGAATAGCGTATCGTAGAAAGAGAGATTGATGAACGAATATAGTTCAAACGGAGCTGGCGGTACATCTGGCGGCATTGGGGAATTTTTCTTTGGGCTGATGATGATCATCGGCGGCGGGTATATGTTCTTGCAACAGGTGCAAGTGCGCAGTACCGGGTTCTTTTTCCGGTTTGGTAACTTCGGGGTAGATAGTTTCGGCTTATCGCTGATCCCGTTGTTGGTCGGGATCGGGTTCTTGTTCTTCCGGGGCCGCAGCCTGATCGGGTGGTTTTTGACCATCGCCGGGGCGCTGATTATCGTGCTGGGGGTGCTGATGAATTTGCGTGTCTACTTCCAACAGACGAGCCTATTTAATACGCTGCTCATGTTGGGACTCGTGACGGGTGGCATCGGGCTGGTGGCGCGGTCGGTGCAGCCGCACGACGGCTAGCGCGGCCTGTAAAAAAGCTGCTAAATGCTAGCCGAATCGCCCGCCGTGCGTTGACCGGCATCTGACAATCCGGTTAGAATAAGTTATATTAAAATATGTAACAAGAACCTGAAATAAGAGGCGCGTACCCCATGAGCAACACCATTCTCATCATTGATGATGAAGAAAATACAGTCCAACTCATCGCGATCTTGTTAGAACGGCGTGGGTATCATATCGTAAAAGCTTATAGTGCCGAAGAAGGTTTACGGCTGGCTTATCAGAACCAACCCGATTTAGTGTTGCTAGATATTATGATGCCGGACATGGACGGATGGGACGTTTGCAAGCGGCTGCGAGAAATGTCTGATGTGCCAATCATCTTTTTGACCGCACGCGACGGAACCGCCGATATTGTGCGCGGCCTAGAAATGGGGGCGGACGATTACGTCGTCAAGCCGCATGATAATGAAGAACTCGTGGCCCGTGTGAAAGCCCATCTGCGGCGCAGCCCCAGCCCCAACATGAGCGAAGAACTCAGCTTCAATAAAGGTGAGTTTCGCATCAATTTTATGAAACGTGAAGTCCAGGTGCGCGATGAATTCAAACATCTGACGCCCAAAGAGTTTAACCTATTGGGCGTGCTGGTGCGCAACGCCGGGCGCGTTGTCCCACGCGGGGAACTCGTCTCGCAGGCGTGGGGCGAAGAATACAGCGACGCGGTAGATAGCCTCAAACTATATGTCCATTACCTGCGGCAAAAGATAGAAATCAACCCCACCCGCCCGGAATACATCTTAACCTCGCGTGGGGTGGGCTATCGGTTCGTTGATCGTTAACCGCTAGCTGTGACCTGGTCGTTATATGTGACGCCTGATGTGAACTGGAAAAAGCGGTGGGTGGTGGGGCAACCCCCACGACATCCTATCTTGACCTGAGTCGTTACCTGCATTTTGAATTTCACATTGAGCGTATGTAAGGAATTGCTATGTTCTGGAAATACATCATCAGTTCTGGGCTGTTATTGTGGGTGCCGTTATTGGTTTTGGGCCAGCCTACCATAGATAACGATGTTCGGATCACACTACCGCTGCCGGTATTCACGCTAACCGGCGATGCCGAGATCATCGGGACGGCCAACGCACCCGGCCAGCAAAGCTATTTCATCGAGTACCAACCCCTTGCCAACGACCTCCAACCCCGCGACGGAGCCGCCACCTTATGGCTGCCCGCAACCCTGCCGCGCACCCAACCCATCACCGATAACGTCCTCGGCGTGTGGGATACCACCACCGCCCCGGATGGCCTGTATGCACTGCGCTTAACCGTAAATCGGGCCGCTGGTGGGCCACGATACCACACGATCACCCCTGTACGTGTAGATAACTCCATGCAGCAAACGTTCGCCCCATTCGATGAGGAACAAGCGATCAACAATGCGCTGCTCGCGCTGACTGCGACCGCCGCCGCCGGTGGGGGTGGCGGGGGGACCTTCGCCACGCCGTCGAGCAGTACCACCAACGCCACCCCCGCCCCGCTAACGGGTGCGGTTGATAGCGGGGTGCAGGCGCAAGTGCTGGTACTGTCAAACCTGCGGCGGGGGGATAGTACACTGTTCGCAATCCGCGAGGGGTTGCCCCCCGGCACCGAACTGAACGTGATCGGGCGTAGCCCGCGCAGCAATTGGCTGCTGGTCGAAACCCCCGCTGGCGAGCGCGGATGGGTCGCGCCGAGTGTGGTTCAGTTGCGCGGCAGCATCCTGGATATTCCGCCAGTGGACCCGCCCACCCCACCTATCACCCCAACCCCGAC
>DAOTUA010000229.1:0-4570 GCA_034437355.1 Anaerolineae bacterium | reverse complement strand
GGCCGTTACCGCCAGGGGGCCGATGCCGTCAACGTCACGCTATCCGGTGAAGTGAACGGCGAGCCGGTCGAATATACCTACGAAAACGTGACCTTCCGCGATAACGCCGGGGGCGATCCGTTCATCGCGCGGTTGTGGGCCACCCGCCGCATCGGTGACCTGCTGAACAATATCCGCTTAAACGGAGAGAGTGAAGAACTGGTGAATAGCGTCGTCAATCTCTCCACTCGTTACGGGATCATCACCCCCTATACCAGCTTCCTGATTGAAGAGGATGACATCCTCAGCCAACAGGGACGCCTCGCCGCCCAGGACAGCTTCCGGGCCGATGCGGAAATACTTCAGCGCGGTGTCAGTGGGGCAGATGCAGTTAGCGCCGCCGACGCTATCGGCGGGATGGCCGATGCCAGCGCCCCAATTGCGATGCCGACACAACCCGCTAACGTATCAAGTAGTGCCTTGGCCCCCAGCGATGACGAGGCCGTCTTTGCCGGTGAAGCAGAACTCGCGCAGACCGTCCCGAACGCCGCCGCCGAGCCGCAACCGCGTATTCTCAACGCAGCGGATAAATCGTTTATCTTGCAAAACGGTGTGTATGTCGATACCACTTTCGACCCAGATACGATGCAAACCGAGCCGGTCGTATTCCTGAGTGATGCCTACTTCGATCTGATCGCAGCAAACCCGATGCTTGCCGATTATTTCGCAGTGGCAGAGCGTGTGATCGTCGTGTTCGAGGGCATCGCTTACGAGGTCGTACCGGAATAGCATATGGGGAGGGCTGCTATGCCCTCCCGTCGCACTTTCACCCATCGAACGCTTTGTGTTCGGTAGCGACGGGCAAGGGGGTGATGCTCCCTTGCCGGGTGTGGGGGCAGTGTTCCTGTCAAACGAAAATCGTCAAAATATTGTAACGACTCAGGTAGAGATTACGATATTGTGGGGTTTCACCCCACCCCTTTTTCCCAGGGCTATTGCAAAGTCGAGTTTTCACAGCGCGGGGACGCAAAGCGTCCGAAATGATAAGTTTTTGCTCACTTTTTTCAAAAAGTGACGGGTTTGGGCAGCGCCCAATATTCAGCCCTGTAACTTTGCAAAAGTTTGTGCGGGTTCGGGGGTGAAGCCCCTGAGCCGCTACCAAATATTGCAATATATCCCTTTAGGCGTAAAATGACGCCAATTGACAAAACCCCAATAGGTGATGCGCCATGAACGACTTCCCCGAACAAGCCACCCTCATCATCGTGGATGTGCAACAGGGCTTTAGCAACCATAACCGCTATAACCCAAACGCGGAGGCCAACGTCGGGCGGTTGCTAGCCCATTGGCGAGCGACCAACAGGCCGCTTTACCACATCCAGCACCATTCCACCGAACCGGATTCGCCCCTGCGTCCAGATCAACCCGGTGTTAACTTCCAACCGATAGCCGAACCCCAGCCGGGCGAATCCGTGATCATCAAGCATGTGAACAGCGCGTTCATCGGAACCAACTTAGAACAACGTCTACGCGATGCCGAGATCGATACGCTGGTGATCTGCGGGCTGACGACCGAACATTGCGTTTCAACCACAGTTCGTATGGCGGGTAATTTAGGGTTTCGGGTATTTTTGGCCGGGGATGCCACCGCCGCTTTTGCCAAAACAAGCCACGACGGAACGCATATCCCGGCCCAGCAGGTCTATCAAACCGCACTCGCCAACCTTCACAACGAGTTCGCCACCGTACTAAACACAACCGATCTGTTGCAGTGGGCGGCGACATCGGAATAGATGACCGCTGCGGATGTGCTGGCTTATCCCTCAAAGGTGCCGACGTGTTCCACCTGTAGCGAATTGAATGTCATCATCGCCACATCATCCCCCAGCACACGCACAAGCACCGCGTTATCTGGCCCAAGGTAAGGCTGTGGGGATTCTACGGACAAGCGGCTATTCACCACCGTGAACGGTTCCCAGGCCGCGTCATCCCAGTTCCACAAACCGACCGGTAACGCCGAATTGCCGCTGGTGTTGCGTTGTAGCGTCACCAGCAGTTCTTCGACATCATCTAACCGTGCTTGTGCGAGTGGCGTAAACCGAAAGGCGACCGCGTTCCCTTCGCCAACGGAGAAGTTAATCGGGGCCGTCGCGCCGAGGCCGTCGCGCTGATGGATCGACCAGGTAAACTGATCGCTACCAACGCGCACACGCTTGTTTAGCGGCTGTTCAACATCCACTGCCAACCCGACGACGTGCGCTGTAGAAGGGTAGGCGTCATATTCGCGGTCGGCCAGTGTTAACGCGGTTGCTTCTGCCGATGACCATCCGACAAAATAGACATCATTCCCGCGGGCCGTGCTTTGATATTGTTCACGCATCAGCGCGGTGAGAAACAACTGCCGCCGCCGGATTTCCTGTCGTTCGGTGGCGTTTGCGTTGCCGCGATTGCCGTCGAAATTCGGGTTAAAGTCGTAGTCGGCATCCCCCAGAATATCGCGGACCGTGAGATCCAGGCTCCCGCCACTGAAATTGAAACCCAGCCCGGTATTGGCCTGGCCCAGCACATAGCCGATGGGGGCCGGGGCGGGCAGCTCGAATGTATCTAGCCGAAGCTCAAAGTCGGCAACGTCACCAGGATCAAGCGCGGTTCCCAGGCGATAGGCTGCCCCCCGCGCCAGGATGACGCCATCCGTTAGCGGTTGATCGGTGTTGTTACGCACGCTGCCGCGCACCACCTGGGCGCTGCGCTCGCTGGGTGGGTAGAAGATGGTGGCTCGCCCGCTGATGCTGGGGGCGGCGGTGGTACCATACCCGGCAAACCCAGCAACGAAACTGGCATCGACCGTGAAGGCATCGGCGCTGACGGTTTGCGCCTTTTGAAACTCGATACTGGTCTCAAACGTGGAGGCTAGCAGGCTCCCGCCGCCTTGTAGCACATTACGCGGCAACGATCTAAACATGGTGCCCGGCTCGCCGGTCATGGTGTATTGGGTGCGCTGGGGGCTTAACAGGCCGATCACCTCGGTCACATGGGCGATATCGGTATCCTGCCAGCTACGCACCACCGCCACCCGACCAATACTGGGCGTAGTCCCGCGTAATTGCCCGCCAACAATAAACGCTAGACCACTAAACACAATAATCAGTAGCGGGATAGTCACCCAGGCCCACTCTTGGCGGTTGAGCCGACTGAGAACCAGGTAATTCACCGGGCCGATCAACGCGATATACAACGCCAAGAACCCGCACAGGGGCAGCACACTCGGCAAAACATCGATCCCCGGCAAAATCTCCGCCGCACCGACGGTCCCTTCCCACGCGGCAAAATTGCGTGCCCAGGCCGGGACAGGTGGCGCGGTCACCGCTAGCGTGTACCACAATTGGCCCAGGCCAGCCCATGAGCGTAACGGGTTGGTGTTCGGGTCTGGCGTGAGGTAGTCCACCACCCCCTCGCCTAATTCCTGCCGAATAATCAGCGGTTCGCCGTTTTCCGTTGCGACCAGCACACGCGCATTTTCTTGTAGTTGGCCGGTTGCCAGGGGGGTTCGGCCTTGCAATTGCTCGCCGGAGCCGGTGAAGGCCGCGAGTGGGGTCACATCGTCAACGGTGATGTCGGCCTCTGGCACATACGGCAGCAAGGAAGCCAAACCCGCTGCGGTAGCCTGCCAGTTGCCCCCACCAGTAACGACCAGGTGCCCGCCGTTGGCGATCCACGCTTCGAGCGCGGTTTCCTGGGCTAACGTCAGGCCGCCGGTATCCACATCACTAAACAGCATCATGTTGACGCTTGCCAACACCAGCGGATTTTCCGGCAGGTTGTCAATTTCCCAGTTGGCCTGAGATGCGGCCATCCCCGGCGCACGGGCGTTTGTCAGGTCTACCGACCCCGCCGCCGAGCGCGTCACAACGACGTAAAGCTGATCGGTGGGTTGCAGCGCCCGGAGTGGGGCGGTTTGGCTGGCGAGAACCTGATCGGTGTTGTTGTCGATTAACTCGACCCGTAACTGAGTCGTCACGCCCTGGGCAACAACCCACAACGTATCGGATTTAACCGCGTTGGTCGGTAGGTCCATGGGGACACTAAACGAGCCACGTACCCCGCGTGAAGTGGCAGGCCGCACAATGACGCGCCCGTCGATGGGGTCGCTGTTGTTGGTGACGGTCACACGTACCGGAAACCACTGTTCATCGCGGAAGGCCCCATCATAAGCAATATCCACCTCCATTTCGATCAGCGCGGTTCCGCTTTGTGCGGCGACCGGGGCGGCAACCGCCGCTAACCCAAACAGGCAAAGTGAGATCAGGCGGGTGAATCGGCGCATGGGGCGTTTGGTCCCTTCGTGTGTTAACATTTTGGCCTAGGCGCATTGTAGCACCCCCACCCCGCCAAACAAAGTAAGTAATCCCACAGAGTAGGGTTTTGCAAAACGACATGGCTTATCATTGGGCGCTGCCCAAACGCGCCACTTTTTGAAAAGAACCGTAACTACTCAGGGGCTTCACCCCCGAACCCCCACAAACTTTTGCAAAAGCTTGACCAAAAATACGTTCTATTTGAAATTCAAAAACTGTCAGGTTTGGTGGGGTTT
>DAOTUA010000228.1:0-3703 GCA_034437355.1 Anaerolineae bacterium | reverse complement strand
GTGTTGGTGATGGTTGGGGTCGGGGTGGGGGCATCCCCGGTTGGGGTTGGGGGCGCGGAGACTAGCGGAATGTTCAGACAGTTACCGTATTCGGTTGTAAAGTCGGCGCTAACCCAGGCACGGGTGAAGGTATTGACCTGTACTTGCCACCATGAGTTATCCCCCACACGCCCGACGATGGGCGCTTGTTGCCCGGCGCTGAAAGCACCGATACGGTTATATTCGATCCCTGGCCCGGTACGATAGTTGAGTGCGGTGTTGGTCAGAATGCGGCAGGTGGGGTCATTGGGGTTGATGACGGGGCCGGTTTCTTGATCGACGGGGACCTGGACGGTTTCTTCTTCTTCTAAAACGCTAATGGTCACGGTAGCAGGCTCACTGGCGACAGTCCCACGGTAAGCTAACACTTCTAGCTGGAGTTCGCCGTTAGTACGCGGGGTATAATCTAGGACAACGGGCAGGTTGAGGTCGCCATCCGATTCTTGTGACGAGATGGTCTTGACGAGCGTTTCGTTGGCGAACAACTGCACGCTGGTAACACCGATGGCGTCGGTGGCGATGGCACTGACCAGGACATCATCCCCCAGGTTAATCTCATCGCCGGTTTGTGGGGAGGTGATGGTAACCTCCGGGGCCCCGGTCGGGATGGGAGTTGCGGTGGCGATGGGTTCCGGGGTGTTATTGCTAGATAGCGTGCAGGCCCCGGCAAAAAGAAGGGCAGAGAAGAATAGAACCCGTTTGAGCATGAAATCGTCCTTGGCTGTCGATGATCTAAATATATCAAAAAAATGTCGTTTGCGACGACGCGACGATTCCATTTTAGCACTGCTATGGGCATCGGGCCAATGTAAGCGAATAGGGGGTCACATTCCAGATTATTGGCAAGTTGTCGGGTTTCACCCCGAACCGCACCACTTTTTGTAAAGTGGACCCAAACTTTCCCACATCGAACGCGCTACGTTCGATGGCACGGGGTCAAGAGGGCGATGTTCCCTTGCGGGGTGTGGGGGTGCATCCCATGAAATGAACACTGTCAAAATACGGACATAGACTCGAATAAAGCCCCAGGGCATTGTGCCAACATGGGGCTAAAGCTAACTCCGAGAATGACCCGTGAATAGGGCTACTCGATAGGTTCCTTGTAGATGATGTAACGCCCCATATCATCACCCTTTGCTTTACAGGTCGTCATATCGACTTTGAATTCATGACCACCAGAGACCCAACGCAGGCCCTCTTGCAATAGGCCCTGGCCCACATAGCAGACGGGCTTATCTGCTTTGCGTTCCCAACACATCGGGCAACGCTCTAGGGTGTAGATGATGCGGTCGCTACCTTCTTCGTTCACGTTGGAAATTTGGTCTGAAAACTGGGAGAAGATATTCGCCATCGCAGGGACGCCAATTTTGAGCTTAGCGTTGAGCGGTAGCACCTTAAATGCAAGGTCGCCAACGCCTGCCAACGCACCAAAAGCACGCAAGCCGTCTGCGAAGGTCGCACGCCCAGCACGTAGCGCCAGGCCACGCCCCCCACGCGGACCGTACATTTCCTCCAGAGCCACATTTAGGGCCGTAAAATCTTGAAAGTCGAAACCCTTATCAAGGTTATCTGGGGGGTAGTTATCAATCAATTCGGGAAGTTTTGCAAGCTGCAAAATGGCGTTTAAGCCATTCTTACCCATGATCTCTTCCATCGCTTCGATGAAGATTCGGGCAAACTTATTCGGATAGTAGTATCCACTTTTCTCAGCCGGCATCGTACCTGGTCCTCCAATCGGTGAGTAAAGCCAATCGTGGCCGCTCATAACCTAAACATTTGTTGTTCACGTCTTCAAGCATACCCCGTTGGAACATACTGCACAAGTATACTGTAACTTATGCGCCTGCCAAACACTGGCACACGGTTCATTAACCTTAGCCAGCATAATATAAATCAAGAACGGCTTAGAAGCAAATTCTCACACCGCCTAAATACGAAATTCTAAACAACATTTAGCACGGGCAGGCTTTGCCCGCTATCTTTGACCGGTAAGCGGCCCTGCATACTCCATGGGCCGGTCCAGGTGATTTCGACATCAACCACCTGCCCGCGTAGGTCGCCTTCGGCCTCGAAGAACACGAGTTTGTTCTGGGGTGTGCGCGAGCGCCATTTGCCCTTGTGCATTTCCTCGACTAGCACGGGCACCCGTTGGCCCAAGAACTTGGCGTTGATCTCCGCAACGAGGCGGCCTTGCAACTCATCGAGCATTTGATGGCGTGCTTTCTTTTCATCCTCTGGCACATCGTCATCCATACGACGGTCGCTGACGGTGTTGGGGCGTGGGCTATAGCGGGCCAGATGCGCTTTATCGAGCTTGAGTTCTTCGAGTAGCGCGTAAGTCTGCATGAATTGTTGATGAGTTTCGCCGGGGAAGCCGACGATAATATCGGTATTGATGGCCACATCGGGGATGATCTGCCGGATGCGTTCAACGAGTTTGCGATAGTTATCGGCGGTGTAGCCGCGTTTCATGTTGGCCAATACGGTATCATCCCCCGCTTGGACGGGGACTTCGATATGCGGCATGACACGCGGTAAGGCTGCGACAGTTTCTAAGAGCTTGTCGGTCATCCAGTTCGGATGGCTGGTTAAGAAGCGGATACGGGCCAGGTCGGTTTCTTCCGCGACATCATGCACAATCCGCAGCAGGTCGGCTAGGTCTGGGCCGTCCGGGATATCTTTACCGTAGCGATCAACAATTTGGCCTAACAGGGTGACTTCACGCACACCCTGGAGCGCCAGACTGCGCACATGGGCGACGATCTCCCCCACGCGGCGGGAGCGTTCTATCCCTCGGCGGAAGGGGATAATGCAGAAGCTACAGGCATGAGAACAGCCATACACCACCGGGACATGGGCACTGATGAGGGTATTCTGCTCGTGGGCAGGTAGGATCAGATCGCCATCTTGGATGGCGTCGCGTTGGGCGCGTTGGGCTTGTTCGATTGCCAACACTTCGGACTCTGCGAAGCGGTCTTGCAGAAAGCTGACCATCGGCTGTGGGTCGCTTGGCGGCATGAACACGTCTACCCCTGGTAGGCGTTGGCGCATCCAGAGGGGGTCTTTGACGCCGACCATACACCCCATCACGCCGATGACGGTATCTGGCTTATTGGTTTTCATCGCTTGTAACATTTGAATCCGGTTGAGGCCCTTATCTTCGGCGCTCTGGCGGACGACACAGGTATTTACAACCTGGATGTCGGCCTCGTCGGGGTTGTCAGTTTCCGCCGTGAAACCCAGGCGTTCTAGCTCGGAGGCCAGGTGTTGCGAGTCGGCTGTGTTCATCTGGCAGCCGAACGTCCAGATATGATATTTCATCGGTTACCGTCCCTACCACTTTTTTCTGATGCGGATTGTATTAAATATTCTATGGTGTGGGGAGATGTGCGTCAATGGACGGGGTGGTAAGGGACTACGAAAGACTTGTCAACCAGCTTTCGATACCCACCAGGGCTATTGCAAAGTCGAGTTTTCACAGCGCGGGGACGCTGTCCCCGCCCCCTGCAAAGGGTTTGCACCCTTTGAACCCGTATTTTTGGACGCAAAGCGTCCGAAATAATAAGTTTTTGTTCACTTTTTTCAAAAAGTGACGGATTTGGGCAGCGCCCAATATTCAGCCATGTAACTTTGCAAAAGCCCTACGATGTTAGATGTTCGTACA
>DAOTUA010000227.1:0-1883 GCA_034437355.1 Anaerolineae bacterium | reverse complement strand
GCCTCGGTTGGTTGGTAGAGGTGCGGGTCTACGCCTGCACCCATCAGGGCGGTGATGGTCACACCGTCTGCGCCATCTGCCAGGATGTTAACTAAGTCCGCCGCCTGGGTGGTGGTCGCAACGATGTTTAACGCCTCGTCTTGTGTGTTGCCCCCCCCCACCCATAGCAGAGATAGCATAACGCCTAGGGTTAGGATATATCGTTTCATAGTGCAATTCCTTTTTTTAGATTCAACATTATTCTATTTTTAGCCCAATCTAAATATAATGTCAAGAGCAGCTTTGATTTTTAAGCCGCCAAAACCAAAATCTACCATCAGGGAGGGGCGGCCCGCCCCCCCTTGCGAAATAAGACGTTCGCTACTATGATGATCGCGCAACTAAACCAACACACACGAGGCCCCCCATGGAACAGCTACAAAACAACCCGGTTGTGAAATTCGCATCTACCCGACCGCGCCTGAGCGCCTGGTTTGTGCTATCGCTTGGCATGGTGATCTTACTGGTAATTGAAGGCCGTGACGTAGGGTTATTGGCGGGCCAGTGGGTATCGCTGATTGTGGCGACCGTGTTAGTGGCGGGCGCTTGTGTTTGGATCATCAGTTGGGAAGATGCCGACGAAGAAGATATTGCCATCACCACCGGCGATATGCCAAAAGTAACGGATGAGAGCAAAACGACCGACGAGGCGTAAGAAAACCGCCTGTGTGTGGGTCTGATCTATATACGAGTAAAATCCCCATCAGGAGAGTACCCACGATGTTAGAACACGCTCACGTCGAAACCGATGCCGGCTACCGGACAAATATCACAGCACGCCACCACACTTGGCACGGCGATATGCCCGCCTCCGCCGATGGCACCGATACCGCCCCCAACCCGGAAGAATTGCTGCTGGGCGCTCTGGGTAGTTGCACCACAATGACGCTGCATATGTACGCCAAGCGCAAGGGCTGGGACTTACAAAAAGTGTCGATTGACCTGGAGTTGGAGAAAGTCCCGGCGGAAGATGACCCCACCTACGACGGGGACGCTAAGTTCGTCCACCGTATCCGCCAAACCTTGACGTTCCACGGCGAGCTAGACGAGCAACAACGCCAACGCCTGATGCACATCGCCGGGCGCTGCCCCGTCCATCGCATCTTAGACGGCCCCACCATCACCACCGAAGAAGAAGCCCAACCGACCCCCTAGCGATGATCAACAACATGCGGCGCGGGGGGTGGGGGGCATGGGGATCACTGGTTATGGTGATCCTGCTGGCAGCCGTGCCGATCCTCACTTACCCGCTAGGGCGTGATCAAGGCGAATTTGCGACTATCGCCAACGTGATTCTGCGCGGTGGCGTGCCATATGTCGATGTGTGGAACCCCAAACCCCCCGCCATTTTCTATACCTACGCGGCACTGATCGGGACGTTTGGCCCGTCGGTGTGGGCGGTGCGCCTGCTAGACCTAATCGCTTTCCCGTTGATGGCGGCGGCACTGTACGGCATCGGGCGGCGGTTGGCCGGTAACAGCCTGGGGTTGTGGGCGGTGCTGGCCTACGGGGTGTTTTACTTTACAGAAAGTTTCTGGACGCTCTCACAAAACGACGGGACCGCCGCTGTCCCGATGGCACTGGCGGTGTGGGGGGTGCTGGTATTGGTGGATGTCCCGCCGACAGAGGCGCAATCGTACCGGGTGGCGCTCGCGGCAGGGGTCGGGATGCTGGCCGCCTTAACGCTGTGGTTCAAATATCCGTACCTGTTTTTCGTGATCGGACTCATAGCCGGGTATTTGTTGGCGCGGCGGCGTTGGCTGTGGCCGGAGGTGATCGGGTTTTTGGGTGGTGGGCTGGCCGTTGGGTTGGGTGGGCTGCTGGCACTCGCTACCGGCGGGGGG
>DAOTUA010000226.1:0-1954 GCA_034437355.1 Anaerolineae bacterium | reverse complement strand
GTAGAGGGCTATTTTCAATCAAAATGGACAAAAAGTGTCAGATTTTTCGTAACTACTCAGCCCTCACCCCAACCCCTCTCCCCGCGAAGCTGTGGGAGAGATTTAGGGGGTGAGGGCGGGTGCGCTACTGTAAGATGTGTTTAGTACCTGAGTAGTTACGATTTTTCTGGAAAAAGTGGTAGGGTGTGGGATGAAACCCTACAACATCCTATCGCTACCTGAACAGTTACATTTATCGAGATGTAAGCAAATGGGAGGCACTCATGACCTTTGGTAAAAACTATAACTTGTTTAACGACTTAAACCACCTGGAGCGAATGGTAAACTCGCTATCCGGGTATCTTAATAGCAATCAACTTTACGGGAGCATCGGCGGCGGGTTCTTCACGGGTGGCGACGCCCCCAACCTGACCGTTGGCACTATCTTGCTACGTCTACGGCGAATTTATGCGCTCAAAGATATGCTCGACGCCAAACGTCAGGCCACCTTTGAGCGCATCCAGGATCAGCACACCGAGATACGCGCCAACTTCCCAGAACGGTATGAAGGTAAAATGCTACAAGAAGCGCAATCGCGGCTCAATGCAATGGATCGGTTTTTTGAGGAGTGTACGCAGGACCCGGCGATGTGCCCCCGCATCTATAATCCAGAGGCGTTCCGGCGGACGGTCGTTCAGGAGTTGATCATGGCTATGGATATAGCGGACCTCCACAGCGCGGACCTGGAGCAGAAACGCCGGCAGACGGATAAACGCTTGCGTGGGTACGTGCGCGATAATGATTTTTTATGGGATGAGCAACTCATCGAGGTGTATCCGAAGGCGTCCTTCTGGTGGCTGTGGATGCGCCCGCTTGCCCCTTAACGCTGAAAGAGCGTCATCATGTAATCCATCGAAATGCCCTGGGCTTCTAAATGCCCCTTGAGCTTACGGCGGGCATCGTGCAGCAGCTTGTAGAGCGCGTTACGATTGGTGCCCAATTTTTCGACAACAACATCTAACGGCACACCATCAATCGCAACCGCGACAAGCGCCTGGCGTTGGCGCTCGGTTAACGCCTCGTCAATCGCCCGATTGATCTTCTCCATCACGTCATCGCGCTCGGTGGCGCTCTCCGGGTTGGGGGGGCGCGTCCCCTGGGTAGGTGCTGGCTGGACGGGGCTAAGGTTGGGCAGCATTTCTCCGCCGATGGTGATGTCCTCTAGGCTGTAATCTTTATAGTGAGCGCGGCGCAGATCGCTGATCGCCATCCGAATCGCTATCTTGGTCGCCCAGGTGGTAAAGCGGCTCTCGCCCCGGAAGGTGTCGATATTATCCAGCACACGCAAGACAGCATCCTGGCCCATATCCTGCGCCATTTGGTCGATCTCTTGCGTCGCTAAACCGGATAAATCGCTGCGTTCGCGGCTGAGATAGTAAAATATTGAACGTTTGAGGCGTTTTTGCAGCTCGTTAATGGCCTGTTCCTGCTTGGGCGAAACGTCCCGCAGTTCGGATAACCATTCTTCGTTTGTGCGTTCTGCCATAGCTATATCTCGATCACCGTTCACCGTAAAAGCGTTACCAGCATAACACATTCCGGCCAGAATAGGGCAATCGCATCAAACCGCTGGGTGTCTTTCAGATGATTGCAAAGTCGAGATTTCAAACGTCAACAGCGCCTACAAAAATTTGATGCGAGTACCCTAGAGTTCCGGGACGAAGCGCCTGAGCCGTTATCAAAAACGCGCCCAAAGCACCTAGCTTTAGCTATGGGGATGTAGGGCGCAAAGACCACTAGTCATTATCGTATGATTTGCGAGGCAAAAGGTGAGCGCAAGCCATGTTTTGACATACTCCCCACGGATAAATCCGGGGGATTCTTGACCTCAAGCAAGGTTGCCCGATTATGCCGAAGCGTTCCCAGGTCTTACAACCTCTAAGTCGTGGGTTGATGCCCCAACCCGCTTTTGATG
>DAOTUA010000225.1:0-7472 GCA_034437355.1 Anaerolineae bacterium | reverse complement strand
GTGCTAACGGCCCCGCCGCTACCGAGTGCAACCGCGGCCCCGTTATTATCGGAAACCCGCGCCCCGGTACTAGATGGAGAGGCGGGTATCCAACTGCTAGGGCCGACGTTGGCCCCGGTCTATTTATCTCCGACGCCGGATGTGCTGGGAGTGGGGCGTCAGGTGGCGGTGGTCAATGTGGGGGAGAATGGTTTGAATGTGCGCCAAGAACCGGGGATAGATAGCGCGTTGGTGTTTACTGCGCAGGAAAATAGCATCTTAGAAATTCTGGGTGGGCCGGAATCGGTGCGGGGGGATAGTTTCACCTGGTGGCGGGTGCGTGATGTGTTTAGCGGCCAGGAAGGGTGGGCGGTAGATTTATACATGGAAGTTCAACCGGAGGGCAATCCATCATGACAGATTCTAATTCGGCGGCGGCCCGCGCCCGTGAGTTGCGCCAGCAGATTCACTTTCATAGTTACCGCTATTATGTGCTGAGCGACCCGGTGATCACCGATGCCGAATATGACGCGCTGTTCAACGAGCTAAAAGAGCTAGAGGCGGCCCACCCGGGCGTGATCACGCCGGATTCGCCCACGCAACGGGCCGGTAACGATCTATCGGAGGAGTTCGCTAAGGTGCGACACCCCGCGCCGATTCTCAGCCTGGCGAATGCGTACAACGAGGACGATCTGCGCGAGTGGGAGGAGCGTAATCTGCGGTTGTTACAAGCCGGGACGGAGATGAGCTATATGTTGGAACCCAAACTCGATGGGTTGACGATTGTATTGACGTATAAAGAGGGGGTGTTGGTCACGGCTGCGACACGCGGTAACGGCGAGTTAGGCGACGACGTGACCGCGAACGTCCGCACGATCAATAGCGTTCCGCTGCGGGTTCCGGTGGACCCGGACGGGCCACAACCGCCGGATCGGTTGGTTGTGCGCGGCGAAATTCTGTTTCTGTTGGCAGATTTCGACCAACTGAACAAGGAGAAAATCCAGCGGGGCGAGGACCCGTTTATTAACCCGCGTAATGCGGCATCGGGTACGCTCAAACAGAAAGATAGCCGGGTCACGGCGCAGCGCCCGTTGAGCGCCTATTTCTACGATGTGGTGCTAGCTGATGGCAAAATTTGGGATAAACGGTGGGATAGTTTGGGATATATGCGGGCGTTAGGGTTCCCTTTGGCCCCTAATATCCAACATTATCCCACATTAGAAGCGATTATCCCACAAATTAGCGTATGGGAACGACAGCGCGACAGCCTACCGTATGAGATCGACGGGCTGGTGATTAAGGTCAACGAAATGGAGGTGTATAACGAGCTGGGCGTGATCGCCAAAGACCCACGCGGCGCAATTGCTTATAAGTACCCGGCAGCTACCGCCACGACGCGCTTGATCGGTGTGTCGGTGGGTGTGGGGCGCACAGGTCGGGTTGTGCCGAGCGCCAAGCTAGAGCCGGTGTTTTTATCTGGGGTGACAATCAGTAATGCCACGTTGCACAATTACGATTTTGTGCGAGAACACGATATTCGGATGGGCGACCGGGTGATCATCAAGCGCAGCGGGGACGTGATTCCGTATGTGATCGGCCCGGTGCCGGGGTCGCGCCAGGGTGACGAGCAAGCGATCACGCCACCGGAACGCTGCCCGTTCTGCGATACACCGCTGGTCAAGAAAGATGAAGTGGGTGTCGATTATTATTGCCCCAACCCGGACTGCCCCGAACGGGTTTTCCGGCAGGTCGAGTTTTTCGTTTCGCGGGGGGCGTTGGATATTGAGGGGCTAGGGACGCAGACGGTTAAGGTTTTATTGGATGAGGGGTTGATCGAAGATGAGGGGGACATCTTTTATTTGCAGCCGGAGCAACTGTTACCGTTGGAGCGTTTCGGGGAGAAAAAGGTGGAGAACCTGATGGCGTCTATCCGGGGGGTGAAGGATCGACCGCTAGATCAAATTCTGACCGCGTTGGGGGTTGAAGGTGTCGGCGGGACGGTCGCGAGTTTGCTAACGGCGCACTACCCGTCATTTGATGCGCTAGCGGCGGCGACGCCCGAAGCATTAGCGGAGATCGACGGGATCGGCCCGGTGATCGCGCAGAACGTCGCGGAGTGGTTCCGCACGGAGCATAATCAGCGCGTGTTACGCAAAATGCGCGAGGCGGGCGTCCGGTGGGAGGCGGAACAGCAGGAACTTGCCAGTACCGCGCTAGACGGGCTGAAATTCGTACTCACTGGGACGTTACCGAGCTTGACACGCGACGAGGCGAGCGCGTTGATCGAGCAACACGGCGGGCGCGTGACGAGCAGTGTTAGCAAAAAGACGGATTATGTGGTGGCGGGGGAAGCGGCGGGGTCTAAGCTGGGTAAGGCGGAAAAGCTGGGTGTTTCGGTGTTGGATGAGGACGGGTTACGGGCTTTGATTGATGCGGGTGGGGCCGTATAATGCAAATCGTCGGGGCAGACGATCCAGTTTGCCCTGTTTTTGTGTGCCGACGAATCGGAAAGAATGGATACCGCCATGAGCGAAGGCATCATCGTTATAAGATCGAACAAGGAAAAACCCATCGAAAACAAACACCCCTGGATATTCTCCGGGTCGGTGGCGCGTATAGAAAACGACCCGCAGCCGGGGGACATGGTGCGGGTAACCCGCATGGATGGGTCGTTTTTGGGGCGGGGGTACTATAACCCGACCTCACAAATACGGGTGCGGGTGCTAACGTGGGCGGATGAGGCAATTGATAGGGCTTGGTGGCGCGACAAAATCCGGCGGGCGGTGCGGGGGCGGGTGCAACTCCAGGAGGAATACGGGGATGGCGTGCAGAATGCGGCGCGGTTGGTCAATGCGGAGAACGATTATCTGCCGGGGTTGGTGGTGGATCGTTACGGCGATTGGTTGGTGATCCAGTCGTTGACGTTGGGGATCGATGTTCGCAAGCATGAGCTTGTCGAGATTCTGGTTGAGTTGCTCAACCCGGAGGGCGTCTACGAACGGAGCGATGTAGACATCCGACAAAAAGAGGGGTTAACAGATGAAACGGGGGTGTTGTGGGGCCAGCCGCCGCCGGAGTATATCGAAATTGAGGAAAACACGTTGCGCTTTCCGGTCGATGTGCGTCACGGCCATAAAACGGGGTACTACCTGGACCAACGCGATAATCGGGGCTGGTTGCACGATCTGTTATACTTCGAGAGCGATTTACAGCAGGAGGACGACCGCCGCGTGTTGAATATGTTCAGCTATACGGGCGGCTTTGGGTTGTATGCGCTGGCGGCAGGTGTGGCCGAGGTGATTCATGTTGATTCATCTGGGCCGGCACTAGAATTGGCAAAAGCGGTGGTGGAGGAGAACGGGTATCCGTTGGAGAATACCCGCTTTATCCAGGCGGATGCTTTCGAGGCGCTGCGCGACTATGCCGAACGGGGCGAGATGTTCGACGTGGTGGTGCTGGACCCGCCCAAGTTCGCGCAGTCGCGGCGGCAGGTGAATAATGCGACACGCGGGTATAAGGATTTGAACCTGCACGCCTTCAAGATCATCAAGCCGGGGGGCCTGCTATTCACGTTTAGCTGTAGCGGCGCGATTGATGCGGACTTGTTCCAGAAGGTGGTTTTCGGGGCATTGGCGGATAGCGGGCGACATGCGCAGATCGTGCGTAAGTTGGGCAGCAGCAGCGATCATCCGGTGGCGTTGACGTTCCCGGAAGGCGATTACCTCAAAGGGTTGATCTGTCGGGTGTGGTAGGGGTAACAAACCTCATTGGTTAGCGGGGAGGATCGTCATCATCCGGGTGGGGGTGGGGCAATTTGCCCTTTACGGTTAGCGGGGCGTTTGCTATAAATTGGTTCATCCTGCTATGTACGTGATGGCGCAGACGGTTTTGAGCCAACACTCATAAAGAGGGATCGAAGGTCCTGTGTGGATGTGATAGGCATTAGCCAAGACAAAAGCATGGGCCAGATACCCACCTGCGATACGCAGGTTCAAAACAGCGCGGACACACGGCATAGCGGGTTCTCAATTTGAAACCGACAACGGTACCTAAAGCAGGTACCGTTTTTTCATTGTGCGGGGTGGGGTTATTGGTTGTAGTCTGGGCCGAACACATCGACCATCAACGGACCGAGCGCACTTCGGTTGGGGATCAGCACACTAGCGCCGGAGGGGGTCGAGTAGTTCATGACGTAACGTTGGTCGATAACGCCGGTTTTGATATTTTCCGGGTCTACATCTTTGAGGTAGAGTGTTAGCTGGATCATTTGGTCGAGCGTTAGCCCGGTCGAGATATTTTCCTGGAATTGGGCGTAGAGTGTCGGGGCTTGGATGAGCAGCTGCGGGAGTACGCCCGGTTCCAGCAGGCGATCTCGGATGGCGTATAGCACCTGTTGTTGGCGTTGGGCACGTCGAAAATCGCTGCTACCGTGGCGCGTGCGGGCAAATTTGAGGGCGGTTGCACCGTCTAGCTGGTGGGTGCCGGGTGGCAGGTAAAAGGGGTCGTAACCGTAGTACATATTGGGGTAGGTGGGGTCGTTGATGGTGTAGTTCAGTGTGATTTCGATCCCGCCGATGGCGTCGATAAATTTGATGAACCCGTTAAAATCGACAGCAGCGTAATCATTGACGCGAATACCCAGGTTCGTTTGGACGGTCTGCATGGCGAGGGTGGGGCCGTAGCCTTTGCGTTGGAGTTCGCCAAGGACCATTGGCGTATTGACGCGCTGGAGTTCGCTATAGCCTTGTACGGGGACGTAGAGGTCGCGGGGGATGCTGAGGATACCGATACTGTCGGTTTGTGGGTCGATGCTGACGAGCATCATTGTATCGGTACGGTAGCCTAGGCCGGTTTCGCCAGGCCGACGATCTAGGCCCATGAGCAGAATTGTGAAGCGTGATTCGCCGTCCCAGGGTTCGATCACGATCTCGCGCCCATCGGAGAGGGTGAGCAGCGAGCCGGCGATGAGGTTCACATCGGTATCGCTAAAATCCAGACGGGCATCAACCGGGGTCGGGAGGGCGACAACGGCTGTTGGCAGGACTTCTTGTTCGGTGTTGGTGAGTGCCATCCATAGCACGAGCGCCATACTGGAGATCACGACGATCAGCACCACGAACAACGCCGCAACCACCAACGACCAACCGCTAGCTCCCTGGTTAAGGCGGCGTTTGCGCATTCGTTCGCGGGCGGGGGATGCTGGCGTGTCGAGATAGGATGGGGGCGGGGGGGGTGTTTGAGTTTGTTTTGTCATCGTGTCGGCCCTCGTTTTTTGGATACAACGATTATTACCGCATGTTATAATGCCACAATCACACAGTTTTCAATATAGGGCAGGTTGTAAAAATGCGTCAATGGCGCTTGATAGTGGATAAACCGATGAATGGTGCGGCGAACATGGCAGCCGATGAAGCGATTTTGCGGATGGTGGCAACGGGGGATAGCCCGCCGACCTTGCGCTTGTACGCCTGGGAGCCGTTCTGCTTGTCGTTAGGGTATGGGCAGCGAGCGCGAGATGTGGACCTGGAACGGATGGGGGGGTATGGGTGGGAGATCGTGCGCCGTCCGACGGGGGGACGGGCGATTTTGCACGGCGACGAACTCACCTATAGCGTGTCGTTGCCGGGCTCGCACGCGCTGGCTAGCGGGGGGATCATCGACACGTACTTACGCCTGAGCCGGGCGCTGTTGGGCGCGATGGCGGCGCTCGGCTTACAGGTGATGGCGGACCCGGACGGTGATACAGGTTCCGTGAAAGGGCCGGTGTGCTTTGAAGTGCCATCGAAGTATGAGATCACCATCGGCGGGAAGAAGCTGATCGGTAGTGCGCAGATGCGCCGGCATGGGGGGGTGTTGCAGCATGGGACGATTCCGCTTGAGGGGGACATCGGGCGGATTGTGGATGCACTGGCCTACCCGGACGCGAACGCCCGCGAAAGCGCACGGCAACAGGTACGAGCGCGGGCGGCAACATTGGCAGGTGTGGGGTTAGCTGGGGTGATGTGGGATGACGTGGCGGCGGCGTTGGCGTCTAGCTTTACGGACACGTTGCAGATCGAGCTAGAGCCGGGCGAGATGAGCGAAGCCGAGTTCGCATTAGCAGACGAACTCTACCGCAAAACCTACGACACATCCGCGTGGACGTTTAAGCGGTGAGGTGGGCAATCAGCTTTAGTGTGAGTTGGGCGACGAGATCGGGCTGGTCGAATTGAATATTGTGCTGGCTACGTTCGGCAACGTGCAGTACCCCATCGGATGAGAGGGCCGCGAGTTCGGTTTGTAGTGTGATCCAGGTGCGTTCGGCCTGTTGCGTGGCTTGGCGGCCCATGGGGGCACCCAGGAACGACCGCCCTTCGGATAAGCCGTGGCGCACGACGATCAACAGTAGGTCATCTAGCGTAGTGGGGAGGATGGCCTGTGGCATGTCGTCTAGCAGGTAGGTGGCTTCGGCGCGGGCGGCTTGCAGGAATTTGGGTTCGGTGATCTTGGTCAGATAGGTGCGGCTGGCGTCATCCGGCAAAAAAGCAGCCAAGGGTGAATCGGGGTCGGTGCTGTTGCGCAGTACCCCGGCGAATAGATCGAGTTGGGCGAGCTGGAAGCGTAGGGCCTGGGGGTAGCCGTCGATGCGGGCGGGCATCTGTGGGTGTACGGGGTCTAGCATGAGCAGGCCGAGGACGTTATCGGGGTGGGTGGCCTGGTAAGATCGGGCGATGATCGCGCCGAAGGAATGGGCGACGATCACATAGGGCGGCTCAATAGCGGCGGCTTGCAGGAGTGCGTGTAAGTCGTCGGTGGCGGTGGTCAGGTCGAAATCGTCGGTCAGGGGGGCGCTCCAGCCGTAGCCACGTCGATCATAGCTGCACACGCGGACGTGTTCCGCGAGGAGGGGTTGCACCAGGGCAAAATTGAGCGAAAAGCCACCGACACCGGCTTCTAATAGCACGGTCGGTTGGCCCTGCCCAGTGCAGTATAGGTGTAGTTCGGTGCCATTGACGGTGTAAAGCTGGCCGGGCGGGTCGGGTTGGGCGTGTGCGGGTGTGATCAGTATCATGCAGGTGACAAGTAGACTGACGCATACTTTCGGCACGGGGTGGGTATCCTTTTTAAGTTGGCTAACGTTGATCATGTTGTATCATAGGTGGTATGGGCGATGATATACAATATTTCATGAGAGGGGTGTACGACTATTTTGTCATCACCGACATCGTAGGGGAGGGTCGCCGTGCCCTCCCGATACGCGCACCAACGGGAGTCCACAGAGGGACTCCCCTACAGTGATTTATAGTCGCATCATGAGTATTGGATGGTAAAGCGGCTTAAACCCATGACACAATAGTAAACAGATTATTTGCGAATATTTAGGATAATGACATGAAAAAAATTATTGTAACAGGTGGTAGCGGCAAGGCTGGGCGTGCGGTCGTTGCAGACCTGACCGAACACGGGTACATGGTGCGTAATGTGGACGTAGCCGCTACTCGTGGGCCAGATCA
>DAOTUA010000224.1:0-14074 GCA_034437355.1 Anaerolineae bacterium | reverse complement strand
AGTGGGGGAGGGGTGGCGCTTTAGCGCCGGGGTGGGGGCAGGCTGAGTCGTTACAATTATTCTATCAAAAAAACCGACACGCTCTAGGATCACCCCGCTATTATCAATCGGGTGGGGAGCCGCAACTGTTCCCCCAATAACTCCCCACGCTCCGAAAAGAAACGCGGGCCGGCCTCGTCACACGCCGCCAGATCGGAACAGGGCTGCAACGTAACGTCCACCAGATACTCACCCGGCGGCAGCGTCTTTGGCAACTCAATATAATGACGATCCACAACAAACCGATTGGTCGGCCAGCGCGTGGTCGGGTAGCCGCCAGGGTAACGGATCACCTGCTTCGAGAATTGCTGATCATCGTTTGCCAGCGTGATCTGTACATAGTACGTTTCATCCAATGGCACCAGCGTAGACCAGTACAGCGTCACGTCAAGCTGACCACCGACTTTAAGCTGTGATGTGGCTAGCTCATACCCGATCAAATTCAGCCCGGCGGTGGTGCGGCTGTTGATCGGCTCCACGTTCGTCAAGCTGATATTAGCGGGCTGCCGTACAGAATATCGCGCATTCGGGCTAGCCGTGAACAGGACCACCGCCGTACCTACCAACCATATCATACCGATCAAACGGGTCTCTGCGGTGGTTAATAACCGGACATCCTGATAATGTGTGTTGCCGCGCTGGTAGAACCGCCGCGTTAGCCAACCAAGCATCGCCAACCCCACCACCGCCACCCCCCAACCCATTTGACGCGGGCGAGTCGTCCCCAACCACACCCGTAACCGGCTTTGTTCCGTCTGTGGGATACTCACCGTCAATAAATTCGTATCACTGGCGGCGGTTCCGAGCATCTGCTGGTTCAACTGTGCCCGCCACCCAGGGAAGTATGCCCGCAACAACTGTAAGGTCGTACCGGCAGATGATGACACCTGATACCGGCTGCTATGCGTGTCCTCCGCTAAAATGCTGGCAGTCAAGCTATCGGTCAGGCTTGCTGCGGAAATATACGTCGGGTTCCCCTGGAGGTAACTACCGATTAAGTTATCGTTCAACAATAGCGTTGGCGGTAGCGTGGTCGGGTAGCGATCCCCCGGCGGTACAGACGCGACCCCGTACCCGCGTTGTTCATATTGTACCCGCACCGCTGGCGATGTATCCGTCAGATTACCGACTGCGGCTGGCGGTAACCATACCGGTTGCCCAGCCCACAACACCACCAACAGCCCGAAAACCAGCATCCAGCGCCCAACCGCCGGGCCACTCACCGCCTGCCACCCTAGCGCCGCCCCACTCACCACCGACACGCACAGCGAGATAACCCCCAATAACCACACCTGCGACGGTAACACCAACACCGCCACCACCGCCAGCACCCCCCCCGCACACATGAACACCGCTTCCACCGTCACACGCCGCGCCCGGAAAACCACCCACGCCCCGCCGATCATCATGATCACCAACGGCACCCATCCGATCATCAACGCCGGTTGTGGTACCAACGCCGCCGCGTCTACCTGCGTAAATGGTCGCAATAGATCGCGCCACGTCAGGAACAACGGGCGTTGTGTGGCGGTGATCACCTCCCAGCGCACCGCCTCAAGTTCTAACACCGCCGGCAGCCAGTACATCGCCCCGATTAACACCGTATTTAGCCCAACCACCAACACCCATAACCGATACCCCCCACGCCCACCAACAATCACCAACAGCGCCGCTAGCACCCATCCCGCCACGGCCACCTGTGGGGCGGTTAGCAACAACGCACTGCCCGTCAGCGTCGCAACCCAATAATCCGACGGCGTATGAATCGTCACCAACCGATGCACACTCCACAGCATAACCGGCAAAATCCCCAGTGCCAGCGTCCCTGGCAGATCGCCCAATAGGTGCGGGCTGGTTAATCCAAAATAGGGGCTGGTCATGTACATCAGCGCCGCCAGCACCCCCGCGCCCGCCCCCCGCAGCCGCAGCACCAACCCATACATTCCGCCCCCGCCCATCACAAACGCCATCGCATAGACCAACCGCACCGCCAGCACCGTATCCTGTGTGATCAACACCTCAACCGTCGCGCTCAAGTAAGCCGCCAGCGGCGGCGCATAATGGGGGATAGGCGCACCGTATCCGCCGTTGGCGTGCGGGTCCCAGCGCGGGTATAGCCGCCCCTCCCGCAGCGCGTCGGCATACGTCGCCACCCGGTACACATGATTTTCGGTGGCGGTGTGGGTCGGTAGGGCCGGCCCCACCACGAAATACCAGGCGATCACCAAACTGAACAACAACACCAACCAGATACCATAATCATTACCGTGCATCGCACGCCGCATCCAGGTTGGCAGGTCTGTTTCCGGGCTAGTCGGATATTCGTAACTTCTCATGCCTCCATTGTAGGCTTGTGGGCGGGTTTGTGCTATGCTTGCCGTACTTTGCCAGTCACATACGAAAGATGATACCTGTTCTTATGCGCGACCTTCACGTCCGCCGGGCGACCTTGCAAGATCAATCCGTGCTGTTCGACCTGTGGCAAGAACAACACACGATCAACGCTCAACTAGACCCGCGCCTAACCCTGCTCACGCCGGACCCCGACGCCTGGCAAGCGGCCCTCGCGCAACTTCTCGCCGCCCCGCCCGCCACCGCCGCGCTATTCGTCGCCCAACGTGATCAACGGCTGCTCGGCTTTATCCACACGGCCTACACATCCGCATCAATTGGTCGGATACATGATCTGGTAGTCGATGCACATCACGGCAGCGGGGGGGTCGGTACCGTTTTGCTAGATGCCGCCCTGGGCTGGCTGCGCGAATACCGCGTGCGTGATGTCGTGGTCGAACGTGTGCCGCATCACATCGCCATTCAACAAACCTTCTGGCGGGCCAAAAAAACCAGCGTGATCCAGGAAACGCGCTATCTTGTCATCCCACAACCGGACGAGGCCGACTAATGCCCATCCGTGAAGCCTACGGTCAGGATGTCGGCACGATTGCCGCGCTATGGTCCGACCTGGTAGCCCATCACCACACCCTCAACCCGATCCTGCCGCAAGTCGCACCCGGTGGGGACGAACGCTACGCCCACACCCTGCATGATTACATCCACCGCGCCGACGGCATCGTCTTAGTTTCGGTCGATAGCCGGGGCGAGATCAACGGCTACCTATTCGGCATTGTCGCCCGCATCACGCCAGATTATCTCGTCAGCCTCCCCACTGGCCTGATCTTAGACCTGTACGTCCACCCCACCAACCGCCGCCAGGGGATCGGGCATGGGCTGGTTTCTGCTGCGCTTGAGCGGTTCCGGGTGGCGGGGGTTCAAACCGTCCGGTGGGATGTCTCCGCCGATAACAACCCCGCCCGCACTTTCTGGCGTTCGATTGGCGGGCAACCGACCATGCTCACCATGCAGATGCCCCTGGAGGATACCTGATGCGTTACCTGCACCCGGTCGGACCCCACGAAACCCCGGTTGCAAGCGGGGCCTACCGTTACTTTCAGGACGAAACCCCCACCGGCCTGCTCGAATATTGGACGATCCACCAGCACCCGGACGGTGCCTGGTTCTTTCGTGTGGATCGCGATGGGCGCGACTTCGACGGGCGCAGCGAGTGGATCGAGGCGTGGCAGGGTCCCACGGTAGCCGGCCAACAGATCGAACGCTTCGATGTCGCCGTTTCCGGTTTACCGGGGGAAACCCCCCGCCGCGCCCGCGCAACCTATACCCTGGATGCCGGGCAGGTGCATGTCGGGCGCTGGCTAGATCACGCCGACCCGCATCGCGAGACGCTGACCGTTCCCGCTTCTGTGCGGTTGTATCCCGGCGGCGATCTGTTCTTCGGGCGCTTGCTCCCCGCGCTTGCCGCCGCCCACCCGCCACCCCTGCTAGCCCGTCAGAGTTGGCAACAGGCGGCAGATCGGGCGCTGGCGGCCTTCATCACCCACTGGCCCACAACCTACATCGGCCCATCATCCGTTATGGTGGACGGCAAACAACGGACTGCGCACCAATACACCGCCGCCGGGCACACCTACTGGATCGACCCACATCACCACATACTCTTACGCCACCAACACGCCGAGACCGTCGCCCAACTGGAACGTTACACCCATCGCCGGCCCTCAGATCAAAATCAAGAAGGATGAAACACGCTAACCATGCTATCCGATCTGCTTAACCTGCTAACCGCACCGTTACGCTCCCGCCGGGGGCAAGTTGTGGCGGGCCTGCTGGTCATTACCGGGCTTATCAGCCTGTTGCTGAGCGTGTTCGCCCCGGCTGCCGATTGGCTGTTCCCGGCCCAGGTGTTGCTAGTGGCCCTCTTTGTGACCGGGGCCGCGTTCGCCCTCACCCCACCAGAAGGCCGTCTGCGTATCGTCGCGGGGGCCGCCCCCGCCATCGGTGCGATTTTGCTAGGGCTAACGCTGCTGCCAGATTATTTCGCGCTGTTAACGGGGGCCGGGGTCGGGTGGTTTGTTGCCGCCCTGTTCTTGTTCCGCCAGCAGACATCGCCCGAAGTGATGCGGGCCATCCGCCAAATGCGCAAAGGCCACTACAAACAAGCCGAATCCGAGATCGATGAAGTCATCCGCCGCGACAAAACCAACCCGGAACATTACCGCCTGCGTGCCATGATCTTTCGGCTCGATGGGCGCTTAGATCGCGCTCGCCGCGATTACGACCAGATGCTCGAGTGCGCCCCCCCCGGCGACCCCGGCGATGCTGTCCGTGCCGAAGCCTATGACGGCTTAGCCGAAGTTCACCTGCAAGCCGGTCGCTATGAGGCCGCCAACCACGCCGCCCATCAAGCCCACCAACTTTTCCCGGAAAATTGGGTGCCTCTCTACAACCTGGGGCTGATCAACGACCGCCTGCGTAACCCGCAGGCCACCATCGACTACCTCACCCGCGCCCTGGAACTAAAAATCCCAGATCGGCGGCAGCGCCTACTAGCACATCTCTACCTGGCGCGGGCCTACAACCGCCTGGATGACCCCGCCGCCGCCCGCTCGCAAGTGCAGCACATGGCGGATATGTGGGCCGCCCTGGAGGAGTTGCAAAAGCTGATCGATGACGAACTCGCCTCGCCACTCAGCGCCGTGCTTGCCGACGACGTGCAGACCGCCCGTGCGCTGATGATCGATGAGCTAGAAGCCACCGACCTATGAACCGTTATCGGCGGCACCTGCTCGATACCATCGCTAGCTGGGATACCCCTACCCGCCTATCCTTAACGGTCGCTGTCGTGCTGTTGGCCGTGATGTTTGGCCTATTCGCGTTCGGCGGCGAGCCGCTACAGGTCCCGGCCCTGGTCGGCATCACGACCTTGTTGTTGGTCATACAGGCGGTGGTACTGTGGGGGAATCGGCACATGGTCACACCCTTCACCCAGGCCCAGGGCCACTACCGCCGCGCGGAGTTCCAACAGGTGGTGCAACTACTCGCCCCGCGTGCCGAAGCCGCCAACGTTGACGTGCGCGAACTGACGTTGCTCGGCAATACCTACCGTCAGCTTGGCGATTTGTCTAAAAGTGAAACGGTTTTGTTCAAAGCCGTTAACATCTCCCCACAATCCTATTTCCCGTTATACGGGTTTGGGCGTACACTGCTGGTACAGGGTGACTATGACCGGGCCGCACACTATCTCTCGCAGGCACTAGACCACGACGCACCGGTAGCGGTGCGCGTAGACCTGGCAGAAGCCTTGCATCGCCTGGGCCAACCGGACGCCGCCGCCGCGCAACTCGCGCAAGTATCGGTAAAACTTGAGGCGCATCGGGCCGTCATGCGAGCGTATCTAACTGGGCAGCCCATCAACCCAGCCGACGTCGCCCACGGGTTACCCTACTGGCAAGAAACCGCCAAACGGTTTCAGCACACACCGTATGGCGTGGCACTACAACAGGATGTCGTACAGATAGAAGCCATCACGCAAGGAGAAAACTAAAATCATGTTTGCCATTACAGGCAAAGACGGCAAAATATCAGCCGTTCGCATTGGCTCGCTAATTACTGTCGCCGGGGTGCTGATCTTCGTTGCCGCGATTGTAACCTTTTTTATCGACCAGGCCGCCCGGTCCCGCCCACTAGATATTGATCCGCCAGATGGCGTCACTTACATGGGCCAGCGCGAACTCACCGCCACCTCGCGCCAGTTGTTCTATTCGATCCCCCTCACTGCCATGAGTGTTGAAGATGTCGCCGCCCACTATACCCAGCGTCTGCAACGCTTCGATAACAACACCGATCAACCTGATCGCTGTGTCCGGTCCCCATCGGAAGGGAGCTACCCCGATTACGTCCCCGACGCTGGGCGCATCCCGTATCAATACCGATGCCTGTTTGATAACTCCGGCTTCAATACCACCCAATTCACCGAGGTTCGCATCCAACCCGGCGTTTACAATCCAGAATCCGATGTGAATACCGAAGGGCTGGTGATGATCCAGTATGAACAAATCTGGACCCCCTAACCCACCACCCGACCAGGGCCGCGCCCCCTGGTGGGTTATCGGGTGTGGGGTGCTTTCGCTCGGGATGTTCGTTATTGTAGCCGCCTCCGTTTTACCCGTCTTAGCCGCGATCTTATTCCCGCCGATGCCCCCACGCCCTGCCGCCGCCCAACAAATATCCCACACCAGCCCGGCCTACGGCGTTGACGAATGGCACTACACCACCGCCACCGATGTCTGCGCCGTGATTGACGACTACGAAGCCAGAGGCGCGGCCTGCACCCGTCAACCGGGCCACTGTGACGACGCCCCCCGCCGCGCCCCTCTCGCAGCCACTTGTACCGGTGGGCAGCCCTTTTCCCGGTTTGCCATGCGCTGGCAAGCGGACCTCTACAACCGCGTCAGCCATACCGAGATCGCCCTCTCCCGCGAGATCGCCTGGACACGCTAGCGCCGGGGCGCATCGGCTCAACCCATGACGCGGCTTTTGCAACGTTACAGGACTGATCGTTGGCCGCTGCCCAAATCTACGGACCTTCTACATTTGCCCGCTACCGCATCTTTGCTATACTGGGACGGTCGGGTTTATATCCGCGTGATTTTTGCGTACACTACACAACAGACGGGAGGTGTCATCGTGGCGTCAGAGGGAAAGTGTTTTCCCACGCTGCGGACGATTTCGGGACTGATGCGAATACCCTAGCCGATTCCGTGTTAATCACAACCGATACCCAACCTGCATCAGTAACGAAACCATGGAGCGTAATCAAGCATGTTTAAACCGGTCAACTCACAAGTTGATGTCCAAAAAGTTGAAAAAGACCAGCTCGACTTCTGGCGAGCGCAACGCATCTTTGAGCGTAGCGTCCAGGAGCGCGAAGGCGGCCCCAGCTATGTATTCTACGAAGGCCCCCCCACCGCCAACGGAATGCCCGGTAGCCATCACGTGTTGGCCCGCGCCTTCAAAGATATGTTCCCGCGCTACAAGACCATGCGCGGCTATCACTGCCTGCGCAAAGGCGGCTGGGATACACACGGCCTACCCGTCGAAATCGCCGTCCAAAAAGAACTCGGCATCGAAGATAAGCGCGAGATCATCGAGTACGGCATCGACAAATTTAACCAACGCTGCAAAGATACCGTTTTCCGTAACATCACCGACTGGGAACGCCTCACCGAGCGCATGGCCTACTGGGTCAACTTAGACGAAGCCTACGTCACCTTCACCAACGACTATATTGAAAGCGTCTGGTGGATTCTGCAACAACTCTGGGAAAAAGGCCTGCTCTACCAGGGCCATAAAGTCGTGCCCTATTCCCCCAGTAGCGGGACCGCCCTCAGCAGCCACGAAGTTTCACTCGGATACAAAGAAATCACCGATCCCAGCGTCTACGTTCGCTTCCCCCTCAAACAAGAAACCGGAACGTACCTGCTCGCCTGGACGACGACGCCCTGGACACTGCCGAGCAACGTTGCGCTAGCAGTCGGGGCCGATGTCGATTACGTCAAAGTCGAAGGCCCCAACCGCGACGGCGATACCGAACGCCTCATCCTGGCAGAGGCCCTGCTGCCACACGCCCTAACCGACCCCGAAGCCTATACCGTGGTCGAACGCCTCAAAGGGACCGCCCTCACCGGCCTCAAATACAACCCGCTTTACACTTTCTTCACAGTAGAAGACAAAAAATACGCCTACGTCGTTGAGGGCGATTTCGTCAGCACCAGCGACGGAACCGGCATTGTCCATATGGCCCCCGCTTACGGCGAGGACGATATGCGCATGGGCCACAAGTATGACCTGCCCGTGTTCGTCGCCGTCAACGAGGAAGGCCGCTTCGTGGACGCCGCCACCCCCTTTCGTGGGATGAACTTCCGCGACGCCAACGACCACATCAACCAGGACTTAAAAGCGCGTGGCCTACTCTACCGACGCCAAAAATATACCCACAACTACCCCCACGACTGGCGCACCGACAAGCCGCTGATGTATTTCGCCCGCCCAACCTGGTTCATCCGCACCACCGACCTTAAACAGCAGATCATCGACCGTAACCAGGAAGTCAACTGGGTGCCGGGTCACCTCAAAGACGGTCGCTTCGGCAACTGGCTAGAGGACCTCAAAGACTGGGCGCTCGGTCGTGAACGCTTCTGGGGAACACCCCTCCCCATCTGGGTTGATGACCAAACCGGCGAACAACTCTGCATCGGCAGCGTCGCCCAACTCAGCGACCTAACCGGGCAAGACCTCAGCGAACTCGATCTCCACCGCCCCTATGTCGATGACATCACCTTCCCCAACCCCAACGGCGGCGGCACCATGCGCCGTGTGCCAGAAGTGATCGATGTCTGGTTCGATAGCGGCGCGATGCCCTTTGCCCAGTGGGGATACCCGGCCCACAACCCACAAATGTTTGAACGCCAATACCCCGCCGACTACATCTGCGAAGCGGTCGATCAGACACGCGGTTGGTTCTACAGCCTGCACGCTATTAGCTCGATGGTCAATAACTCCGTCGCCTACAAAAACGTCATCAGCCTGGGTCATATCCTGGCAGAAGACGGCTCAAAAATGTCCAAGAGTAAGGGCAACACCGTTGATCCCTGGTCCGTGTTCGACTCGTCCGGCGCGGACGCCTTCCGGTGGTACTGCTACACCGCCAGCGCCCCCGGCGAGCCGCGCCGCTTCTCCGAGCGATTAGTGGGCGAAGTCATCACCAAATTCTACCTGACCCTATGGAACACCTACAGCTTTTTCGTCACCTATGCCAACATCGCCGGCTGGGACCCCACCGCCCAGCAACCCCCCGTCACCGAGCGCGATCAGCTTGATCAATGGCTGCTAGCCGAACTGCACGCGCTCGTCCAATCCGTGACCGACGCCTACGAAACTTACGATGTCCCCCGCGCCACCCGTCCGATCCAAGAATTTGTGGACGAGCTGAGTAACTGGTACGTGCGCCTCAGCCGCCGCCGCTTCTGGGATGAAGACCCGGCAGCCTTCGCCACCTTACACGAGGCGCTCGTGATCATCGCCAAACTGCTAGCCCCCGCGATGCCCTTCCTCAGCGACGAACTCTACCGTAATCTGGTTCACAGCGTAGACGACACCACCCCGCCAAGCGTCCACCTAGCAGCCTGGCCCGAAGCTAACGACGCCCTCATCAACCAGACCGCCATCCACGAAATGCGCGTCGTGATGAAACTCGTCAGCCTGGGCCGTGCCGCCCGCGAGAGCGTACAACTCGGCGTGCGTCAGCCGCTTGCCGTCGCGCAATTCGTGACCCCCTCCGCTAAGGCGGTCGAAAACCTGGCCCACATCATCACCGAAGAACTCAACGTTAAAGATGTACAGGTCCTCACCGGTGCCGGCGATGTCGTGCGCTATGTGCTGAACCCGCTGCCATCCGAGCTTGGGGCCAAGTTCAAGGGCGATTTCCCCCGCGTACAAAAAGCACTTCGCGGCGGCGCACAGCCAGACATCGACCGCTACGCCGCCCAACTCCTCAACGGTGATCCCATCACGCTACAGCTAGACGGCGACACCTTTAAGATCACCCCCGCCGAATGTGAAGTCCAGCAGCAGGCCGCCGAAGGCTACGCCATCGCCACCGAGGGCAACGCACTGGCCGCACTCGATACCACCCTCACCCCCACCCTGATCGCTGAGGGCCTCTCCCGCGAGATCGTGCGCCGCATCCAACAAATGCGCAAAGATGCCGGCTTTGAAATCGAAGATCGTATCCACATTCGTTACCAGGCCAGCGAGCGCCTGACACAAGCCATTAAGCAATTCGCGGACTACATCCAACGCGAAACGCTCGCCATCACCATGACCAACCAACCCCCCGGCGATGGCTTCTATACCGAATCGTTCCAGGCCACCGACGAAGCCGAGGCCACGTCTATTAAAAGTGAAACCTTCACATTAGGCGTCCAGCAAAACGACGCTTAGTTGTACGAATCTCACAACCTTTTCTTTGGGAGAGATGACGAAAAGTTGTCATCTCTCCCATTATTTTTTAGAATATTGGAAGATATTCACAAAAAAGTGTCATATCACTTGTTCAAATCTGGTATAGGGTGGTCCCGGTATGCTATCTAAAATGTCCAACTCAGACAGCATGAAGAAAAAGCTTATGTCTAGTGATAATACGGCAACGCTCCAGGCGTTGTTACAGTTTGCCCTCCCATTGGGCAGCACCCTCGTGACCGGGGACCCCAGCATTACGATCAGTTGGGCGGTGACGATCCGTGCCCAACCGCCCGCCTTCCCCGAAATCTATGGGGGCGAGTTGGCGCTAGTCTCTATGCGTGTGCTACAAAGCTATGATAGCCGCATCACCTTATCGGATGTGCTATCTCGCTTAGCAGAGGCCAACATCCAGGCGCTTGGTGCCGAAGAAGAATACATCGACGACGACGTGATCGCCTTCGCCGCCGAACGGGAAATGGGCTTGCTCGCGCTACCCAATGATGCCAGCCTGACCTCACTCGAACGGGCCGTCAATACGCTGATCGTCAACCAAAGCGCCCAACTTAACCAACGCGCTATCGAAATCCAACGCCAACTTACCCGCCAAATTGCAGAAAACCGCGACCTCAACAGCCTATTGCAGATCATCGCCCGTGCGACCGCTAAACCCGTCCTTGTCCACGACGACGCCGGCGTGCTGATGTCGCAAGTCTACCCAACCATGTCCCGCCGAGTAGGGACCAGCCGGTCGATGATGAATAACCTGCCCTATACCGAGTTTAATCACTGGCTAGAAGAACAAGACCCCCTCACCGAAGGCGCGATCCTGCCAAGCCCACTCGGGCATACCACCGTGTTAAAGGTCGAAAAGCGCGTTGCCGGCTATCTATCCCTGATCGATACGCAGCAGCAGGTCATCAGCGACTTTGACCGCCTGGTTCTGGGGTACGGGGCTGATGTCTGCTCGATTGAGATCGCCAAAAGCCGGGCGATTGCCTCCGCAGTAGAACAAACTCGCGGGGATTGGGTGCAAATGTGGCTCAGTGGCACGCCCACCGACGACGATCTGATGTCCACACGGGCCGCCCAAGCCGGGTTCGACATCGACACCGCCTACGTCGTCGCTGTATTTAAAGCCATGACCGAAGCCGGGGCACCCTTACCGTTAGACTCGCTGATCGCGCTGGTGCGCGACGACATGACCCGCCGCCAGCTAAACGGAGCCATCGGGCAATATGTCGATGTAATCGTCGTCCTCTACCCCCTCGACGCAACCAACACCGTTAGCCGCGTCCGGTCCATGGTCGAAGAAGTCCGCGAACAACTCGCCATGCGCACACCTAGCGGCCTCGTCAGCGTCGGGATTAGCCGCGCTGCCAGCGACCTAGCCGACCTACGTGACGCCTACCGCGAATCTAAAGACGCGCTCAGTATCGCCGCCGAACTAGGCGAAACCGAGCAAGCCACCTTTTACGGCGATCTCAAACTGTATCAGTTGCTCTTGGCACTCAAAGAGGGCGGGCTAGAGTCTATGCAGTCCTTTTACACCGAAACGCTCGGCGCATTAGTGGAACACGACGAGCGTAAACAAAGCGACCTGATCCGCACATTAAACGGCTTTTTTGAAGCGAACGGCAACTTGGCCAAGGCCGCGAACGACCTGGATGTGCATCGCAATACGCTCGTCTACCGCCTAGAGCGCATCAGCGAGTTAACCAACCTGGACCTTGACGACGCCGATAACCGCTTGATCTTGCACCTATCGCTCAAAATCCAGAAAGTGCTAGCCACCATGCCCATCACCACCAACGTAGATTGACCCTATCGCTAGCCCCTTTCGTATTCTCCCAGCTTCGCGGAAAGCTCGCGCAGGCTACCACGCAACATCGCCAGCACGATCTCACGCGGCTCGGCGGCCATGCGCGGGTCGATCTGACGGTTCAGCGCCAGCCCCGCCAATTGCGTAAACTGCGGATCATTCGTTAGCCAGCGATACGGCGTCGCCATCAATGCCTTCGGCAGCGGTAAACGCGGATACATACTCAGCTGTACCCGTTGGAGCGTCATCTCGTACTGTGGGGCCATTTCCGTCTGGGCACTTTCCGCATACCAGTTGATCGCATCGTCCCAGATGCTATCCCCACACAACCACGCCTGTAAAGCCTTGGCCAATGTACGCGATGTATACACCGAATCGTATATCCCTTGCCCATCAATCGGGTCTTTCTGATGGTACGCATCCCCCACCAGCGCCCACCCCGCGCCCCCCGCCTGCCGGAACAAGTTATTGATCTTGCGCATCCCGTGAATTTTTGTAACTAGTTCCGCGTTTTGTAACCGATCCCAAACCTGACGGTTTTCCGCTAGTTTTTGCAGATAAAACGCCTCGATCTGCCCCGGCTCCGGCTCGATCACATCCGCCCGCCCCTCTACGACAACCGCCGTCGTATCGTCCGCACTGTCCATCACCAAATACCCATGTGTCGCGGTTGCGCTAGCATATGCGCTCGAACTTGGCCCGCCATCCGGCATTAGTGGCGCGACCCCCCGCCAATACCCATAATATAAAGTGGTCGGATAATCCTCATGACGGTTATACTCCTGAGCCTCCACCTTACGCGCCACCAAGCTAAAACGCCCATCCGCCCCCACAACCACACGCGCCGTGATATGCTCGGTTTCCCCGGTGGCGCGGTCGCGCCCCGTCACCCCGATCACCGTTTTACCGATGTCATCCCAGATTAAATTCGTCACGCTGAACCCCATCCGCCCCGTGACCTGCTCATACCCGACCGCGTTCTGCCACAGCGCAAAATCGAACCGCGCCCGGTCAATCGCGTAACCGTAGTCACGCCCCCCGATCTCCGGTAGGTCTAACTTGAAGCTGAACTCGCCATCAAAAGCATACATCGCATGGAGAGGCGGCGTATTGCGAGCATAAGCGGCCTCATCCGCGCCGATCTCATCCAACATCGCCATCGTTACCGGCTGGATCATCGGCGACGAGGCCGGATGCGACTTCGGGAACTGGTCCCGTTCTAACAATAAAACCCGCACCCCGCCTTTGCCCAGGTAAGCCGCCAATGTGGAACCCGCCACCCGGCCCCCCACGATGATCACATCATAGTCTCGCTGTGTCATAAAGGTATCACCTTATATTGTTTACTTCATCTGATTGGCAAGTTATCGGCGTTTCACTCCGAACCCCACCAATATTTGAAAAAAGTAGTAGGGTGTGGGGTGAAACCCCACAATATCCTAATCTCTACCTGATTAGTCACTACACGACTATCATACCGGAAAAACCCCATACCGGCGGATAACGTTAATGTGTTGCTTTGGCAGCCGATGCCACCGGTTTGGCCCCAGGCCGCCCGCGCCACCGCCACCAATGCCGCAAAACCTGCCCAGCGCGTGCCGGGTACAACAAAGAGCTTGGTAACGCCATCAGGTTCATCACCCGGTAGAACTGCTCGGTTAAATCACGATCCCCGATCATCATTTCCAGGTACAAATCCACATAACGCTGCACCTGCCGCGTTAACCAGTCTGGCCGATCTCCAACGGTCGCGGGATATTGCAGATCGTTACCCGTTGCCAGCAACCACATCGGCTCGATCTGTTTTGCGTAACGCGCCTGATAAACCGCCCCGAAACC
>DAOTUA010000223.1:0-8537 GCA_034437355.1 Anaerolineae bacterium | reverse complement strand
CGCGCTAACCAATCGCTTGACACACCGCCCGTTTCTCGCTACTCTGTTATCACATCAAAATACCAAGCAATAACGATGACCCGAACAAGTACACACCCCGGCGCTGTCCCAGAGAGCCGCCGCTGCTGGAAACGCGGTACACGCGCAGGTGTCGAATGGATCGGAGAGTTGCAACGGCGAACGAAACATCCAGTAGCCGGAGCCGGCAGCACACCGTTACCCGTGCAGCATATTGGCACCCAACCCGCCTGTATGCGCCGAGCGCGTGCGGTCCCCCCGCACGAAACAAGGTGGCACCGCGAGCGACCCCCTCGTCCTTGTCCGTGGATGTGGGGTTTTTTGATCCAAATATCAGCTTATCTTGTTTGGAGGAACACGTATGGCATTCTCTCCCGCCCAGGTGCAAGGTAGCACCACCGCCAACCCATCCCGCGCTACCGTCAAGCGCATGTTTGCCGATGGCGATCTCGTCCCCATCTACCGGACCCTACTTGCCGACCTGGAAACCCCCGTCTCCGTCTACCTCAAGCTGACCCAGGCCGGGCAAGTCGCCTTTATGCTAGAGAGTGTCGAGGGCGGCGAACAAGTCGGGCGCTACTCGTTTCTCGGCGTGAACCCACGCGGCACCGTCCTGGTCCGAGACGGACAAGCCACCATCACCCTAGATGGCGACACCACCACCCGCCCCCTAGCCGATGGCGAAGACCCACTACACATCGTCAAAGCCACCTTTGGCAAGCATCAACCCGTTATCCCACCAGGCCTCCCGCGTTTCATCGGTGGGGCAGTCGGCTACATCAGCTATGATGTGGTGCGCTACTTCGAGAAACTCCCGGCTACCGCCCAAAAATCCGTTGATGTGCCGGAAGCCGCCTTCATGCTGCCCGATACCCTCGTCATCTTCGACCATGCCAAACACCAGCTAACCGTCATGGCCCACGCCTACCGTACCGACAACCCCGACACCGCCTACGACCACGCCCTCACCCGCATTGATGCCCTCATCGACGTGCTACGCCAACCCCTGCCCAGCGTGCCATCCGCCCCAACCTACCTGGGCGATACCCCCACCTCCAACATGAGCCAAGCCGACTACGAAGCCGCCGTCCGTGCCGCCAAAGACTATATCACCGCCGGCGACGCCTTCCAGATCGTGCTATCGCAACGCTTCTCCCGCCAGACCAGCGCCCCCCCCATTGCCATCTACCGCGCCTTACGCGCCACCAACCCCTCACCGTATATGTTCTTCCTCAACTTCGGGCAAGACTTTGTGCTGATGGGCGCATCCCCCGAAATGATGGTCCGCTTAGAGGACGGCATCGCCGAAACCCACCCCATCGCCGGGACCCGCAAACGCGGCGATACCCCCGAACAAGACGACGCGCTCGCCGACGAGCTACTGGCCGACGAAAAAGAACGCGCCGAACACGTCATGCTCGTAGACCTCGGCCGCAACGACTTAGGCCGCGTGTGCCAATACGGAACCGTCCGCGTGCCGGATATGATGTTCGTGGAACGTTACAGCCATGTGATGCACATCGTCAGCCGCGTACAGGGCCAACTCCGCGAAGATATGGACGCCTTCGACCTGCTCCGCGCCACCTTCCCCGCCGGCACCCTCTCCGGTGCGCCCAAAGTCCGCGCCATGGAAATCATCGAAGAGCTAGAAGGCCAGCAACGCGCCACCTACGGCGGGGCCGTCGGCTATTTCAGCTACGACGGATCGATGGATACCTGCATCACCATTCGCTCGATCATCATGCAGGGCAATACCGTTCATGTGCAGGCCGGCGCGGGCATCGTCGCCGATAGCGACCCCACCCGCGAATACGAAGAATGTCATAACAAAGCCCGTGCGCTTTCCGCTGCCATCGAATTTGCCGAACGCGGCCTGATCTAACAGGAGACCTATCATGATTCTTGTGATCGATAACTACGACAGCTTTACCTACAATATCGTGCAATACCTGGGCGAGTTCGGCGCAACCGTCGAAGTCATCCGCAACGACCAGACCACCGTCGAAGCCGTCAAGCAGATGGCCCCGTCGCACATCGTCATCTCTCCCGGCCCCGGCGACCCGCCCGCCGATGTCGGCATCTCCATTGACATCATCCGCCAGCTTGGGCCAACCACACCGATCCTAGGCGTGTGCCTGGGCCATCAGTCTATCGGCTACGCCTTCGGGGGCCGCATCATCCGCGCCGATACCCTCATGCACGGCAAAACCAGCATGGTCACCCACAACGGCGACCCGCTTTTTAACCAAGTCCCGCAGACGTTCCAGGCCACCCGCTACCACAGCCTGATCGTTGAGCAGCTCACGTTCCCATCCGAACTAACCGTGACCGCCCTCGCCGATACCGGCGAGATCATGGCCCTGCGCCACAAACACCACCCGATTGTCGGCGTTCAGTTCCACCCAGAAAGCATCCTCACGCCCCAAGGCCCCAAGATGCTACAAAACTTTATCGAATCGGTGGCTGTCCCGGCCTGACCCATTACCGGAGAACCCAACCATGGCCCGCCATGTTATGCTCTACTGGAAACTGAAAACCGTCGAGTATCGCTTTTACGGCGAACCCCTCGACCATATCGCCCACGACCAACTCGCACGGGCCGAACCCGGCGACGTGATCTGGATCGTCACCGTGCGCGGCGGCGATCTACTCTTGGCCGGGCGGCTCCAGGTGGGCGCAGTCTTAGACGAATCCGAAGCCGACGACATCTTCGATGAATACGGCCTCTGGCAAGCTCGCTGGCACGTCACCGCCGCCCACAGCACCGCCGAACCCATGCAACTCATCAACCTGACCGAGCGCGACATCACGCTTAGCCTACGCTTTCAAAGCCCAGCAGACCGGCTGCGGATCAACCAGCGCGGGCGCTTAAACACGCTGTCACTGTATCACCTACGCCAACTCACCGACGATTCCGGCGGGTTGCTCAACTACACCTGGTACAAGGCCAAAGGCGCATTAGATGCGGTCGAACACATCGATATTGAACCGGATCAGTTCATCTATGCCGAGGGCAAAACCACCGTCCGGCGACGCGTCGTGCGCCAACGCAGCGCCGGGCTCGTCAACGCCGCTAAAGCCCGCTTCGCACAACAACACGGCGAGCTACGCTGCGAAATCTGCCACCTGAGCTTTGCCGAAGTCTACGGCGAGATCGGCGCGGGCTACATCGAAGCCCATCACCCAGACCCGATCTCCGAACTCGACGGCGAACACTTCACCGACGTAGACGGAATCGTGCTGGTGTGCGCCAACTGCCACCGCATGATCCATCGCAAATCACCACCCTACAGCATCGACCACCTACGCCAGATCGTGCAACAACGCCAGCGCCATTCACAAGCTATTGATCACACATCACCGAAAGGACCCCACCCGCTATGACACAAATGACCATCCAACGCGCCATCGACATGATCGGCAAATTCGGCCATCTGCAATCCGACGAGGCCGAGGCCGTCATGAACCAGATCATGGCCGGCCAGACCACCCCCGCCCAGATCGGAGCCTACCTGATGGCGCTCCGCATGAAGGGCGAAACCCCAGAGGAGATCGTCGGCAGCGCCCGCGCCATGCGCGACAACGCCCACACCGTCCCCACCCGCTACGATCGCGATCACCTACTGGATACCTGCGGCACCGGCGGCGATAAATCCGGGACGTTTAACATCAGTACCACGGTCGCCTTTGTATGTGCCGGGGCTGGCGTGCCCGTCGCCAAACATGGCAACCGCGCCGCCACCAGCAAAAGCGGCAGCGCCGATGTGCTGGAATCACTCGGCGTTAACATCAACCTGACACCGGAACAGGTCGGGCAGTGTGTCAACGAGATCGGCATCGGCTTCTTATTTGCCCGGTCGCTGCACCCCGCCATGAAGCACGTCGCCCTACCCCGCCGCGAACTACGCATCCGCACGATCTTCAACATCCTGGGGCCGCTGACCAACCCCGCCGGGGCCAAACGCCAACTCATGGGCGTCTTTTCGCCAGACATCACCGACCTGATCGCCCATGTGCTAGGCGAGTTGGGCGCAGTTAGCGCCATGGTGGTGAACGGGTATGGCGGCCTGGACGAACTGACCACCACCGGCCCGAATACCATCAGCCACTTTAGCAACGGCAAGGTCGAATCCTACCAACTAGACCCAAAAGCCGCCGGGTTTGATAACGCCAGCATCGCCGACCTGCTCGGTGGCGAGCCGGAAACCAACGCCGAGATTCTGCGCGGCGTGCTAGCCGGCACCGTCCGCGGCCCCAAGCGCGATGTCGTCCTGCTCAACGCCGGCGCGGCCCTGTTTGTCGCGGGTAAGGCCAAGGATATTGTGAAAGGCGTCGCCCTGGCTAACCAGGTGCTAGATAACGGGGCCGCCGTCGCCAAACTAGACGCGCTCATCCAAAAATCACAGGAGTTCAACGCATGAGCGATTACGTCAAAACCGATACAGTCCTAGATAAAATCCTGGCGCACAAACAAACCGAGATCACCGCCGCCCGCCAACAACACCCGCTAGCCGACCTGCAAGCCCACGCCACCACCGCGCCCCCACCCCGTAACGTGATCGCCGCCCTGCGCCGCGAAACAGTCGCGCTCATTGCCGAGGTCAAGCACGCTTCCCCCAGCCGCGGCGTGTTGATCGACCCCTTCCGCCCGGTCGAACTCGCCCAGACCTACGCCGCTAACGGTGCCGCGATGATCTCCGTTTTGACCGACGAACGCTTCTTCCAGGGCCATCTGGACCACCTGCGGCGCATCCGGGCGGCGGTAGATGTGCCCCTGCTGCGCAAAGAGTTTATTATCGACCCGTACCAGGTCTATGAAGCCCGCGCTGCCGGGGCCGATGCCGTCCTGCTGATCGCCGCCGCCCTGACCGACGCCCACCTGCGCGACCTGCACGCCCTGATCACACACCTTGGCATGACGCCGCTAGTCGAAGTCCACAACGCCGCCGAACTTGACCGCGCCCTCAAGATCAACCCGGTGCTGGTCGGCGTCAACAACCGCGACCTGAAAACGTTCGAGGTCGATCTCAACACGACCGCGCAGCTTGCACAACAAATCCCGCCAAGCATGACGCTGATCGCAGAAAGCGGGATGCTCAACACGGCAGATGTCGCTAAAATGGGGGAGTTGGGCGCACACGCCGTTTTGATCGGTGAAGGGCTGGTCACCGCGCCAGACACCGCCGCCGCCGTCCGTGAGTTTAGCACACAGGAGCGCCGCCTATGAAAGTGAAAATCTGCGGGGTGACCACCTATCCCGATGCCGTGATGGTAACAGAAGCCGGAGCCGACCTGATCGGCCTCAACTTCTACCAACCATCCCCGCGCTATATCACCCCACACGCCGCCGGCCTGCTAACCGACCAGCTACGGACAACCTTTGCCGACGCCTGCCCGGTTATAGTGGGCGTGTTCGTCAATGCCTCCGTTAGCGATATGTCGAACGTCATGTCAGTCGCCGGGCTAGATGCCGCCCAACTCAGCGGCGACGAATCCGACAGTGTGTTACACGAACTGCGCGGCACCGCCTACAAAGCGATCCGCCCGCCCAACAAAGCCCTTGCGCTAGACGACGCCAGCTATTACGGCGGCGTGTTCCCGTCCGATGACCGCTTGCCCAGCCTGCTATTAGACGCCTACCATCCCAAGCTCTACGGCGGCACCGGCGAACAAGCCAGCATCGACGTCGCGCTCGCCGTCCAACAACAGGCCCCGCGCCTGATGCTAGCTGGCGGTCTGCATCCCGCCAACATCGTGCAGCGTGTGCAGGCCATCCGCCCGTGGGGGGTCGATGTCGCTAGCGGGGTCGAACCGGACAACCAACCCGGCGTCAAAGACCCCGCCAAAGTACAAACCTTTATTCATGCGGCAAAATCCGCTTAAAAATTCACACAGATTGGAGCCTTACTGTTATGACAGACCAACCTTACATCAGCGTTAAACAGACCAACGTCCCAGACGAACGCGGCTACTTTGGCGAGTTCGGCGGGCGCTTCGTCCCCGAAACCCTCGTCCCCGCCCTCGACGAACTCGAAGCCGCCTACCTCGATGCAATGGCCGACCCCGCCTTTCAAAACCGCCTCATGCACCTCCAGCAAACCTACACCGGGCGGCCCACCCCCATCAGCTACGCCAAGCGCCTATCCGAAAAGCTCGGCGGGGCACAAATCTACCTCAAACGAGAGGACCTCGCCCACACCGGCGCTCACAAGATCAATAACGCGCTTGGGCAGGCCCTACTTGCCGAACGCATGGGCAAAAAGCGCGTCATTGCCGAAACCGGAGCCGGCCAGCATGGGGTCGCCTCCGCCACGGCTGCCGCCATGCTTGGCCTAGACTGTCACGTTTACATGGGCACAGTCGATATAGAACGCCAGAAGCCAAACGTCGTTCGGATGAAGTTATGCGGCGCAGAAGTAATCCCCGTCGCCAGTGGTACGAAAACGCTCAAAGACGCCATCAACGAAACCCTGCGCGATTGGGTCACCAACGTTAACAACACCTTCTACCTGCTCGGTAGTGCGCTCGGCCCACACCCCTACCCGATGATCGTTCGCGACTTCCAGAGCGTCATCGGCCTGGAAGCCCGCCAACAGATGCAAGAGCAAGTCGGGCGCTTGCCCGATGCTTGCGTGGCCTGCGTCGGCGGTGGGAGCAACGCTATCGGGCTGTTCCACGCCTTCCGCGACGACGCCAACGTCGATCTGATCGGCGTGGAGGCCGGCGGCTTCGGCGTACAAAGCGGCAAACACGCCGCCCGCTTCTCCGACCCCGGCATGGCCCGGCTCGGTGTCTTACAGGGGACGCGCTCGTTTGTGCTGCAAAACCCGGACGGGCAGATCATGAACACCCATAGCGTATCCGCCGGGCTAGACTACGCCTCCGTCGGGCCAGAACACGCCTACCTACGCGACCAGGAACGCGCCTTCTACACCTTCGCCACCGATGAAGAAACACTCGAAGCCTTCCAGCTACTATCCGAACTAGAAGGCATCATCCCCGCCCTAGAAAGCGCCCACGCCGTCGCCGAAGTCATCAAACGCGCCCCCACCATGAGCAAAGATGAGATCATCCTGATTAACATGAGTGGGCGCGGCGATAAAGACCTGGATACCGTCATCCGTGAACTGAATATGGAGTAACAACACCTCCCGCCATGACAATCACGCTAGCTGCAACCTGGCACCCACGCGGCGAAACCCTCCGGTTTCGTCGCCTCTATCCCTTTCTGGCACGCCTCTACGATCATATCGAAGTCGTCGTCCCACCCACCACCCATGCCGGGATGATCCTATCCTTCCGCGTGTACAACAAAATCACCCTCTCCATGCCCGATGACTGGTCTACTGGGCGACACACAGCCTTGCAACAGGCCCTAAATCGCCATACCGACTACATCCACTATGCCGACCTGGATCGCCTCATCCGTTGGGCCGAAACCCAACCGGAAGAACTCGTCTATGCCGTCGATCACCTCCAAACGACCGATTGCCTGGTACTAGGGCGCACCCAGGCCGCCTACGAAACACACCCCCGCGCCCTGATCGAAACTGAAACCCTACCCAACCGCGTGTTCTCGCACATCCTGGGGCTAGACCTGGACCTTTCCGCCGGGTCGAAAGGCTTTCGGCACGATGTCGCCCGCTACATCCTGCAACATGCCGTGCCAGGGCACGCGCTCGGCACCGATGCCGAGTGGATCATCCTCGCCAAGCGCGGCGGCTATCAACTCGACCAATTGCGCGTCAATGGCCTGGACTGGGAGAGCGCCGACCGCTACCAGCGTCAGGCCGCCGACGCCGACCAACAGCGCCACGCCGCCGCCGACTACGACGCCGACCCCAAAAACTGGACCTACCGTGTGCAGGTCGCCAGCGAGATCATTACCGTCGGCCTCGAAACCCTCAAACGCCCGCTAATCTGAATCCGTATGAAAAGGAACGCCACCCCATGACTGATACCCCCACCACCCAACCCGGAACCGACGCTATCGCTGCCGTCTTTGAACGGACCACCGCCGCCGACCGCGCCGCTTTTATGCCCTACTTCCCGCTTGGCTACCCAGATTACGACACCTCCCTAGACATCATCACCGCCATGTCCCAGGCCGGCGTAGACGCCTTCGAGATCGGCATCCCCTTTAGCGACCCCCTCGCCGATGGCGGGCTCGAAGGGGCCGGGCCGCTGGCCAAGAATATCGGCCCCGACCGGACCGAGGCGATCCGCGCGCAGCTGGGCCTCGGAGCCGGGGATGCCGCGTTCTTCCTCGGCGGCAAGCCGTCCAGCTTCGAGCGTGTCGCCGGCAAGGCCCGCGACGAGATCGGGCGCGAGTTGGGCCTGACCCAGACGGACCGCTTCGCCTTTGCCTGGATCGTGGATTTCCCGATCTACGAGAAGGACGAGGAGACCGGCGAGATCGACTTCGAGCACAACCCCTTCTCCATGCCCCAGGGCGGGATGGAGGCGCTGTCGGGCGATCCGCTGGCCGTGCGCGGCTTCCAGTATGATCTGGCCTGCAA
>DAOTUA010000222.1:0-4931 GCA_034437355.1 Anaerolineae bacterium | reverse complement strand
CGATCTGGGGGGGCGGTCGGGTCCGATGTTGCCATAGCGACATCGGCGGGCGTATCGGTGGGTGGGGCCTGCTCGATCAGTGGCGTCGGGGTTGGCTCTGCCGTGATAGGTTCGGTCGGGAGGCGAGTTGGGAACGTCTGCGTGGCGAAGGTGTTACCCCCGTTGGCGCTGGTGTCGGCGGCGGTGGCGGTGTTGGTGGGGGCCAGGGCTAAGCCGAAAAGCGGTTCTCCCTGAACCGCGCCATAGGTGGTATAGATCGCCGTAAACGCACACGCGCCAGTCAGCACGGTGACGATCACCCAAATAATCACGAAATTCCGAACCTGTTTGCGTGCCGGGTTGGTTGCCATTGTGTGTTGCTCCTGAATAGTCAGATTTAGCGAGCCGCCGCCATCGCATCGCAGGCGGGGCAGGCCCCACTTGGGCGGATAATTGCATAGCCGCCCTGTGGGTCACTACCATAACGGGTAAAGTCGATATTCCAAACGATGAATAAGCGCACACGCCCACTCTGCGAGGCCATCGCCACCGCTTGCGTCAGCCATGCGGCCTGTTGGTCAACCGTCACGTTGGCGGCCCAGGCAAAGAAAGGCGGCAGCGATGGGTAGCCATCCGACGACAGATAGCCGATTTCGGTAATGCAGATCGGCTTTTGCCCGCCGACGATCCCCCAGTACGTGTCGATCATGGTGCCGAAGTAGCGCGTATAGTAGTTGTCGCGGGGGTCGCCAGACCGTGCGGTCGGCGGCACGATCCCCTCGTTGTAGTGCATCCCGACACAATCCATATACTGTAGCCCGCCAGCTTCTACCAGTTGGCGCATGAAGCGATCGTCGTTCATCACCTGCCCAGGGAAGGCCGCCTCCGCCCCGGTCGGGGCCGGGGCCGCACTAATAACGATCACCCCGGCGTTGGCGCTCTTAATGGCGGTATAACCAGCCCGAAGCATTTCGACATAGGCCGTTCCGCTAATCTGACCACGGGGCCATTCGCGGTCGATGTTCGGCTCGTTCCAAACTTCGATGGCATCCGGGTTCAGGCGGGCTATATCCCCCAGCCACTGCGCATACCCTCGGATATAGTCCGACCCGGCAAAGCCCAGTTCTTGCGGAGCGCCAACCGTCCCTATCAAAATCTTAAAGCCCTGGTTGCGTGCCGCGTTGATCGCTTCCTGGGCCTGTTCGGTGCCTGCACCGGGGGAGTAGCGTATCTGCACTTTCATCCAGTTCATACCGGCAGTTCGCATGGCCCCAGCAGCGCGGGCGCTGTTGGCATTGGTAACGTGCCCACCGTATTCAAAATTGCCGACGGCGATGCTACCCGCACCGGGGGCAACCGCGCTAAACCCACCGCCGCCGGGGTTAGCGGCCACCGCTTGGGCGGCTTGTGTCGCCTGGGCCTGTGCGAGCGCGACCGCTTCTGGGTCTGGGGTGCTGGTTGGCGTTGCCGTCGGGCGTGGCGTGGGCGACGGTAGCGGTGTCGGGGTGGGAGTGGGGGCCGCCAGTGCGACCGCTAACCCGCCGCGGGCGCGTTCAAGCTCGCTGTCTGCGATTACCGCCGCATTGACCGCGTAGTTCCCCTCCTGCGCTTGCACCGTCGCCTCGAACGGAGCGTTTAGCTCGGTGGTGGCCTCGGCAACAACCGCGTCGTTGCTTTCGATGCGCCACCTCAGATATAACTCAGTGCGGGTTGGCTCGAAGGGGGTCCCTAATTTGTAATTGCCGATGGCGGCTAGCACACCATCCGCCAGGTCGCCATGAACAAGATCGGTGAACGCCACCCCGCGCACGGCAAATTCTTGCGTGCGGCCCAATCGAAAGTTTAGCGCCTCATCCGTTGTCAGCCACACCCGCGAGATCGGATTGTCGTTTTCGTCCAGATAGTCGATATAGGCCGTCTGCGTGATCTCATCCTCGCCGGGGGAGGCGGCGAACCCGTCTAGCTCGGCACGGAACGGCTCGCCGGGGATAATGTCGCCATCCGCAGTGAGCGTCCCGCTAAGGCTGACGTCCCCAAGCGGGGCCAACGCTTCGCTATACCCGATTCGCGTAAATCCGCCGGATGCCTGTAACTGGGACTGTGCAGACAGGCCAAGTAGCAACTTATAGCGGCTAACCTCACCCGTACCCCAGCGTAGCATCGCTTCCACCAGCCGATCACGGCCCGGCGCAAACATGGTCGGGTCCACCCGTTCTAGGTCCAGCTGAACGTAATCCGCCGCCTGCCCAATTGCCCGCCAGTCGTAGGCCCCGGTTTCCCAGGCTCCGCTTGTGTTCTGGGCAGGGGGGACCACCACACCGAACCGTAAATTCCGCGCCCGCAGCGCCACGCCGAGGTCCGTCACAAAAGCGGTGAAGGCGGCCCGGTGTTCATCTGGCACATCACGATAATCTACGAACAGGCCATCGTAAGCACTCGCAAACGTGACCAGTTCGCGGATGTGTTGTTGGCGTAGTCCGGGGTTGGTTACCAGCGTGCTGACGGTCTCCACATCTAGTGCGCGCGGGTCAACATAGTTGCGGGTGACTGGCATCACCGGATACCCGGCGTTCTGTTGGACACCCGCCGCCAGGCTACCCGTGACGGCCCCGCTGAGCGTCGGCTGCACACCGCCCGGTGTGACAATACTCGCGACCCCGGCAACGTCTGGCATGAGTGTCTGGGTAATGCCAACCGAGACCAACACCAACGGGGCGCGGGTAGGTTGGGCGGTGAACAACGCGACTTGTTGCGGGAGCGTGTCTGCTTTGGTGATGACGGTCGTTTCGTCTACGGGCTGCGACGGGAAAAAGCGCCAGGCGGCCCCATCCCAGGCGTACAGGTCTAGCAAATCTAAATTAGGCGGTGTATCGGGTAAGGTCAGGCTGAGCGTGAAAGACCCCGGCGCGGCCCCGGTTGTGTCGATGGTATAGACCGGGCTACTCAGCGTGATATTCGCCGGGAGTTGCGCCGCCGAGCTTTCGCGGTAAGTGGCGGCAGGGATACTATTGAGCGCCACGCCGAACTCACCGCCCACGTCATCCGGGTTGAGGATCAGCGTTAGCGCCTGGTCCGGGGAGCGAACCGCGTTATTTTGTCCGTCTAGTGTGACGTACTGCGGACCCGTCAGCCGATCTAACAGATTGAACGGCGGCAATACCAGCGCCACCCCAACCAGGATCACCGCAAACAACAGCGCAGCGAAAAACGGCAACAAACACCCGAACCCGCGTTTAGGGGGTGGGGGGGCTTGTGGCCTGGCGCGGTCGCGTTCAAAGCTAGGCACGTTTTCGCCTTGTAATTCGGACATAGCGGCTCCTGATTCATTTGACAACATGCGGCCCATTATGCCGGAAACATCACCCGGTTAAGAGGCTGAAAGCGCCAGCGACGGGTTATCGTCGGGCCGGGGGGCGCACTTCATCCCCCGGCGGGCGTGCGCTGCGGCTAATTACCGAGTGCTTCACAGGCCGGACAACTCAGGTCCGGGCGGATGATGGCATACCCGCCAACCGGATCGGCACCGTAGCCCTTAAAATCGACATTCCAGACGATCATCAACCGGACGCGCCCGCTACGCTGGGCAATCGTCATAGCTTGGTCTAACCAGGCGGCCTGCTGCGCCACCGTCACGTTACCGGCCCACGCAAACCCACCCGGCAGCGGGCCGTACCCCTGCGGCGAGAGATACCCGACTTCCGTAAAGCATAACGGCACCGCCCCACCGAAGGCGTTGCTGTACGTTTCGATCATCGGTTGGAAGTAGCGCGTATAGTAATTGCTGCTGCCGCGTGGATCACCAGACCGGGCGGTCGGTGGCAGAATCCCCTCATTATAATGGACGCCCATGCAATCCATATAACGGGCAGCGCCGGCGTCACGCATCCCAGCGATGAAGAAAATATCATCGCAGCCGATGCCGCTACATCCCCCAAAGAACCCGGTCGGGGCGGGGGCACCGCCAACCACCATCGTAGACGGATTACCGGCTTTGATGCCGTTGTAGGCTGCCGCGAGTAGAGCGGTGTACATGCTTGGGCTGATCTGCCCGTTGGGCCACTCACGGTCGATGTTCGGCTCATTCCAGACCTCAATCCCATCGGCCCCGGCTGCCGCTAAGCCCTGCACGAAAGCGGCGTAGCGGTCGTTATAGCCCGGCGCGTTGATCTCGTTCGGGTAGCCGACTACGCCGAGCAGAATCCGAAAGCCCTTGGCGTGGGCGTCGGCAATCACCCACGAAACCTCATCCGCGCTCATGCCATCATTGTATCGAATTTGCTTCTTGGCCCAGGTCATCCCAGCACGCTGCATCCACCCGACCGCGACCGAATCGAACGCGGAAACGTGCCCGCCATATTGAAAGCCGCGCATCGGGGCCAGGCTAGCGGACGGGGCCACCGGGGGCGGGGCAGTATCCGGTACCGGTGCGGCGGCGGGGCTGTCGCCCGAACTCGGCGCGGCGGCATTCGCGGCAGGGGCCGCCAATGCGAACGGCTCATCCGGCAGTTTGATCGGCAGGCTGTTGAGTTCCGCTTCGCTGACAGCTAAACCGACGGACGCCATCCAACCGATCTGACCATCTGGGATCGCCCCACGCACCCAAAAGTTATTGGTGCCGTCGCGGGCGTCTAACTGGACGGGGGTTCCGGTCGGGACGGTGGTCAGGATGCGCCATTCGGTGCCCGGTCCGGTCCGTAAACGGGTATCGTTAGCAACTGTTGTCAGGACGCCCGCCTGGGCACCCACCGCACCAACGCTCACCAGCAGCGCCATCGCGCCGAGTAAAACCGCAAAAAATTTTCTCATCATAAACCTAGGCCCTTTATCTAAAGAACTGTGTTTGAAATGTATCTCTCAATGACAATGCGCGGGCATTTTACCAGAGTTCAAACCACTTTGAAAAGATACCGCTGTGCAAGCGGCCCAGGCCATGTACACTTTCCCTACGATGT
>DAOTUA010000221.1:0-20680 GCA_034437355.1 Anaerolineae bacterium | reverse complement strand
CGCTTTAGCGCCGGGGTGGGGGGCAAGCTGAGCAGTTACCCTTTTTTGGCTATTGTTGCCATAGGCGGTTGTCCCAGGCAAATATCGCGTCGATCTTGGCAAGCCGTCACATATGTCATGCCGCCGAATGATATTTGAGAGCATACGCCTAGCGGGTATCTATGCCATAATGGATATAACTTAAACGCCCCAGAATTTGAAAGGTACTGGTAGCCATGCGAGTCAGCGAGATTATGACGCATCATCCGATCACGGCGTTACCAACCGAGCGTGTTACAGCGGGGTTTGCCATCATGCGAGACAACGGTTTTAAACATCTGCCAATAATTAGCGTGAGTGGGCATTTAGTGGGCATCGTTTCACTAGATGATTGCCGGGTGCAACTTGGTTTGCTAGACGTAACCGACGACATCCCCCACAGCACCGCCCAACTACGGGATATTATGGTAAATGCCCCCATTGTAACCGACCCGACACAAGATGTATTCCTGGCCGCGCAACTCATGTACCGGCATCACATCCACGCTTTACCGGTGATGATTGAAGAAACACTTGTTGGCATTATGACATCCTCCGACCTACTGATTGCGTGTTTACAGACCACCCAAAAACTGTCGTATGCCACCTAAACAGCCACATCGGGCCACACTTGCTTAACCCGGCTCTATCTTGAGCTGAAACCCCTCTCGCGTTCATCCGCTGAAAAGCAGACAACCAGCACCCGTTCTGGTTGATCACATCCCGCTATCCACCAATCCAGGGCTATTGCAAAGTCGAGTTTTCACAGCGCGGGGAGGCTGCCCCCGCTCCCTGCAAAGGGTTGGCACCCTTTGCACCCGTGTTTTTCGGACGCAAAGCGTCCGAAATGATAAGTTTTTGTTCATTTTTTTCAAAAAGTGACGGGTTTGGGCCGCGCTCAACATTCAGCCATGTAACTTTGCAAAAGTCCTATCTACCAAACCGACTAGGCTAGTCGGGCATGTGTAAGCTCTGCTATAATCCATGTACCCTATCGGAAATACGTTACGGAGTTTATCGCCCATGGAAAGCAAAACATTCACGGTCCCGAATATCGGTTGTGAGGGGTGCGTGCGCGCAGTTGAAGGCGAAGTCAGCGAGATTAGCGGCGTGCAAGCCGTCTCGGGCGAGTTGGAAAGCAAACAGGTTACCGTACAATGGGAAGCCCCGGCCTCCTGGGATCAGATCAAAGCGGCCCTGACTGAGATCGAATACCCCCCCGCCGACACCTAAGCGATCATTTGACGCCAGATGTGAAATCGTCAGTCACCTTCGCACTTTGGTTTTCTTTTTTGGATGACAAAATGGAAGCTTTTTGTCCACTTTTTCTGGAAAAAGGGGTGGGGTGAAACCCCGCTAGCTTAGCCATCAGGCCGCTATTCTGTGAGGGGGACGGCAGTGGGTTCGGCGTCTATGAACATTAGCCGCGTCATCAGTGCCGGGACTTGCAACTGATGCACGGTATCGCCGCGTAATACGGTTAGATAAGTTGTCTCTGTGACCATCGTCGCGGCGACAATGTGCGTATGGGACTGTTCATCGACCCGACGCCCGTCAACATGCGTGATGATATCCCCCTCACGTAAGCCAACTGTATAGAGCGTGCTTCCAAGCGGAATATCAGCCACTTGCCAGGCTTGTTTTTCTGGGAGGTAAGCCACATTAGATAAGTGGAATCCATTGCGGGCCGCTTCTAGTGACATCAGTTGGGTAAGTTGCGGGGGTTCTTCTGGGCGAGAGCGCAACAAAACCGAGACGTGATGTTCCTGGTTATTGCGTTGCACCCCTAGGATAATCACATCATGCGGCATATAACCAGACAATCGCTTGAGCAAGGCGTTACCGTCGATATACATTCCATCTAGCGTATAGATCAGATCACCGGGTTGTAGCCCAGCTTCGGCAGCCGGGCTATCGGCCAGTACATCGTTAACCCGCACGCCAAGCGGGTCTAGTGGGGTGAAACGTATGCCGATGTAGGGTTGATCTGAAGATGTGGCAGGTGGATTCAATGCCCGGAAGGTTTGTGTACCTACCAGCATGACACCGCCGACTATAGCTACTATCCATATGAGTGGGAGCAGTCCCTCTCGTAAACGCATAGAATCAATCCCCGATCTGTCAGTAACAACATAACTAATCTAAATATAGCAGGGAATGCCTAGCACAGATTAAACCATAGCTGAACGTGACCTGAGAAGTTGACCGGGATCGCCTATGTGTCGTCACGGGTATCTTTGCCCTGGAGTTTATCCGCCAGGAACCCACCGAGCATCCCGCTTAGCAGGGTGTTGCCAATATCAACATTGTCGTTGCTTTGGTCTACGTCCCATTTGCCGTTGGTACGATTGCCTAGCCATCGCTGATAACGATCCGCGCTATTGACCAGGGTTGCCTCGATGCTGTCGCGGTCGTTTTCTGCGAGTAGGTCGCGGAACTCGGTTAGCAGCGGGAGCAGCGTATCGAGTTGGCTAACGATATTCTCGCGGTTGTTGAGCAACTGGTCGCGCAGATCGTCCGGGTGGGTGTCTAGCAGATGATGTGTCAGCCGTCCGAAATTTGGATTGGTTAACCGCCGGGCCTCAGTCCAACCTTTGCGAGCTATCATCGCCCGGAACGCAACCGCCCCCAACACCGCCGGGATGCCCTCCGTCGCCGCCACCAGGCCGTCATGTTCGGCGGGGTCTATAAAGTGCGCCCCTGCCCCGATTAACTCGGTGAGTTGTGTCACCAGTTCGACGGCATCTGGTGCGGCGCTAGGGGATGGGGCCAGCAGGAAATCGCCATCATCGAACAGATCGGCGCGGGCGTGGTGGATGTCGTCCAGGCCGTCCCACAGCAGCGCCGGGTTGATAACCGCCGTCGCCCCGACGAGATACACTTCCGGCGGGAAGTATTCCGCCGCCCAAGCCATCGACGGTTGCTTGAGGGGGGATAGGTCTAGCACGACGGCCCCATCGCGCAACCTAGCGGCCATTTCTCGGAAGGTACGGCGCGTTTCGGCGTAGGGCAGCGCCATGACGATCACGTCTTTGTCTTCGACGGCAGTAATCAGGGAGGCGATTGTCGTCGGGATCGCGCCCAGTTTTTTAGCTTCGGTGCGGATAGACGGGTGGCTATCAAAGCCGGTGATGTCAAAATGATTCTTAGCATCTGGTTCGGCGTTGTAGCGGGCCAACGCTAGCCCGACCGAGCCGCCAAGCCGCCCCAGGCCCAGGATTGCAACTGAAATTTCTGCCATCAGTAAAACTCCTTTGTTGTGATTAGGGATCGTGCGCGTTTGTCACGGCAGGGGCATCGCGGTACGCCAGGGATGACGCCATCTTTGGTCAGGCCACCGATACCCTTGTACCCTTTCATACCTAACCCCGTTTCACTATAACCAAAGTTCCGCATCTTGAGAAGATTTGTGCAGAGTCGCCTCAATGGATTACACTTGTTTTAGAGTAATTGCTCAGGGTCCTCACCCCCGAACCCCGTCAAGCTTTTGCAAAAGCCTGACCAAACTTTAGCCGTGAAAATCTTCGGTTTTCACAAAAGTAGTTGTTACAATTCAGGTACTTCACTTGAACACACCCAGATCAGAGCAGGGTGAATATGGCCGAAGGTGGTAAAACCCCTCCCTCCCGCTGCTAATGCGGCGATAGTGGGGGAGGGGTGGCGCTTTAGCGCCGGGGTGGGGGGCAGGCTGAGTCGTTACGCTTTAAATAAGATTCGGAGGGCAACCGATTTTGAAAGAGTTAACCACTTACAGCAATGACGGTAACAATGTTTTTTCTGCCATAGAGCGCAGTGCCGACACCAAAAAGCGCGTTAGCGTAGCGCAGACGTTGGGGCGCTTCGCCCAGCAAGACGGGCGCGTCATCTGGCGGATCGTGAGGCCCTATGCGTTGATGGTTGGCGCGGCGGTCATCATTGCCACCATCGGCTTGATGACGATTAACGGCGTGTTTCTCGTGCTGATGTGTTTTGTTTCGATTTTTGCGGCCTTCGGGGTTTTCTTCCTGGGGGCGCAGGCGTGGCAACGCAAGATCAGTGCTTTGATGGACTTCCCGCATGTGTACGCCACCGATAACCATCTCAAGATCGGGCAAGCGTTCACGGTCAAGTATCAACACCGCTTCAAGCAAGAGACCACCATTGAGGAACTCAAAATCCAACTGGTGAAGCGTGAATGGGTCGAGTATACCCAGGGGACCAGCACCTATACCGACACCCGCGATATTGTCATTGAGGAACATTGGCGCGATATGGTCCCGGTCCGTGAGGGGCAAACCGTAACACTAGAATTTGATTTCGACATCCCGTTGAACAGTATGCACACCTGGACCAGAGCCAACAATAACCGCATCACCTGGATGTTGAAACTCACCGTAGACCTCCCCGGCTGGCTAGACTATGCCGAAGATTTTGGCCTGAACGTACTCCCGGAGGTGGAACGTGTTTAATCGCAAACAGAAAACATCGGATAACGGCGGCAAAGTCAATGTATTTGTTCGCTTCAAAGATCAGGAAGGGGTAGATATACCGTCGTATCAGCCCGGCGCGGCTCTCATCGGCGTCGTCAACATTGAGGCCAACCGCGAGATCAACATTAACGGCATTGATATTGAACTGAGGTGGGAAACCCAGGGCAAAGGCGACCGTGACCGCGAAACCGTAGACCACGATCACATTACGGGCGGTCAGCTTGTCCCCGGTGACACACTCCAACATCCGTTCAACTTCATCACACCCCAGGCCCCCTGGAGCTACCAGGGTGAGTTAATCCAGATTGTGTGGATGCTGCACATTAAAGTTGATGTTGCTAACGTGCTAGACCTGTTCGGGCTGATGGATGTGCAGCACCAAGAACCGTTTGTACTGCGGCCCTAATGGTGGCGGCGTTGGTCGTCTAGCAGGTCGTGCAGGCTGATCGGCTCGTCGGTGTCGATCAGCCGATCTTGCAGGCGGTCGGTGATCTCGCCATCGTGTTCTAGCGGGTTCAGATCATCCGGGATGCTCCGTTGCCAGTCGAAACGATGACGGGCAATCAGTGTGCCGCCGATGTAAACGTGTAATTCCCACATGGCATCTAACGGCATCTCGTCGGATACACGCAACCCAGACGCCGCCGCGATCAGGTTATCGCCGGGGGTGTACTCGTGGCGCTCGGTGTGGTCCAGTTGGCTGGTGCCATCGGGGGCGTGCAACGCAAACCGCACCCCCCCAACCGCTTTTTTGGGCAGATGTAGCCGGATGAACGGTTGCACGGCGGTTGCATCTATCGCGATTGGCTCCGTTCGGAAAACTCCCGGCGGACGCTCGTCGCCATAAGTGACCAGCAGGCCAATATCCGTTAGCATCAAGGCGGCCTCATCCAGAGACAGCCCGGCCTGTTGCGCCGCTTCGTGTGCGTGTGGGTAAACGAAATCGTCCGACGGTTCATCGTCTTGCCCGGCCTGATACCACGGTAAGCGATGCACAGCCAGCAGGTTATCACCCAACCAGACGCGCATCTGCCAGATACCTTCCGGTAATTCGGCGCGTTCGTCTAGCTGTATGGGTTGCTTGAAGGTGATGTTGCGGTATCCGGCGATTAACAGTGCCCACCTAGAACGGGTAAATTGCCGGATGACGTGGCCGTTATCGTCCACAAATTCAAACATTAACCGCCCGGCATAAGAACGCCGCATCCATAGGCGGACATTGGGGAAAAATTCGGGCAGGTCATCCGGTAGGGCCTCATCACGCACCAACCGACTACCAGACCGCAACGGTTTCACGCCGATGTCTATCAACTCGTAATCCGCCGCCAGGCTAGGCGGTGGCCCTGCCGCCCGTACCGCCAGTTGAGTATGGCGGTTTTCGCGCCCTTCGCGGCGGGTTTTACGCCCGTGACGCGCCACCAACCACAGCATAACGCCCGTCCCGGTTAACCACGTCAGGAAGGTGAGGATGCCGGCCCAGGGGCCGTTACTAAAGATTAAGAAAAACAGCGCCCCCGCCGGGACGATCAAATTACCGGCGAACAACCCAAAAACGGCCACAAACAGCGCCCATTTCATCGCATGGTAGGTGGCACCCACCCCAGGCGGTAAACGCATAGCTCTACCCACGGCTCGTATTCGATTGTTGCGGGTCTGGCTCTTGGAACGCGAGCAGATCATCCAGGCTCATCTTTTGCAGGCGGCTTTCCGCCATCGCCGCCCGGAGTTCGTTACTAATCTCGCCGTCCTCCGCGATGTTCTCCGCGACGAACTCGTCTACCCCCTCGATCCACCCGAAGCTATGTTCGGCCAGTAACGTATCCCCCACACGCACGCGCAACGTCCAGTTGCCCTCGTCCATATCAAGCGCATCATGGACCGGCAAGCGCCGCGAGGGAACAACCAACGTCCGCCCGCGTGGGAGTTCGTGCTTTTCGGCCCGAAAGAACAACGTTTCGCCGTGATCGTCAATAATCTCGAACGTGATCTGCCCCTTAGCTCGTTTGGGCAGCCGCAACTGGATGAAAGGCTGCAAGTAATCGACATCCATCGGCACCCGACGGGTACGGTAAAGGCGGGGGGTGCTATCGCCCCGATGCCCGAACACGCCAATATCCACCGGTAAGACGGGCGTTTTAGACGCATCCAAGCCGACCCGCTGCACCGCTTCTAGGGCATGAGAATACACGCGGTCGGCGTTGGCGGTCGGTTTGCGATCAACTTCATCGTGCATATCCCCGAAGTCGTAGCGGTGGTTTTGACGTTGCCGCCGCCAATTTTCATATTCGCGGTCTAGGTCGCGTTCTTGTAGGTGGTTGCGACGGCTTTGTCGGAACTGACGGGCCAACATATAGAACCCACCCAGGCCCATCATCACACCGAAGAACTCGCCGCTAGTGAGCGCGTTCAGGCCGATGAATAACAGGAAAAGCCCCAGGATGATCTGTCCGTAACGACTGTTCATAAGTGGTAATTACTCCGTCGAAACTTGCAAGCCGGGGTTAATGTTGGTCCTGTTTTTTAAGCAGGTCCTCTAGCGAGACGGGCGCGTCGTCATCATCCTGCTTGGGGGTGTCTTGCAGGCGGTCGGCGGCGTCGCGGTCGCGGCTAGGCCGGCGGCCAGCCCAACGGTCGCGGGTGCTGGGGGCGATGGTCGCCCCTAAGATAGCGATCAACTCGCCATCGACGTAAACGCGCAGGTCGCCCTCGCCGTGGGCAATATTCAGCTCGCTGCTACTCAGCGGCATCATGTTATCGGCTAAGACATCCATACGCCCATCGCGCATGTACATTTGCTGTTCGTGCATGTAGACGACTTTACCGTGCGCATCCAGGATTTCAAAGCGTATATCGGCGTGACGGTCGGCTTCTATCGCAGGGACTTGCAACGTAATATAGGGGCGTGCGCCTTCATCATCCAGCGACAGATTGCGAGTGCGTTGCATCACCATGCCCTCGTAGCTATCACGCAGCGCGATCAGGCCAATATCGAGCAGATGCAACCCGCTTACGAGATAGCTGCCCCTGGCCTGGGCGCGTTCGGCGGCCTCGCGAGCATCGGCGCTGGTTTTGCCACCGCGTGCGGTTTTCTCTTGCATGGTTTTTAATAGTTGTTGCGGTTCGACATCGAATAACGAAACAACCCCGGCTACGCCCATCGCCCCCAGCAACAGCAAGGAAGTTGGGGCGGCAATCCCCTGCCCTAGCACCGCGATCCCGGTCAGAGTACCCAGGATGCCCAACCATACCAAATTACGTCTTTTGATTCGCATACGCTCAATCCCTATCGCAACGGCTTTGATGTCGTATTCTATTATACAGGCTTGTTTGCCTATTATACGATACGTCTCATGTGAAATAGCGGATTTTTGCTTATCTTTATGCTTTTCTCTTCTTTCTTTCCAGTAAAGAAAGAAGCAAAGAAAGCGATGAGGAGGTATTTTCAATGAAAATGGACGCTTTTTGTCCACTTTTTCTGGAAAAAGTGGTGGGGTGTGGGGTGAAACCCCACCTTTTTCGTAACCAACCGCCCCCGGTCGTGTTTTTGAAAAGTAATGATGCGTATTCCCTTTGTGTGGATGCCACGAACGCCCTATAATCACAGCGTACCAACCCACACATAACATGAGGCGACTTATGGCAGAGATCCCGTTTGAACTTCAAAAGCTCCCCAATTCCGTATTAGATGTGATGCGTCACTTCGGTCATACGGATAACACACCCGCCACTGAAGAAGAACTAGCCGAGCAAACCGGGTTATCATCCCGCAGCCTGGGCAAAGCAATCAAGCGGCTGGTGACGAAAAAATTTGCAGAAATGGATGTCCACCGGCGCTATCAACTGACAAACAAGGGGTTGCAACTCATGGAACGACTGCTGGCTTACGACGAAGCCGGCGGCGATGAAACCGCGCCCACCGACGATAAAGCCGGCACAACGTTGGCCCAACCTATCGAACGGCACTTTTCGGTTGTTGTGCCGGAGCCGTTCGTGGCAAACCAGGCCGCCAAGGTCTATGTTGGGTTAGATGACGGCCTCCCCGCTGGCGAAACCGAGTTGATCTTGCAAATTGGCGCGGTCAATGCGGAGCCAGCCCAGGCGCGTGTCACGCTCCCGGTGGGGCAAGGTGCGGCCTATACCAACTTTGAGGTAATCGCCGGGGAATTCACGGAGATACGCCTACGGTTGGAAGTGCTGCAAGCCGACCCGTACTCCGGGGATGTGCATCAAGTTGGTGGCATTTATGTTGATGTCGATGTGACGATGAATGCGCAGGAAGGCGGGCAGCTTTCCGCATTTGGGGCGGATGTCACGCTTATGCCGTAACGCATGATTCTCTGTATGTTGCCCTCTTGTATAGTGGGCGATCGTTTTTACCGAGGTGTACCAGTATGTCTACCATCGCAGGCAACCCGACAGGCAATCAGGTGAAAGACCCGTACTATATTCCAGTTCCCAGGCGAACATTGTACCGTCGCATCTGGCGGTTGATGATGCGCCTGTTTGCGATCTTGTTTGTGCGGGCAGAAGTGCGCGGGCGGCGCAACTTCCCCCGCGAAGGCCCGGTTATCATCGTGGCGAACCACACCGCTTTTTTAGAGATCGCCATGCTGATCGCTTATGCCCCCTACCCGATTGAGTTCTTGACGACCGGCGATATTCCGTTAGAACCCCGGTTCGCATTCTGGGCGCGGTTGTATGGGTTTATCCCGGTTAACCGGGGCCGAATGGATCGCAAAGCGATGTCTAAGGCGGTGAGCGTGCTAAACCAGGGCGGGGTTGTTGGGTTATTCCCACAGGGGGGCATCTGGGAAACGAAAGTCACCCAGGCGCATACCGGGGTCGCCTGGCTTAGCCAAAAAAGCAATGCGCGGGTCGTGCCGATTGGCTTTGGCGGTACAGAAGGCTCGTTTGCCAAGGCGATCCGACTCCAGCGTCCGCGCATCACTATGAACGTGGGCCAGCCGATAGCGGCAACGCCCAACCAGATCGACGGGTTATCGCGCAAAGAAACCCTAGAACACGGTACGGGGGAGGTGATGCAGGCCGTCTTTGATCTGATTCCGGAGTACGAAAAAGACCGCTGGGCGACAATCGAAGAAGAACACTACGAGTTAACGGTGACTTTTACAGCGGACGGTGAGGTTATCGAACCGCCGGAGGATGCGCCCACCGTCACCGAAACCAGGTGGGCCAGCCTGTTCTTTCATCGCCCGGTGTTGTTAGACGCCATGCGCCGCAACCTGGAACTTGAGGTCGGCTACCTGGAGCATCTGCCGGAAAACCGCGATCCGGCAGCATTTGCGGCGGCGCTGGATGTGGTGCTGTATTATGTGCGCGAGGATAACCCGTTTTTCCTAACGTATCGGTTCGGGAACAGTGAGGGGCAAAAAATGGCGGATGGCCTGGCCCAACTGCGAGATATGGCACAGTGGGCCGCGCAAGCCGGCTATGGCATGAATATTATGCCCATTCGCCGCTATCGGATGCAGGGGCATAGCGACATGCAGGTTGAGCATTACCCGGATAGCGTCATTGAGTTGTAGCCGGGTCTGGGGGCGTGTCGGCGTTGGTATCCGGGGGGATGATCTCGGTTTCGGATGTTTCTAGCGCGTCGCCTTCGGTGGGTGGGTGTGGTAGGGGGGGCGGTATAAACTCGAAGCGGAACACATGGAAATCATACGGCCCCAGCAATGTATACAGGCCCTCATTGACGAGTTCAGCCCCGCTACGCTCGTACATCTCATCTCGGACCACATCGTACAGCCGCCAATTGCCATCGAGCAACTCGAACCATTCGCTCAGGTCCACCACCCCTTGCACATCCTGGTTACTCAGGTTGACAACGATCACGCGATAATCTACGGCAACGGTATCGCGCCAGCCATGCGCCAGTAAGTTGTAGCTGGTGGGGTCAGCACCCCAGGGTGGTTTTAGGTCCAATAGTCGCCAGTCGCCGTGCGTGTAGATCGGCTGGTTGAGGTCTGTCAATAATTTAACGTAGAAGGTCCGTAGCCCCTCATTGACCGGTTCAACCGGCGCACGCCCCAACTGGACCGGTAGCTTGACGATGCTCCCGGTTAGCTGCCCGTCGAATAGCAACACCGCCCCTGGTAGAGTAAACGCCAACGTCGCCGCGCTCACCTGGCGGTCGATACCGAGCGTATCGGCGGCGCGGGGTTCGTCGTGGTTTTCCAGGAAGCGCACGGAGCGCCGCTGGAACTGATGGTCCGCGAGGAGATGGGTACGGACTTTCTCCGGGTCGCCGTCTACCAGCCGATCATAGAGGCGTTTATCATAGGTATAATCAAAGCCCTGTTGCTGTAGCTCGTATTCCATATCCCAGTAGACTTCCGCCGTGAACATAAAATCCGGGTAGTGGTCTTTAACGACCGGGATAATATCTTGCCAATACTCGGTGCGTGGCATGTCGCGCACGTAGTGGCTCCAGGTTTGTTCAAAAACACGGTTGGTCATTAGCATCGCCATATCGCAACGGACGCCATCACACTGCCCGGCGATCTCTAACAGTGTCTCCGTGATGAAGGCGCGAAGATGTGGGTTAAAAGCGTTGAGTTGGGCGGTATCGATCCAGGGCGGGAAGTACGGATCGCGGCCCCGACAGATATACAGCGTGCGTCCCCAGTGATCGCGTGTCTGCAAGATGCCGAAGTCGTCGCGGCGGTAGTCGCCAGGGGTCGCCTGCACAAAAAAGCCCGGATAATGGGTAATCCAGGGGGAATCGGTCGCCATGTGGTTCGGCACAAAATCCAGCATGAGCGATAAGCCACGGTCTGCCAAGCGCCGCCGAAAAGCCGCCATCCCCCGCCGCCCGCCCATATCCGGGTCGATCTCGTAGCGGTAGATAGCATACGGTGACCCGGTAACGTCGGCTTCGGTGAGGTCCGGTAGGGCGGGGCGGTACTCGTGAAGGTAGTTTAACGCGCTGCGCCGGGCGGCGGGGCTGCGCTCCCAGGCCCCCATCATCCAGACGGTATTCACGCCGTAGCTGGCGATCTCGTCCAGGTCGGCATCGGGCACCGTGTGAAGCGTGGTCGTTTTATCGTACCGGCGGCTGAGGTTCGTTAGCCAGACGCGGGTGTTAATCTCGTAGATGTAAGGTTTATCTGGGATAGACAACATAGCGACACCCTTAGCTAGCGACTTCTTATGGTATGTTTTAACTGAAATGGGCGCATCTGCCCAGGTTTGGTTATGCGTTTTTAGCACCAACACGGTAAAATCTGAATAGAAGGTATAAACTTAATAGGAGTCGAAATATGGCGTATATGCTGGAAATTGTCGCGCTGGAGTGCCTGAAAAACCAGGAGCTAGACGGGGATGAGATCGTCATCAAACTCAACGACAAGGTGATGTTTCATTGGGAGGATACCGGGTATCGGTGGGCGGCCGAACTGAAACTGCCGGACTGGACGAATTATTATGACTTCCGCACCAATAAGATGAGAACATCCGAGGGCGAAAAAACCGCCGAAGCCTACAAGGATTTCGGGTTCTTGTTGCAAAACCTGACGGGCGATACGGTCATTGGCCTGTGGGAAAGCGACGAGGGAAATTTGTTCCGAAGTGGGGATGACGACCTGGGGCACCTGGTTCTGAATGAGAGCCACATCGCGGACTACCTGCAAAGCTACGACTTCACCGGTGAGGGTGCCCACTATCGCCTGACGTTCGCCGTCATGCCGCAGCAGGGTTGATCTGAAAGCATGAGCCAACCCGAACGGCTCACGTTCGCCCGCACTCAAAATTTAATAGACATCACCCGCCCAAACGTTTTATAATGGGTATATCAGCCTCATTATGTGCGGTGAGGTTGCCCCCATTCTACCACCCTAAAATTACAGAGAGGCCAAACATATTGAAGGGTTGGATTCTTTACCGCGAGAATAAAGCGGACCTCAAGCCAGACAGCTACGAGATGCACCGGTTTTTGGCAGCTGCCGAACGGCGCGATATCGAGCTAGACATTATCCGGCCAAACCAACTTGACCTACTCGTCACCCGCGATGACCGCAAAAGTATTCGGCTAGATGGCAAAATCGTTGCCCTCCCAGATTTCGTCATCCCCCGTTTAGGGTCTGCTACCACTTACTTTGCGCTGGCAACCATCCGTCACTTAGAACGGTTGGGCGTGCTGGTGATTAACCCATCACACGCCATCGAAACCGTCAAGGATAAGCTGTACACCCAGCAGATTCTGGCCGCAAGCCAACTCCCCGTCCCCAAGACGATGCTTGCCAAATTCCCACTAGACCCCGAATTGGTCGGGCGGCAGTTGGGCTTTCCGGTTGTGATCAAAACGCTATCCGGGGCCAAGGGAAACGGCGTCTTCTTAGCGGAAACGATGGAAAAATTCACGGACCTGATGACGCTGATCGAATCGACCAATAGCAATGTCAATATCATCTTCCAGGAATTTGTCGCCAACAGCCGGGGCCACGACCTGCGCGTGTTCATGATCGGTGGACGGGTGGTAGCGTGCATGGAGCGCATCGCCACCGATGGCAGCTTTAAGGCGAATATCTCGCGGGGTGGCGAGGCCCGCGCCTACGACCTGACGCCAGAGATCGAACTACTCTCGATTGAGGCGACGCGGCAAGTCGGGCTAGATGTGGCCGGGGTAGACCTGCTCTTCGACGACAATCACTATAAACTGTGCGAGGTCAACTCGTCGCCGGGGTTTAAGGGCATCGAACGGGCCTACCCCGACATCGACGTTGCCGATATGATCTTGCAGTATGTGGCGTTACGGTTGGGCGTGATGGAGATGAGCATCACCGAACCGTCAGCCTAACGTGGGGATCGGGTCGGGTGGGTTTCTGCTAGACTACTAGCAACGAAATATGTTTGAGGAACCCGACCCGATGAAACGCTTTTGGATCGTGCTAGGCGTTATGCTCACGTTATTGGTAAGCGGTGCGGCGGGGCTATATGCCTATGTGCTGCGTGGCCTGCCCCCGGTCGATACGTTAGAGGCGGGGCTGGCGTTGCCGTCTACCCGCATCTACGACCGTAACATGCGCCTGCTCTACGAAATCACGCCAGACGGCATCGCCCGGCATACCGTCGTGCCATTGGCAACCATCCCCCGGCATTGTGTTAACGCACTGGTCGCCACCGAGGACGCGCACTACTACGATCACGCCGGGGTATCGGTGCGGGGGATTGTGCGGGCGCTGTGGCTGAACGTGCGCGGGCAAGAGATCGTCGCCGGGGGCAGTACCATCACCCAACAGGTGGCCCGAAACCTGCTGCTAGACCCACACGCCCGCGCCGAGCGCACGTTGCGGCGCAAACTCCGTGAAGCCGTGCTTGCCCTGCGGCTACAACGGGCCTACAGCAAAGATGACGTGCTGGCACTCTGGCTCAACCAAACCGACTTCGGCAACCTGGCCTACGGCATCGAGGCGGCGGCGGCAGCCTATTTCGATGTGAACGCCTCCGAACTCAGCTTAGCTGAGTGTGCGCTGCTGATCGGTATCCCCCAATCACCGCCCACTTATGACCCCCTCACCAATTACGACAACGCCAAAACCCGGCAGGCCACCGTCTTACGCCTGATGACCGAACAGGGCTATCTCTCTGACGCACAGGCCGCACTCGCACGCGATGAACCGCTGGCGTTCGCCGCCACACCCTACCCCATCGCCGCCCCGCACGCCGTGATGGAAGTCTGGCGGCAGGTCGAAGCCACCTACCCCGACGCGCTTTACACGCAGGGGCTAGACGTGATCACCACCATCGACCTAACCCTACACACCGCCACCCGGCAGATCGTCCGCCGAGAGTTGGCGCTGCTCAACGACACCGAAACCGGCAACCGGATTCCGGTTGAAGCCGACAACGCCGCCGTCGTCATCCTGGACCCGGCAACCGGTGATGTGTTAACCCTGCTTGGCAGCCCGGACTACTTCGATGAGCGCATCAGCGGCGCAATGAACCTGGCGCTGGTCCCACGGCAGCCGGGCAGTACGCTCAAGCCGTTCACGTATGCGATGTTGCTAGACCCAACGCGCCCGGCCCCGTGGACGGCTGCCGAGATGATTGTGGATGTGCGGACACCGTTTGTTACCCGCCGCTTAGAAAGCTACGTCCCGGCCAACTTCGACCTGCAAGAACACGGCCCCGTCACACTCCGCGAGGCGCTAGCGTCGTCCTACAATATCCCGGCGGTGATCGCGCTTGAACAAATTGGCGTCGGGCCGTTCATCCAGTTGATGACCGATCTCGGTGTGTCGGCCCTCTCCGAAAACCCGGAGGTTGACCTATCCGTTACGCTCGGCGGGGGGGAGGTGCGCCTGCTCAACCTGACGGGGGCCTATGCTGCGCTGGCAAACGGCGGGCGCAGCGTGCAACCCCGTTTAATCCGAGAGGTACGCACGGCAGGCGGGGATGTCCTCTACCGGGCCGGGGCAACACCCGGCGAGCAGGTCTTAGATGAACGGGTCGCGTTTTTGATCACCGATATACTCGCGGATGACGGCGCACGGATTCCCGGCTTTGGGGCCAACAGCCTGCTGAACATTGGGCGTCCGGTAGCGGCTAAAACCGGGACGACAACCGATTTCCGCGATAACTGGGTAATGGGCTACACGCCGGATGTCGTCGTCGGGGTGTGGGTCGGTAATGCCGATTATACCCCGATGAAGTACGCCACCGGGTTAAGCGGTGCTGGCCCGATCTGGCATCATGTGATGCGGGCGACACTCAAAAATACGCCAGAACGCGCCTTTGCCACCCCCGCCGGCGTGATGCCGGCGACCGTTTGCGTGCCGTCCGGCATGGCCCCCACCGCCGCCTGCCCGACCACCCGCCGCGAGTGGTTCATCGACGGGACCGCCCCCACCGAACCGGACACGCTCTATCAGACGTACCGCATCGACACCCGCACCGGGCAACTTGCCGACGACACCACCCCAGCCGCCTACATCAGAGAAGCAACCTATATGCACCTTCCGCCAGAAGCAGCGGATTGGGGACTACGAAACCGCATCCCACCCCCGCCGACGCGCCAAACTGCCGCCGCCGATACGACCTATCGCGTTCGCTCCCCGGACCCATATACGCTCTACGAGATTAGCCCCGTTTTACCGCCCGAAGCACAGCAAATTCGGCTGATTGCCGCCGTCCCACCGGATACGCAAGCCGTCCATTACACGATCAACGGTGAACCTGTCGCAAGTGTCACCGAAGCGCCCTATGCTGCCTGGTGGCAACTTAGCGTTGGGACGTTCACGCTAGAAACACAAGTTGTTCGCAGCGATGGCTCCCGCGAGCAGTTGCCCCCGGTCCCGTTCACGGTCCAGCCACCACCGGACGGGGCCAGCTTTGACGGTGGCTAAGCGGGGTATCGCTTCGGCTGGGGAAATTCGATATGATGGGATAATATCGGGCCGTCGATAACAAAGGGTAAAACAATCATGCCATTAGAGACTACCAACTTGGGCGATGGAATTTATATGCAAAAGTTCATTGGGTCCGTCGGAGCATCCGAGCTAGAAGAAGCTCAGATTCAGGCCCTCAGCGAAAATGACAGCAACAACGTCACATACGCCGTTCTGATTATAGACTTTCACGAGGCGACCCTCCCCGCCGCAGATTTAAACTTCGCCGCCATCCGTCGCATGATGCGGCGCGATGTCAAGCAAGGCTCAACTATCGGCTATGTAGCAACAGGCGCTAGCCCCGGTTTTAAGCTATTTTTAAGCGTAGCCGAACGGGTGATCGGGACGCCTATCCGGGTGACAGATACCCACCAACAGGCGATCCAGGTAGCGCGGACCATCATCAACAACCACAAAGAATAGGCTTGAGCCATGAAAATCTACATTACGCGCCGCATCCCAGACAAGCCAGTACAAATGCTGCGTGACGCCGGGCACGAGGTGGACATCTGGCAGGGCGATCTACCCCCCCCGCCCGAAACACTACTGGCAGCCGCCCAAAGTGCGGACGCGCTGTTGTGTATGCTCTCCGATCAAGTCGATCAGACGTTACTGGACGCCGCCCCAAACCTGAAGGTGATTGTTAACTTCGCGGTCGGGTACGACAACATCGACCTCAACGCCGTGCGCGAACACGGCATCAAAGCCGGGAACACGCCGGAAGTCCACACCGAAACCACCGCCGATACCGCCTTTATGCTGCTGATGGCCGCTGCCCGCCAACTCCCCAGGGCCATGCACGATGTGAAGATGGGCAACTGGCACACCTGGGAACCGCTGGGCTGGTTGGGGCAAGACATCCATCACGCTACCCTTGGGATTATCGGGTTTGGTCGGATCGGGCAGGCGGTGGCGCGGCGCGGGCGTGGTTTCGGCATGAATGTGATCTACTACAACCGGTCGGCTAAGCCGGAGGCCGAAACCGAAATGAACGCCCAACGTCGCACGCTAGACGAGCTATTGCAACAGGCCGATTTTGTGTGCTTGAACGTCCCGCTGACGGATGAGACGTATCATATGATCGGGGAGCGTGAGCTAGGGCTAATGAAACCGTCCGCTGTGCTGGTTAACGCGAGCCGGGGCGGGTTGGTTGATCATGCCGCGTTATATGTGGCGTTACGGGCCAACATGATCTTTGCTGCCGGGTTAGATGTCACGGAGCCAGAACCGTTACCGCCGGATCACCCGTTACTGACGCTGCCGAACTGTCTGGTTGTGCCGCACATCGGCAGCGCCACTTTTGACGCCAGAGAGGGGATCGGTGTGCGGGCAGCAGAAAATATTCTGGCGGGGCTGCGCGGGGATGACTTACCATATCCGATTGGGTAAGCCGACCTTATCACAGGTGCCGCTTGGGGGGGGATGGCGCAAACAGCGTGATCAGCGTCAGGGCGCGGCGGGCCTCGCCGTGATCGACACGGAATACGCCGCGCTTCATCGCCTCAACAAACGAGAGATTCATCGTAAAGACCGAAAAGAGCGTATCCGGGTTGGCGAACCACAGCACAAAATCGGGGGAATCCGGCACACCGGGGATCATCGCGCCGCCATCTGGTGCAGCCACCAGCGCCCAATCCCCCCCGAAATCCTCCGCCACTTGCATATGGATCGTGGCGGTTAAGTCTGGGGCGTGCGATTGCCAGTAGGCCCAGCTAAAGTGCCGCAGAAACCGATCTAGCTGGCGTTGGCGCATCGGCCCGCCAAAGCGTTCCCATAGCGGGGCCTGGTCCAAGGCGCGGGTCATCTGGGCACCATGGACTGCCCCGGCGTGCGATAACTGCCACTCTACGAAATTCCATAGCGGGGCCGGGCGGTTATAGATCGGGAACAGAACTTCATGCGCGGCCTGTTGTGGTGTGAGGATGGCGGCATAAGTCGCGGCCTGCCCTAGCCTGTCGTTCATCTGGGCGATCAACTCGGTGGGCGTGTGGGTGCTGCTCAAGTCAGCGATGGTCTCGGTATTCCACTGGCGCAGGTCCTCGCGCTTTTGGACCGTGCCGACCCGGATCGCTTGGCCACGCATCCCGGCCTCAATCGCATCATTGAAGGCGCTCATCACGCTTGTAAGGTGCGCGAGCGTTTCTAGCAGCGTCCAGTCCTGGTCGCGGCTGCCCGTTTTACGGGACCAATCATCCCCGCGCACGCCGTCAAAGAACTGATTGAGGGTGGTTTGTAAGGTTTTCATGTCCTCAAGGGTCGTGTCGCGGTGGAGTTCACGCATTTAATTTCGCCTCTGCTGTATACATCGCTGTTAGCACGTCCCGTAAAATCTCGATGGCGGCGAATTCGCTTTCGCCCACAGAGAAAAACGAGAGTCCCATCATGCCGTTTTCCATCGGGATTAACCCGGCGTCGTTGACCACGCGCCCGGTGCTGATGGCCTCGCCGGGGAGGATACCATCTTTGCCGATGTACACACTGCGCCCCAGCACACGTTCGATGGGCGAATTATACTCCGGGATGCTAGGGATCGACAACAGCCGGAGCGCCCTCAACGCCGCCACCCGCCGGTACGGGCTATCGGTATAACTATCTGTGGTGGCGATAGCCCGCCGGAGCATCTCGCGCCAGCCGTTGAGCGTATCATCTGCCGTTGTTACATTGCCGACAGCGTGCGTATCTCCGCCCGCCCGTACCACCCGGTCCCCACCAGACGAAAAGCGATCATCAATCACGCCAACAAGCGGGTTACCGGGCCAGTTCCAAGAGCTAATGCCGTGTTCTAGCTTGAGGCCATACAGCAGAAAATCGTTGTATTTTTCCAGGTCGTTGCCGAAGTTTTGCAAGTTACCCACCTGCCGGATCAACCGCCCGGTCGCCACGTTGTTACTGTGTACGGTCGCGCTGTAAACCAACGATGACGGGCTATCTTCCCAATCGGGGTACGGCGTAAAATTGTAATAATACAGGGGCAGCCACGCCTTAAAACAACTGGCAGACGGGCGCAGATCGTCGGCGTTGATCCCGGCGCGGTAGACATCGCGCAGCGTGTCGCCGTCCTGGGCAAAACGCCCGACCGCCACACCGATATTACGGGTGCCGACGATCTGCGCTAGGTCACGCTCGAGTTGGTCTATCGGCTGGAAGCGTGGCGTAAACCACACCAACGCCCCCGCCCCGGCCCCCTGCAAAAACTGCCGCCGCGAGATCATCGGCGTCGCTTGCCGCCGGTGTAGTTCCAGGCTTTGACCACATCCGCGATGCTCTCATAAGCCGCCACGGGCTGTATATCACTGATTGTCATGTCGTCGGTGGTTGTCACGCCAGAGAGTAGCAGAATCGTTTGCAGCCCGGCGGCCTGTGCGCCCTGAATATCCGTGTTGATCCGATCCCCGATCATCAGCGTGTTTGCCGGGTCCGTACCGAGTGTTGCCAGCGCGGTTTTGAACATGGGTGGGTGTGGTTTGCCGATAAATTCCGGCGTGGCATCTGTCGCCACCTGGAGCGCCGCTACAATACTGCCGTTGCCGGGGGCTAGCCCTTCTGGTGAGGGGAACGTAATGTCCGGGTTGGTAGCGATAAACCGCGCCCCTGCCCGGATATTGAGCGTGGCTCGCTTGAGTTTGTCATACGTCAGCGTCTCATCCAGCCCGACGACCACCACCTCGGCGCTATCGTCTACGATGGCGAAGCCTGCCTCGGCAATCAGGGCGTGTAAGCCCGCCCCCCCCAATACATGCACATCGGCACCGATGGGATATTCCCGCAGCAGAAAATCAACTGTGGCGGTACCGCTGGTCACGATGTTGGCCTCGGTGACGGTGGTCACGCCCATTTTGGCGAGCTTTTCGATGTAGTCCGATGGTGTCTTGGAACTGTTGTTGGTTGCCAACATGAAGGGCAGCGCCGCATCCGCTAGCAGCGCGAAAAAGTCTTGCATCCCCTTGATCGGCTGATCGCCGCGCCAGAGTACGCCGTCCATATCCGCTATCACGCCGTGAATCTCGTCAAATTTCAAATGAACATCTCTCTACTGTTTCTGACACATACGGGTGTATCTTAACCTGAATTTGCGAGCAGCAATAGTTGGCAAATGATCGGGGCCGACGACCTCATGGTGTTGGCTGCACCTGGGCTTGCTCCACCAATACCCGGAACCAGTCCGCATAGCTGGCCGGGGTTGGCGTTCGGGTAAAAGCAACCACCAGCCAACCATTGCGCCCAGCCACCGTGACCGGGTGCGCGTAGTAGGCGTCATTCTTATAAATCGACCGCTGCGCGGCGCTGCCCGGTACCGGCTCGAAGCTGGGTACAGGCGCGTTAAAAAAGCGGGCCACATACATGTCAAGCGGTTCGTCTGGCTTGAAGTGCAGCGTGGGGGTGGCAGTAAAATGATCGCCGCGCACCCGGAAATCCTCCGAAACGAACTGACCGCCTAAGTTCGGGAACGTGACGGTATAGCGCACCGGGGTTTCGGTGATCATATCGGCAAACGTGGCGCTGACGGTCCCTTGTGCGCCAGGGACGGCAACCGGGGATTGGTCCGGCGGTAATGGGTTGCGAATCCCGATGCATCCGCCCAGCAATATTAGCAATACCGCAACATATCCAAACCGTAACCACATATGGCAAACCTCTTTAGCGTTAGGTTGTATCTTATTGGAGCAAGCATAGCATATTTCGGAACGATGGCAGGGAGGCTTCATCCAACTTTTAGTGTAACGATTCAGGTAGAGATTAGGATATCGTGAGGTTTCACCCCACACCCCACCACTTTTTCCAGAAAAA
>DAOTUA010000220.1:0-2125 GCA_034437355.1 Anaerolineae bacterium | reverse complement strand
GCGCTAAAGCGCCACCCAGCCCCCAAGCCCAGCGCTAAAGCGGTGATAGTGGGGGAGGGGTGGCGCTTTAGCGCTGGGCTTGGGGGCTGGCTGAGTAGTGATGAAAAAATGGACAAAAAGCGTCCATTTTGCCAGCCAAGATGAAAGTTTAGACGATTTTCGCAGCCACGTTAGAGATCGTCCAGATCGCCGTTTTGCAGCGAGATTTCCATCGCCCGGCCCACCATCAAGATGTGTTCAACCCACATCGCGAGCGTGTCCTCATCGACCGCATCAAGCAACGGCTGTAACGCCTCGTCGTTATCCACATCGATCAGGATTTCTGTTGCCAAACACGCTATCGCCTGCCAAACCGCCGGGCGCGATTCTGGGGGTTCATTTTCGAGTTCGTTGTCGTACCACTGCGCGATAACCGGGTGAACCTGGTCACAGGCGGCGGCATCATCCATATCCCCTAGAACCTGGTCGGCAAAGTCCTGTATATCGTCCATCCAATTGGGGGATTCCGGTTGGTTGTCATCCGGGGGGGGTAGTTTTTTCGTCATGTTGGCATCTCCTTTGCCGATGATTACCATACTCTGAGTGTAGCCCGTTAACGCGATGAACTCAAGCAACAAAACCAGGAAGGGTGCCAGCGGCACGAGGTGAGGGCATCATGTGACGGTTAACCTTAGTAAATCCGTACAGGGGAGTGATGTGAAACCCCACAATATCTTATTGATAACTGAGTCGATATCCGCGTCCCTAACAATATTGGGATAAATGGTCTTAAATGGACATACATCTTTACCCGGTGCGAAAGTAACATGACGAACAATGCTCACTTAGTTTGTGTAATACAGGAGTTATGTTATGACTGAAAACAAACCGTTAAACGGAAACCAGACGGGCACCGATAAAGTGAAGCGCGGCTTAGCGCAAATGCTCAAAGGTGGCGTGATTATGGACGTGGTTAACGCCGAAGAAGCCAAGATCGCCGAAGAAGCGGGCGCGGTGGCAGTGATGGCGCTGGAACGTGTGCCGGCGGATATTCGGGCACAGGGTGGCGTCGCCCGCATGAGCGACCCGGATATGATCGAGCGTATCATCGACGCGGTGAGTATCCCGGTTATGGCAAAAGCACGGATCGGGCACTTTGTCGAGGCGCAAATTCTCCAGGCGCTCGGCGTCGATTATATTGACGAATCCGAGGTGCTAACGCCCGCCGACGAAGAACATCACATCAACAAGCACAACTTTCAAATTCCGTTTGTGTGTGGTGCGCGTAACCTGGGCGAGGCACTGCGGCGCGTCAACGAAGGCGCGGCGATGATCCGCACTAAAGGCGAGGCGGGAACGGGCGATGTGGTCGAAGCGGTACGACATGCGCGGTCTGTGCTTGGCGAAATTCGCCGCATCCAAAACATGGATGCGGATGAGTTGTTCACACTCGCAAAAGAAATTCGTGCGCCATACGCACTCGTCAAAGAAACTGCCGAGCTAGGGCGCTTGCCTGTCGTGAACTTTGCCGCTGGTGGGGTGGCAACCCCGGCAGATGCCGCACTGATGATGCAACTGGGCGTGGATGGTGTATTCGTCGGCAGTGGTATCTTCAAGAGTGGTGACCCTGCCAAGCGTGCGAAGGCGATTGTCGAGGCCGTGACGCATTACGATAACCCGGACATTCTCGCCAATGTTAGCCGAGACCTGGGCGAAGCGATGGTCGGCATTGGTATTAGCACCCTACCGGAAAGCGAGAAGATTGCCGGGCGTGGTTGGTAAATCCCGCCCGTTACTTGCGCCGCTATCTACGCCGTCTGTGAGGACGGTTCACTTCCGCAATCCCGATGATTTCACCGTTGCGGATCGCGAGCCGGCGCTTGCCAAAAATGCAATGTAGCATCTGATTGATTTTGCGGTTTTCCTAACGCCAGAAGTTTTCGAGTGTCAGTTTTGCCAGTTCTTCGAGAGGGTGCATTTCACTATCTTGGTAAGTACGTTACAATTCTAACTTCCCTCGTAACTACTCAGCCCTCACCCCAACCCCTCTCCCAAACGTGCCTTTGGCACTGGGAGAGGGGCTAAATCACGCGATGAGAAGTCCCCCTCTCCCCGCGAAGCTGTGGGAGAGGGGGATTTAGGGGGT
>DAOTUA010000219.1:0-7942 GCA_034437355.1 Anaerolineae bacterium | reverse complement strand
GGTGAAACCCCACATCATCCTAATCTCTACCTGAGTAGTTACCCGTTATCTTGAAAATGGCGCTGGCCCGACTTTTCGCCTATAATGAAAAAATATGTAACTGCTCAGGGGTTTCACCCCCGAACCCCCACAAGCTTTTGCAAAAGCTTGACCAAAATTTTAGCTGTGAAAATCTCCGATTTTCACAAAAAATAGTTGTCACAAATCAGTTCCTTCGCTTGAACATACCCAGATCAGAGCAGGGTGAACATGGCCGAAGGTGATAAAACCCCTCCCTCCCGCCGCTAAAGCGGCGATAGTGGGGGAGGGGTGGCGCTTTAGCACCGGGGTGGGGGGCAAGCTGAGCAGTTACAAAAATATTCATATAAGGGATTTATCAATATCTATGCCCTTACCAGAACAAACACCTACATTTAAAGACCTCGAATTATTGGTTGAAGTTTCTCAGCTACTAACACTGCACGACATCAACGAAGTGATGGAGCGTGTTATCGACTTGACCGCTTCGGCAGTCGGGGCGAAAAAAGCCAGCTTGTTCTTGCTCAATGGCGTACAGGTCGAGTGGGATTATATCTTTACTGCCCGCGCCCTGGGCCAGATGGAATCGGTGCGGGTGGTCTCTAAGGTGTTAGACGAAGGGTTGGCCGGGTGGGTGGTGCGTCATCGGGCCGCGACGCTGGTTGCGGATACCGAAACCGACGACCGCTGGCATGTTTTCCCGGATGATGAGCGCGTGGTGCGCTCGGCGATGTGCATCCCCTTCATGAGTGAAAACGAAGTCGTGGCCGTCATCACCCTGGATCACCCCGAACCCAACCGCTTTACCGAATATCAACTGCGCCTGATGCGCATTATCACTAACCAGGCGACGGTTGTTATCCGTAACGCCCAATTATTCCAACGATTGCTTGCCAAGCAACACCAGCTAGAAGCTGTGCTGCAATCTATCCCCGATGTGCTGCTGGTGACCGATAGCCAGGCGAATGTGTTGTTGATGAACAGTGGTGCGGCGGATATGCTGCAATTGCCAAATACAACCGATGGGCGCGGTCAGTCTTTACAGCACTTCGCGCAAACATCCGATGTGATGGCGCAGATCACCGATCACCTGCTGTCAAACCCTATCGCTGCCGGCGAAGAAACCAGCTTTGAGGCGTGGTCCGAACGACCCAAGCGCGATTATGCGGTGACGGTGGCCCGCTGGGAGAAGAACGCCGAACAACTCGGCGGGAATGTGATCATCATGCACGATGTGACCACCCTGCGCGACCTGTACCGCTTCAAAGACGAGATGCTGCGCATTGCTTCCCACGACCTGCGCAGCCCGCTTTCTACCATCGCTGGCTATGCGGATATGATGGACTACGACATCCCGCCAGACTCCCCGCTACGCGAGTACACCGAGGCCATTCATCGCTCGGTAGAACGCATGAATACACTCTTAGAGGACTTGCTCAAAGTGCGTCAGATCGATGAAAAGGGGCTGAATATCCAGGCCGATACCTACATGATCGACGTTGTGCGCCCGGTTTATCAGGCCGCCGTTCTCACCGCCAAGCAGAAAGACCAACAGATACATACCGATATTCAAATTGACGAGTCTGTCCGCGCCAATGTAGACCCGACACTGGTTCGGCAAGCCATGGAAAACTTGGTTAGTAACGCGCTTAAATATACCCAGCCCGGCGGCGAGATTACCATCCGGGCGCGGGTGGCGGACGGGCGCTTTTATTACGAGGTGCAAGATAACGGTATCGGCATCCCGGCAGAGAGTATCCCCCGGCTGTTCGAGTCGTTCTACCGGGTGAACCCGCGTACCAATGTTTCTATCAGCGGGGCCGGGCTAGGCCTGAGCCTGGTCAAGTCGATTGTCGAGCGCCATGACGGGGAAGTACGGGTCGAAAGCCAAGAGGGGGTCGGTAGCGTATTCGGGCTGTGGCTGCCAATCTAACCCTATGAATGATGACCCGACCACAACGCCACTCGACCAACCCGCACTGCCCGAAGTCGAAAAGATAAATCGCGCTATCCGCGAGGTGATCGCTAAGCGCGGTGTGTTCAGCCCAGAGACACACACCCAACTGTTATTGGCCCTCTACGACAAGCGGCGCACAACCCAAACCAGCCTGCCAAACGCCGCCCTAGCCACCGACACCATAGATGATGAGATTCGGCTGGTCACCGTCGTGTTTATTGATGTTGTCGAGTCTACGCAGATCACAGAAGCCATCGGCTTTGAGAATTGGCGGATGCTAATCGGGGAGGCTCACCGCCGCTTTGCCGATACGATCAACCGTTGGGGCGGCGAAGTGGGCCAGTATCTTGGGGATGGCCTGCTGTGTTTCTTCGGCGCACGGCGCAGCCGGGGCAACGATGCAGCGCGGGCGGTTTCTTGCGCGTTGGCCCTACAAGAACAAGCCGCGGAGTATTACTTTCACGTCCAAGAAGCCTATCAGGTCGAATCGTTCTATGTGCGCATCGGCATCAGTACCGGGCGGGTGGTGGTCGGCACGATTGGCACTGAGGACAAATCCGAAACGCTGGCGATGGGGTCTACGACTAACCTGGCCTCGCGTTTGCAGTCGATATGCCCGCCAGGGGGCGTGGCTGTCGATAGCGAAACCCAACTGCGTGCCCGTAGTGTATTCAACTTCGCCCCCCAACAGCCAGCCAAGCTCAAAGGGTTTACACAGGTGGTACCGTATTTTCTCGTCTTGGGTGAACAACAGCATACCAGTACCTACCTCACATCCAGCCGCATTGGGAGCATCACCATCCCGTTTATAGGCCGGCAATCGATCATCGAGCGCCTGCTCGAACAAATGCAGGCTGTCCAACGAGAAACCGCCTTCCGTATGTTGATGATCTACGGCGAGATCGGCATCGGCAAGAGCCGCCTGTTACAGCAACTCGCAACGCACCCCACAACGCAATCGTTTTTTGTGGTGCGGATGGTCGGGCATTACGAACGCCACGAAACCCCCTTTAGCTTACTCCGAGATATGATCGCCGCGCTGTGCAACCTGTCGGATGCGCTCACGACCCGCGCCGTTGAAGAACGCATCACCCAATACACCGCCGAACATTGGGAATCCCCCAATGCGGAAGCCGCCGCCGCCGTCCTGGGCTATATGGCCGGCTATGGCTTCACCGATAGCGCCTTTATTCAATCGCTCAACCGCAGCGCCAGCGCCACCAACGACAACCGCCGGTATCGGTGGGTGGTCCGCTGGATACGTGGCATGGCCAACGACCGCCCGCTAATTATCTTGGTGGATAACCTGCAATGGGCCGACCCCGATTCGTTACAGTTGTTGCGCTACCTGGGCGAAAACGAAACCGGCTTAATGATCCTCGCCGCCGCCCGCCCGGAGTTCCAAACCCAGGCAATGCCCTACCTCGGCACCATCCAGCACGATGACATTACCCTACAGCCGCTTTCTGAGCAGCACACACGGCAACTCATCGACGCGGTGCTGTCTTATGTCGATAACGTACCGGACGATCTGGTCGATCTGATCATCACACGGGCGGAGGGCAACCCGCTTTTCGTGGAAGAGTTTTTACGCATGTTGTTTGATAACGGCGTGTTCCAGGCCCAAAGCAGCGGCGACCGCTGGCACGTCAATACAATCCAGTATCACACCATGGAGGACCACCTACCGAACGGCCTGCTAGACGTGTTCCAGGCCCGGCTAGACGACCTACCGCCTACCGAACGTCGGGTCGTTCAGATCGCGGCGGTCATCGGGCAAACGTTCTGGGATGCCGCCGTCAGCAGCATCATCGACAAAGACGCCGCCGCTTACCTCGATGACTTGGTTACCCGTGGGATCATTACCCAACGGGCGGAAAGTCGCTTCGATGGCACACGCGAATATCAATTCCGAAATTCGCTTTATCACGATGTAGCTTATACCATGTTGCCACGGGCTTTCCGGGTCAGCAATCACCAACAAGTGACGCGCTGGTTAACCAGCATCACCGAGACGTACCCAGAAGCCCTCGGCCTGCTGGCCTACCACCACTCGCAGGCCGAACACCCCCTAGAAGCCGTGCGCAGTTACCTGGCAGCCGCCAGCTACCAATACGAACAAGCCCAAATGAGCGAAACCATCAACCTGATCGAAAACGGGCTGAAATTGGGGGGGGAACTCACCCGCGAGCAAGCCTTGCCTTACGCTAGCCGCTTATGGCTGCTGAAAGGGCAGGTGGCTTATACCCGACGGCGCTATTCCGAGGCGATGGCTGATAGCAAAACCGCGCTCATGCTCATGAATGAACTCTCACCGGGCACGCTCATCAGTGAACGGGTCAAAGCGTCGGTCACACTTGGTAATACCTATACCAGTATGGGCCACTATGAAAACGCGCTAGAGGCGCTAACCGCGTCCTACCAACTGGTGGATGATGTGAACGACCCGGTAGAACAAGCGGCGGTATTGCGGGCTTTTGGTCAACTGTTCTGGGCGCGGGGCAACCTGCACGAAGCCGAACTGTATCAGCGTCGCGCCCTCAGTAGTGCCGAACAGAGCCAAGATGACCGCGAGATCGCCGCCGCTGGCAGTATGTTGGGCCTTATCTTGATTGATGTCGGGAAGTTCGCTCAGGCGTTACCTCTGTTAGAGCGCGTCTACCAGATCAACAAAAACAATAACGCTATCCTGCCTCAGATTGGCGACCTACGGCTACTGGCAACCTTCTATCGCTTTACCTTTGCCTATCAGTTGGCACAACAAGCTGTCAACCAGGCCCAAGACCTGAGCCAACATATCAAATTCAACTCACCGCTTTTGCAGATGACACAGGGCCTTGTCAGTATCGGTTTAGGGGAGGTCGATAAGGGGTTGGTCTTGCTACGCGCTTCAATGACTACCGACTACCATAACACCCATGATCGCTACAATGTCCACCTGTCATTCTTGCGCGGGCTGGCCCAGGCCAAACGAGCCGACGAATGCCTGACCGAAGGCGAGACGTTCATCGGCAGTGTGCAGCAGTATACCCCGGTGCTATACGGGCGCGGCTTGCTGTGGATCGGGATGGCACAGTATCAGCTTGGGCAGCCCCAAGCGGTCAAAACGTTGCGGTGGGCGCTGGATAACGAAATCACCTACGGCGGGCGCGATACCTGGATGTGCCACTATGCAATTAGCCTGGCGACCCCCAACCGCACCGAGGCGCTGCACCACCGCCAACAAGCGCGGCGCATCCTACAGCAACAGGCCGAAGCCCTGGCGTATCGTCCTCACTTTGCCAACTTGCTGAGTGACCCGGCCTTAGCGGACGCCATCTTTGCCGGGTGGCAGGCCGCCTCCGGTGAAATCGACGCTTGATCGCCCGCTTGCTTTCCGCTAAACTTCGCTGCATATTGTCGGGGCGTGGCGCAGCCTGGTAGCGCGCACCGTTCGGGTCGGTGAGGTCGTGGGTTCAATTCCCGCCGCCCCGACTACAAAAACAACACTCAAACACGAGTGTTTTTTTGTTCCCATTTCATCCGAAAAAGGTAACGATCTACCGGCTTCGTCCCGAAACCCCCTGAGCAATTACTAAAATCAAATGAAACAGGCACGGGAACATTTTTTATTGTATACTATACACAACTCAGATAGGGCGCATTACACAAAAAAATATTAAGCGTTCTTGACGGTTGCACTAAATAAAGATAAGATTCAATCATAAATAGAGAAAAAACGTTGTACGGGTCTTCAAACTTAATTTTATTCAAAAAAATATTTGCCCAAAACCGTATAACCGCAAACAAATGACCCCACCCAGGCGTGGGGTCATTTGCTTTAATTTACATTTGATTTCACTTTGCGACAGGAACGAAAACAGGGAAGCCTATCATGACAGCGCAAGTAAAACCTTATGGACTATGGCAAAGCCCGATCCGTGTTGGTGCGATGAGCGCCAACCATCGCCTGTACGATGCCAAATGGGATGATCGGACCGGGGCGCTGGTGTGGCAGGTGCGCCGTCGCAGTGGGGCGGCCTTGGTGGTGCAGGGTCCGAACAGCGCCCCGCGTGACCTGGTGCGAGATACACAGGTCGGGGGTGGGGTGTTATTCGGTGGCGGTGGGTTTTGTGTGCGTGGCGGGATGGCCTGTTATGTTGGGGCGGAAGGTCGTTTGTATGTTGTGCCGGTTACGGGCGGGCAACCACACCCCATCACCCCCGCCTTCGGTGCGACGGCTTCCCCGGCCCTATCACCCGATGGGCAGTGGGTCGCGTTCGTCCATAGTTACGAAGGCCGCGACAGCCTGGCCATCGTCCCGGTAGATGGTAGCCAATACCCGCAAAAGTTGCTCGATGATACCGATTTTGTGATGCACCCAGCCTGGCATCCAGACGGAGATCGCTTAGCGGTCATTACCTGGAATCACCCGCACATGCCCTGGGATGCTAGCCGCCTGTACCTGCTAACGCTGGATGTGTCCACCTCATCGCCGGCTGTGATGGGGCGGCACGTGCTAGCCGGGGCCGCTAACCGCGAATCTATTTTTGGGGCGTCATTCTCTCCGAATGGTGAGTATCTGGCCTATACCAGTGATCGGGAGGGATGGTGGCAACTCTACCTATATCACCACGCCACCGACCGCCATCACCGCCTAACCACCGACCCCGCCGAATACGGCCTTCCCGCCTGGCTCCAGGATATGCGGACTATCGGCTGGGGCGGGGATAGCCAGACGATCTATGCGCTGCGTAACCAACAGAGCCGCTATACGCTGCAACGCATCACTATTGCAACTAAGCAGGCCGAAACTATCGCCCATCTTGATGAGTACACCCACATGGAGCAACTCGCGGTAGATCACGCCAGTGATACAGTCGCGATAATTGCCGGGGCAACCCACCTGCCAGACCGCCTGCTAACCGTCCAACCGGGCGAAAAACCACAGATACGCCACTACACCGACACGGGCGCTATCCCGGCTGCATACCTGGCACACGCACAAGTTATCCGTTGGACAACCCGCGACGGCATCGACATTCACGGCCTGTACTATCCCCCCACCAACCCCGGCTACACCAGCGAAGGCCGTCCACCGCTGATCGTCTATATCCACAGTGGCCCCACCCGCCAACGGTTCGCAAAATACTTCCCAGAACCGCATTTTTTTGCCAGCCGTGGGTTTGCTGTGCTAGAACCGAATTACCGGGGCAGTACCGGCTACGGGCGCGATTTTAAGAATATGTTGCACGGGAACTGGGGCGTTGTGGAAGTTGAGGATGCCGTTAGCGGCGCACATCATCTGATCGAACAGGGGCTAGCCGATGTGGATCGGGTGGTAGTGATGGGGGAAAGCAGCGGCGGATTTTCCGTGTTGCAATCGCTGGTGCAACAGCCGGGGTTCTACTGTGCTGGGGTGGCCCAGGCCCCGGTTGCCGATCAGTTTTCGCAGGTGATGCACACCCATAAATTTGAGCGATTTTATAACGATTCGCTGCTGGGGCCGTTGCCACAAGCTGCCGCTATCTACCGGGAGCGTTCCCCGGTGCGGCATCTTGACCGCATCCAAGACCCGCTAGCCCTATTCCATGGCAGGCAAGATTCGGTCGTACCGGTCGCACAGTCGGAACAAGTCGCGGCTGGGTTACGACGGCAGGGCATCCCGCATGTGATCCGGCTGTATGACGGTGAAGGTCACAGTTTCCGTGAGCCAGCGACCATCACCGATTACTACACCACGATGCTACAGTTTCTCTTGGAGCATGTGATTTACATCTGACGTAACGGCTCAGGGGCTTCACCCCCGAACCCCCACAAGCTTTTGCAAAAGCTTGACCAAAACTTTAGCTGTGAAAATCGTAACTACTCAGCCCTCACCCCAACCCCTCTCCCAAACGTGCCTTTGGCACTGGGAGAGGGGCTAAATCACGCGATGAGAAGTCCCCCTCTCCCCGCGAAGCTGTGGGAGAGGGGGATTTAGGGGGT